>CAYOSB010000515.1:0-1510 GCA_964406495.1 uncultured Bacteroidaceae bacterium | reverse complement strand
AGGCATCGGAATTCAGTCCCACGACCAGTACATCCCCTTCCTCCCGGGCTGCTGCCAGGACATGGATATGACCCGGGTGCAGCAGGTCGAAGCAGCCGTTGGTAAATACAATGGTGCGGTCTTTTGTCCCGGTTTCACGCAACCTGCTGCGGATGGCATCTGCGGAGACGATTTTACCCAGTATGTGGTCCTTCAGGTTCAATTTCAGAAAATTCAGGAACAGGTTTCGGTTTGTATCTTTTTGAAAAGAGGAAGACCATGGAGAGGCTTCCCAGTAAGAGGATCAGCAGGGTCTGGGACTCATGCTGCAAGGTGGCAAATACCAGTCCCTCGGTAAGATCAAGTCCGTATACATAATGAAGTCCCCGGGAGACGATCCAGTGGAAGGCACCGATCCCGCTTTGCACCGGCACTGCCATTCCCATGCTGCCGATGACCAGCAGGAAAATACCGTCAACGAATTTCAGGTCCCCGGTAATATCCGGCAGGGAGAAGACGATCACCCAGGTCATCATCGCATAGTTGATCCAGATAAAGACCGTATGAAACAGGAACTCCCATTTCCGCTCCATTTTCCACACCGTTTTCAGTCCGTCTGCCACGCCTCTCAGGAGTTTCTCGATCTTTTGTGCCAGTTTCAGTTTCAACATTCTTTCGCGCAGTATGAAGAGCACCACGGCGGTTGCCATGAGGATGGCGGCAAGGATGATCCAAAAGAGGATGGTTTCCCCGAAAACACCTGAGATTTTCTCGCCCAGGGGTTGGAAAATATATTCACTGAAGAATGCCCCGAACTTCTCAAAACGAGCCACCAGCAGCACGATCATGATAATGAACATGGAGATCAGGTCGATGGCCCGTTCAACAATCACTGTTCCGATCAGTGCGTCGACCGGTATTTTTTCTTTCCGGCCCAGGGCGACGCACCTGGCCACTTCACCTGCCCGGGGAAGTGCGTAATTCGAAAGGTATCCGAACAGGGTGGCATTGAAAGTGTTCCAGAGTTTTGGCCTGTATTTCAGCGGCTCGATCAGGATGATCCATCGTTTGGCCCGGCTGAGGTGTGAAATAATGGCAAATACCAGCGATAGCCCGATCCAGCTGTATTTTGCACCTTTAAAGTGCTGCCACATTTCCGAAAAATCGATTCCCCTGAATGCAAAATAGAGAAGGAGTATACCCACTGAAAGAAAAACAGAGAACCTTATTATTTGACGGATCTTTTTTCTCAAAGCAGGGTCAGGTAAGTTTATTGGTAGCAGTATCCGGGAAGATAATATTGGGTTTGAACGTTTTTGCTGCTTCAAAATCCATGCTGGCATAGGAGATGACGATGATGATGTCTCCCACCTGTACTTTCCTGGCAGCAGCTCCATTCATGCAAATCACGCCGGTTCCTCTCTCTCCTTTGATCACATAGGTTTCCAGCCTTTCCCCGTTATTGATGTTGACTACCTGTACCTTTTCGTTCTCAATCAGGTTGGCAGCGTCCATCAGATCCTCATCGATC
>CAYOSB010000514.1:0-1521 GCA_964406495.1 uncultured Bacteroidaceae bacterium | reverse complement strand
GTCATAGCTTCGGCGACGGTGCACGGGCAAGGCGCGCAAAAATTTTAAACCGCAGTATACTAATGTATTCGAGGATTTAGAATTTTTGCAGTAACACAGTTTTCGGACTTTATGGACAGACTAATTTATCCCGCTGCCGGTCATAATGAACAATGGCTGGAATTCAAAGCTTTTAAAATGGGGGCGCAGACGTTCGGTATTGTAATGCTTTTTCACATCTACAAATTTTGAATTGCTGGTAACCACATCGAGTGGTGCATTGTCGTAACGTCCGTTTCTAAGCACAACGAGTCTGCCATGAATCCCTTTCAATATCAAATCAAGGGCCAGGTTTCCATAGGCCATGGGAACAATGGAATCGATGGCATCCGGATCTCCTCCACGCACCAGGTAGCCCAGCGATTGGTTGATCACATTCACCTCTTTGCCATTATTGAATTTGGGCGAAAACTGTTTGATCCTCTCTGAAACCATGGTGCCTATACCCCCGAGCTTGACATGACCAAAGGCATCTTTTTCTTCGCTCTGGATGACCATTTTGTCCATTCCCTTAAACGTGGCGCCTTCGGAGACCAGTACTACAGAATATTTGCTGGGATTCTTGTAACGGTCTTCTACCAATAGTTCGGTCAGGTTCTCGATATCGAATTTATGTTCCGGTATAACGCACCTGTTGGCCGATCCTGCCATGGTTGGCAGCATGGCGGTAAATCCTGAATAGCGTCCAAACACCTCCATCACCAGGATCCGCTCATGGGATCCGGCCGTTGTCCGCAATGTATTGGTCATCTGAATGGTACGTGTAACGCAGGTACTGAAACCTATGCAATAGTCCGTTCCGGCAACATCATTATCCATCGTCTTTGGGATGGCGATCACTTTGAATCCCTCCTGGTAGAGCCGCACTCCGAAACTCAGGGTATCGTCCCCGCCAATTGGGATCAGGTAGTCAATGCCAAGAAATTCCAGGTTTTTGATCACCTCCTCTGTCAGGTCATTTACCTTGTCCTTGTATTTTTCAGACAGGTGTGGCGGAAGGTCCTCCTGTTTCACTTTACCCGGGTTGGTACGCGAAGTGTGCAGGAATGTTCCCCCGGTACGTCCGGCTTTGTTAACAATATTCTCTGTGAGAACGGTATAGCAATCATTGTTATCTGTTTTTTTATCACGCTGAATCTCCATCACCCCGGCCCATCCGCGTCGCAATCCGATCACCTGGTAGCCTTCACGCAATGCCCGGATGGTTACTGCCCTGATCGCGGGATTCAAACCGGGTACGTCACCGCCTCCCGTTAAAATACCGATCGTCCCTTTTTTCTTGATTGTTGCCATAGGAATAGTTTTTCTTTAAAAATAGGATAATATCAGGCATGTGTCAATGTTTGAACCAAAAAAAAAGCGCCCGGAATACAGGCGCTTTTAGGATTATTGTGTTTAACCACCGGGGCATTCAACCCTTGAAACCATCAGTTCAATTTTTGTAACCAACGCTTTACTTTTGAAAGCATCAGTTTTAATTTT
>CAYOSB010000513.1:0-1546 GCA_964406495.1 uncultured Bacteroidaceae bacterium | reverse complement strand
CAACTCGAATACCTTACCAATATCCTCCTGTTTGCTTTTCAGCGAAAGCTCGCCCTGCAGCCGGATGATCTCATTCAGCCTACGTGCTTTTTCCTCTTCAGGGACATCGTCTTTGTATTTCTTTGCTGCAAAGGTATCGGGCCGCTCACTGTATTTGAACATGTAGGCCAGGTCGAATCCCGCCCATCGCATCAGTGCAAGGGTTTCCTGGTGCTCTTCCTCGGTTTCACCGCAGAATCCGGCAATGATGTCGGTCGAAATGGTTGCCCCGGGAAGGTATTTCCTGATGGCCCGCACACGGTCCTCGTACATCTCCCGTGTGTATCCCCGCTTCATTCTTTTCAAAGCAGCCGTACTGCCGGACTGAACAGGCAGGTGGATGCTCCGGCAAAGGTTCGGGTAGGATGCCATGGTCTGCAACAGCCTGTCGGACATGTCCTTGGGATGCGAAGTGGCAAACCGGACCCTCAGCCGGGGCGAGATCATGGCAATCCGCTCCAGCAGGTCTTCAAACCTGTACTCCTTTCCTTGCCCGGCTTCAACTGTGTTCCGGGCTTCAGTACCAGTTGCCTGTTCATTCTCCTCTTCAGCAGGTCCGGACACCTTGTTCACGTCAGCTATTCTATGCACACCCTCGCCAGGTCTCCCTATCTCCCCCTCTCCAGGTCTCCCTATCTCCCCCTCTCCAGGTCTCCCTCGTTCCAGGCTCCCCTGCCACAGGTAGGAGTTGACATTCTGACCGAGCAGGGTCACTTCCCGGTAGCCTTTTTCGAAAAGTTCCCGCGCTTCCCGCTCGATGGTATGCGGGTCCCGGCTCCGCTCCCTTCCCCGGGTATAGGGAACCACGCAGTAGGCACAATAGTTATTGCATCCCCGCATGATGGAAACAAAGGAGGATACCCCGTTTTTGTCGAGCCGTACCGGGCTGACATCAGCATAGGTCTCTTCAAGCGAAAGTTGCGTATTGATACCTTTCTGGCCGTTGTCCACCTCCTGCAGCAAGACAGGCAATTCACGGTAGGCATCCGGACCCACCACCAGGTCAACCGATCGCTCGTCCTCCAGCAGTTTATCTTTCAGTCTTTCGGCCATGCAACCGATTACCCCGACCACCAGGTTGTCATTGAATTTTTTTTGTCTTCCGAATTCCATGATCCTGTTCCGGACTTTCTGTTCTGCGTTATCACGGATGGAACAGGTATTGACCAGCACCAAATCGGCATCTTCCATCTTTTCCGTCACCTCGTAATCCTGTTGCTGAAGAATGGCAACCACCACTTCAGAGTCCACCACGTTCATCTGGCACCCGTAGGTCTCTATATATAACTTCTTTACCGGCATGGCGCAAAAATAGTGAATTTTGAATCACCCGGCGGGTAAGGCCGGTTTTTTAACGAATAATTCAGAAATATCAGTTCACCGATTTTTACATGCAGCTTGCCGATTTGCTCTGTTACGTTTGCGCCACGGGTTGTATGTTTGTTTCAGAAACATTAAAAACCGAATCATATTAATCTAAAACACAATGAAACGAACATGTTTTTTT
>CAYOSB010000512.1:0-1576 GCA_964406495.1 uncultured Bacteroidaceae bacterium | reverse complement strand
TAGATGAAGCAATAGAAAACCTGGCAGATCAGCAGTGAATCCAATCAAGCAACTTTTTGGTCAGACCGCCGTGTATGGAATGGGAATCGTTTTGCCACGATTACTGAACTTTGTTATTCTTACTCCATTTTATACAAGGAGATTCGAAACAGACGAATATGGAATCATAACAGAATTATATGCTTACGTCGTGCTGTTGCTCATTGTGCTGACCTACGGGATGGAAACAGGTTTTTTCCGGTTTGCCAGCAACAGTGACAGGAAAAATACAATTTATACCAGCATTCTGCTTTCGGTATTTTCTACGTCTTCATTGTTCGTCGTGTTGATCCTCCTGCTACTGGAGCCTGTTTCAGGGTGGCTGGAATATAGCGGAAATCCCGAATATATCCTTTGGCTTGCCATCATTGTCGCTGTTGATGCTTTCACAGCGATTCCTTTCGCGAGGATCAGGTTGAATAATAAAGCTAAAAAATATGCTGCGATACGGATCATCGAGATCTCGGTGAACATCGGACTCAACCTGTTCTTTATTAAGTATTGCAGGGATAATTACGAAAGCGTGGAATGGATCAGCAAGATCTACAACCCCGCATTGGGGGTGGGATATGTGTTGATCGCTAACCTGGTATCTTCACTACTGAAAATGGTGTTGCTTTCGAAGGAGATTTTTGCATTTGTGAAGGGCAAATTTGATTTAAAACTATTCAGAGAGGTGTTTAAATATTCTTATCCCCTGCTGATTGCCGGCCTGGCAGGAGCGATCAATGAAGCACTCGACCGTACACTGCTTAAACATTTGCTGGATCCGGCTTCTGATCCCATGGGGCAGTTAGGCATATATGGCGCAAATTACAAGATCGCGGTGCTCATGACACTTTATGTGCAGGCCTTCAGGTATGCAGCCGAACCATTCTTTTTTTCAAAATCGGGGGAGAAAGATGCGAAGGTATTATACGCAGATGTGATGAAATATTTCATTATTCCCGGCTTGCTGATCTTCCTGGTGGTGAATATCTACCTGGATTATTTCAAACTGTTTATAGGTCCGGAATTCCGGGAAGGCGTGCATATCGTCCCGGTTGTACTCATGGCCAACCTGCTGATCGGGATATTTTTCAACTTGTCTATCTGGTATAAACTCGAAAACAAGACCATGATAGGGGCTTTGCTTGTGATGATCGGCGCCGGGATCACCATCTTCATTAATGTTGCATTCGTACCCAGATTCGGATATATTGCCTCAGCATGGGGACACCTGATCTGCTATTCTGTAATGATCTTCATATCTTATCTGTTATCACGAAAGCACTTTCTTATTCCTTATGACTTCAGGAAGATATTGATATATTTTATTACCATTGTGGGATTCTTTTATATCGACCGGTTATTAACTTTGCAGGATGTTTCATTTACAAATATTTTAAAACCTGTATGGATCATCGTCTCTCTGGTAGTTTTTTATTTTGGAGAGAAGGAGACATTCATGAAATACACGAAAAAAGTGAATTAAAAACACGCATATGAAACCTTCATCATTGAGCATATTAATTTCAAAGGAAGCAAGCAAAAAAGG
>CAYOSB010000511.1:0-1583 GCA_964406495.1 uncultured Bacteroidaceae bacterium | reverse complement strand
CGAGGGTATATTTATATGCTTACGGAGCGTCAACTGAATGATCCTTCAGAAAATGAGGATATTCCGATCACCGGGTTTGTTTCCATTGATTTCGCACAGGGGATGGCCATTATGAAAACTTTGCCCGGACATGCAAGCAGCATTGCCTATGCGCTGGATAACCTGAATTCATACGAGATCGCCGGAACCATTGCTGGTGACGATACCATATTAATCATTCCGAGGGATGGGGTGACCAAGGGAGATCTGACCAACCTTCTGAAAACAAAAATGCCGGGATTCCAGAAAGAAGAGGTGCATTAGCCTGGTCGGAACACAGGTGAATAGCAATAGCAAGACAAAACGTACGCACCAGGGAACATAAAAAAAGTTTATTTTTCACAATAACAAGAGGAAAAAATGTCAAAAATCAATATATACGTAGCAGGTAAAAAGGAGCTTAAATACCTTGAAGATGTCGAAACGGCCATTTATAATGCTTCCCGTATAAAGGGAACAGGTATTGCCATCAGGAGCCGGGAATACCTTACAAATAAAATACTGGAGGGAAAATCGGTTATTGCCATACACGAGGATGGCTCCTGGGCAGGGTTCTGCTACATAGAATCATGGGGACACAATAAATTTGTTGCCAATAGTGGATTGGTAGTAAATCCTGAATACAGGGGACAGGGTCTGGCAGGACAGATCAAAGCGAGGGCTCTCGACTTATCCGCTGAATTATTTCCTGAAGCAAGGTTATTCGGTCTGACCACAAGCCTGGCAGTTATGAAAATAAACAGCAGCCTGGGTTATCAGCCTGTTACATTTTCAGAGCTGACCGATGATGAGGAGTTTTGGAAGGGATGCCAGTCCTGTCCTTATTATGATATCCTGGTGCGCACAAGAAGGACCCATTGCCTGTGCACCGCTATGCTGAAACCAAGTCCGGCTGAGACCAAACGCGCAAAAGAGTCAACGACGAAAAAGCAGGATGAGGGCAAGCGCAATAAAGACGCAGGAAACAGCAAAGCAGCATAGATAATACAGACATAACATGATGGAAAAAGAAAAGATACTGTTGGCCCTCAGTGGCGGACTCGACACTTCGTTTTGTGCCGTATACCTGGCAAAAGAGCAGGATTATGAGGTACATTCGGCGATTGTGAATACCGGCGGATTCAATGCAGCGGAACTGGAAAAGATCGGTGCGCATGCCAAAAGACTTGGTGTGGTAACGCATGAAGTACTGGATGTCACTGATGAATACTACGGGCGGTGTATCCGTTATATGTTGTTTGGAAATGCCCTGAGGAACAGGAACTACCCGCTCTCGGTGAGCTCAGAATCATCTTTACAGACCATTGCCCTCGTTGAGTATGCCAGGAAGAAAGGATTTACGAAAATTGCCCATGGTTCCACAGCAGCAGGGAACGACCAGGTGCGCTTTGACCTGACCATTCAGGTGCTGGCACCTGAAATTGAAGTGATTACACCGATACGTGCGTTGAAAATATCACGGGAGAATGAAATTGCCTACCTGGCTGAAAACGGGATCATGATGGAAGCGAAGGAGGTGGAGTATTCCATCAACAAGGGATTGT
>CAYOSB010000510.1:0-1590 GCA_964406495.1 uncultured Bacteroidaceae bacterium | reverse complement strand
GGGCAGGAGGTCACGCAGGGAAGCGATCTGCAGGTAGGAAGGTCGAAAATCATATCCCCACTGGGAAATGCAATGTGCCTCGTCTACGGCAATCAGGTTGACGTTCATCTGCTGTACCCTGACACGAAACAGCTCTGTCAGCAAACGTTCGGGTGAGAGGTACAGGAACTTATATCCACCGAAGATGCAATTGTCCAGTGCGATATTGATCTCATCGCGGGTCATTCCGCTGTGAATAGCCATGGCCTTGATCTTTCGTGATTTCAGGTTTTCCACCTGGTCTTTCATAAGTGCGATCAGTGGTGTGATGACCAGGCATATCCCCTCTTTTGCCATTGCCGGGACCTGGAAAGTAATGGATTTCCCTCCCCCGGTGGGCATCAAAGCCAGTGTATCATTCCCTGAAACTGCCGATTCCACAATATCCTCCTGCAGCGGTCGAAAAGAAGAATACCCCCAGTATTGCCACAGTATATCATGGTAATCACTCATATTTCATTGATTAAATGGCACTTGTGCTAAATTTGTTAACAATTCTTAAACCCTTGAAAAATAGCCGGATCATTGCCCTTTTTTTTGTATTTTTGCCACATTTAAATTTAATCAAATAAAGATAGAATGTCTTTTTATGAAAAGAAAATAGAGGCAGAAGGTTTAACCTTCGACGATGTGTTGCTGCGACCGGCGTTTTCCCAGGTACTTCCGCGAGAGGTTTCCCTGGCCAGCAAGTTCTCCAGGAACATCCTCCTCAACACTCCGATTGTCTCTGCAGCTATGGATACGGTCACCGAAGCCAGGCTAGCCATCACCATTGCCCGCGAGGGAGGTATCGGTGTGATCCATAAAAACATGACCATTGAAGACCAGGCCATGGAGGTCAGGAAGGTGAAACGCGCCGAGAGCGTGATGATCCACGAACCGATCACCATCAGGAAAGCAGGTACGGTGCAGGATGCCCTCTCCCTGATGAAAGAGTATAAGATCGGCGGTATACCGGTGGTAAACGAAGAAAATGTACTCATTGGAATTGTTACCAATCGTGACCTACGGTTCCAGCAGGATATGAAAAGGCCCGTGGGGGAAGTGATGACCAGTAAGAATATCATCACAACTACAAGCAATACCAACCTGGCGCAGGCCGGAAAAATACTCCAGCAGCATAAGATCGAGAAGCTGCCGGTAGTGGACGATAAGAATAAGCTCATCGGCCTGATCACCTACAAAGACATTACTAAATCGAAAGACAGGCCCAATGCAGCCAAAGATTCAAAAGGTCGGCTCAGGGTAGCTGCTGCGGTTGGTGTATCCGGCAATGTGGAAGCGAACGTCAGGGCACTTGTCGAAGCAGGCGTGGATGCTGTGGTCATCGATACTGCCCACGGTCATTCCAAAGGCGTGATCGAGACCTGCCGCAAGATCAAGCGTACATTTGATCAGATCGATATCGTGGTAGGGAATATCGGAACAGCAGAAGCAGCCAGGGCACTTATAGATGCCGGTGCCGATGCGTTGAAAGTCGGGATCGGACCCGGTTCCATCTGCACTACCCGTGTTGTAGCCGGTGTGGGCATTCCGCAGCTCACGGCCATA
>CAYOSB010000509.1:0-1608 GCA_964406495.1 uncultured Bacteroidaceae bacterium | reverse complement strand
CCAGTCTGCCTCGGCGATCACATCTCCGCGCGGCCCCATTCCGGTTACCCCTTCAAACCTCGGGTGCGGTGTACGGGGTACATGCGGTTGTTGAAACGCATAATAGAGAAAGAACGGTTCATCTTTGTGTTCCTGCACATAGGCTTTTGCCTTGGCCAGGAAATGGTCGGCCATGTCAATATCACTCCATTTGGCATCTTCCCCGCCTTTCATATACCCGATCCTCGGGATGCCATTCACGATGCTGCTGTTGTGCCCGTGGTGCCAGCGCATGGTCAGCAGCTCCGGGTTGTCCTTACCAGTGGGTTCTCCTTCGAAATTATTCTTGTAATCCACCATGATCGGATCGTCGGGATCCAGTCCCACTACATACCCGTTCTCAATGTATACCGTTGGGACCCTGTCCTGTGTGGCGGCCATGATGTGCGCATAGTCGAATCCCACCTCATTGGGACCGGGAGAAATCCTTGTGTTCCAGTCTACATTCCCGTCACCCAGTCCGAGATGCCATTTCCCAACGATACCGGTATGATACCCTTCGGCTTTGAGCATTTTCGGAAGCGTGACACGACTGGTATCGATGAGCAACGGTGCGGTCCCTGAGAGTATTTTGGCCCGTTCATTCCTCCATGGATATCTTCCTGTAAGCAGGGCATACCTGCTGGGTGAACAGGTAGCGGAGGTGGAATATCCATCTGTAAACATGACCCCGCCGGAAGCAAGGGCATCAATGTTCGGAGTTTCGATCTCCGTGGCTCCATAAGCACCCACATCACCATAACCAAGGTCATCCATGTAGATGATCACGATATTGGGTTTTTCAGCAGTTGATCCGCCTGCCTGTTCCGGATTGGAACAAGCCTGGAACAGCATAACAGAAAGTGTAACCGTAATGGATAAAGCGATTAGTTGCCTGGTTGAAGTAAGTTTTCGTATCATATTTTCAGGTTGTTGATTGGTTGCAAAGAATGAAAGTCATCATCAAACATCTGTATAAGCAAATATAGTCATGGTTGACAATTATGTGAAATTAATTATTCATTTACAGCCGGATCCTCCTGTTTTTGTATGGAAACGGAACTATTCTATTCAAAAAGCTGGGAACTGTTACCACAGAACCTTTCAGAAAACCTGATATCCGCATCGAGATGTATGATGCTGACAGATAGACGATCTCAAATAGTTTAATTTCCAAGTCCTAGCTGGCCGGTAGCAAAAAGAAAACGCCACTCACCTGCTGCATTTTTCTTCAGACAATTAACTTCCAGGATTCAGAATCCAGTTTTTAACACATAAATAACCTGGTTCAAAAACCGATATTGATGCGCTGCCAGTGCCTGATCCATGCAACGATGTCATGGCGTTCCCTGCCGGTGAGTGCAGGATAATCATCGGATGCTCCACCCCATGCCGGCATGTCAGTTGCTTCCCGACCCACGGTTATTGTTGCAAGCAGGTACCCGTTGGTAGCCGCGTTCAGCAGTTCCTGGTTGTTCAATGCAGGCGCCTTTTCTCCTTCTCCATGCATCCCGTGACATTCAGCACAATGCTGTTTATAAAGTTTCTCTCCGGGTACGATATCCCCGGGATTGGTGCCGGCATAAATAT
>CAYOSB010000508.1:0-1612 GCA_964406495.1 uncultured Bacteroidaceae bacterium | reverse complement strand
AACTGTGCAAATCCTGATTCATTTCTTACTTCAAAGGTATAATTGCGTGTTGCCGGGGCGGTTAAGGTTGCTGTATACTCAATGGAAAAACGCGATATATCATCAATTTCCACGCCTGCCTCAGGGATATCCAATTCGCCCACCCAGACATTACTTAATTCAGTGGTTACCTCTTTTTTAACCGGCATTCCCTCGAACCTGGGATTACCATAATAGACAGCTTGCATACCCTCCTTGCCATCCGGTGATCTGAGGTATTTTACCGGGATATTTCCGCATCCCGATTCCGCGTAACTCCCGGGAGCATATGTAACCTCTACACCCTCACCTGCATTCGCCAGCAAACCCTGGAAAGGAGTTACCATACTGCTTTGCCTGGTCCCGAGAGAAGAGCTTCCACCACCCTGTAACAATCCGGGATGGTATTTGCCGTTTCTGAAATGCTGACCATAATCTCCATTCGGTCCTATCACGGCTATTTTCCTGTTTTTAGCCAAATCTATCGGCAATACATTGTTTTCATTCTTCAGCAATACCATCGACTGAGCTGCTGCCATACGCGCCGTCTCAAGGTGTTCGGGCGAACGCAATATACTGGTCTCGTACATAGGGCCCTGGTCAAATACCCCTGTCCAGAACATCACCCGGAGTATATTACTCACCATGTTATTAACGGTCTCTTCAGAAAGCGCTCCGCTCTCCACCGCCTCAACCAATCTCTGCCCGTACCAGCGCTCGCGGGGCATTTCTGCATCCAGACCATTCTTTGCTGCATCTACCGTACTGTGTGTTCCACTCCAGTCTGACAATACAAAGCCCTCAAATCCCCAATCGTCACGCAGCACGTCTTTCAGTATGAATTCATTCTCACAACTGTAAGTGCCGTTGACTTTATTATAAGCTCCCATAATGATCTTCGCATCTGCGTTCACCACCGCCTCTTTAAATCCGGGCATATAAATCTCACGCATCGCTCGTTCAGATACATGTATATCCAGACCGTGCCTGTTGAGTTCCTGGTTGTTGCAGATATAGTGCTTCAGGATAACTGCAACTTTCTGACTTTGAAGGCCACGTGTATATGCGGCTGTGATCTGACCATTCAGGAAAGGATCTTCAGTGAAGTACTCGAAACTCCTGCCTGTACGAGGGTCGCGGATAATATTCATTGCCGGACCGGCATTCGCAAGGCCGCCCCATGAATTCATTTCGGCACCCATGGCCCTGGTGATATCCTCCACCATATTTTCATTCCATCCTGTTTGACCAGTTCCGGATTCCGGGTTGCGGCCATTGCGATCGAAACCGGGAAATATGTACCAATCTGCATTTGAGGAGTACGCTTGAATTTTCCTCCAAATGGACCGTGTACGATCACGAACGGAGGTATCCCCAATCGCTCATTTCCGGTTAATGCTTCCTGGTTGTAGTCAATACTTTTTCCTACCACCTGGTGACATTTTTCTTCCAGGGTCATCCTGCCAATGAGGTCACTGACTCGTTTATCAATATCCAATTCAGGATTTTTATAGTCCGGAACACTCTGACCAAATCCACCAATACTGATCAGAATAACACCACACAAAACAAGGGCGACTTTCAAAGGACCTTT
>CAYOSB010000507.1:0-1632 GCA_964406495.1 uncultured Bacteroidaceae bacterium | reverse complement strand
CTGCATAAATGCTTTTTCAGTCTTAAAAATCTTATTTTTGTACCGTGAAACTGAATTGGGGGGAATCCCTGCAACAGAAATAGTGAATTAATGGTCAGATCGACAGTCAAAGAATTATTTACAGGAGATAAGATAGGTAAGGAGGTATTGCTCAAAGGTTGGGTGAGAACGCGAAGGGGGAATAAAAAGGTCGCTTTCATTGCCATCAATGACGGCACCACCATTCACAATATGCAGGTAGTTGCTGATGCTGAAAAATTTTCAGAGGCAACCCTGAAGGAGGTCACCACTGGATGTTCGCTGGCAGTAACAGGAACGTTGGTTGAGTCGCTCGGGAAGGGGCAGTCCGTGGAGATTCATGCTGAACGCATTGAACTGCTGGGAGCAAGTGACCCCGAGGTATATCCCTTACAAAAGAAGGGTCATTCCTTTGAATTCCTGCGGGAGATTGCGCACCTGAGGTTCAGGACCAATACATTCGGTGCTGTGTTCCGCATCAGGCATGCATTGTCATATGCCATCCACAAGTATTTCAATGACAAAGGGTTCTATTACCTGCACACCCCGATCATCACTGCTTCCGACGCTGAAGGTGCAGGTGCTATGTTCAGGGTGACCACGCTTGACCTCAATGCGCCGCCCAAAAATGACCAGGGGCACATTGATTTCAGCCAGGATTTTTTCGGCAGATCCACCAATCTCACTGTTTCAGGACAGTTGGAAGGAGAATTGGGCGCACTGGCGCTTTCATCCATTTACACATTCGGCCCTACATTCAGAGCTGAAAATTCCAATACGCCCAGGCACGTGGCAGAATTCTGGATGATCGAGCCGGAGATGGCTTTTTATGATATCACTGACAATATGGACCTGGCAGAGGATTTCCTCAAATACCTGGTGCGGTATGCACTGGACCACTGCAGGGACGATCTTGATTTTTTAAATAAGATGATCGACAAGGAGCTGTTGGAAAGACTGCAGTTCATATTGGAAAATGAGTTTGTCAGAATGAGTTATACGCAGGCCGTTGATATACTGAAGGAATCCGGACAAAAATTTGAATTTCCAGTTGAATGGGGGTCGGACCTGCAGGCAGAGCATGAGCGGTACCTGGTGGAGAAGGAATTCAAAAAACCTGTGATCCTCACGGATTATCCGGCAGAAATCAAATCGTTCTACATGAAACAGAATGAAGATGGCAAAACGGTGCGGGCCATGGATGTACTGTTCCCAAAGATCGGGGAGATCATTGGCGGTTCTCAGCGGGAAGAGGATTATGAAAAACTTCTAAAGAAGATGCGGGAGATGGAGATTCCCGAAGATGAGTTGTGGTGGTACCTGGATACCCGGAAATTCGGTACCGTTGAGCACAGTGGTTTTGGCCTGGGATTCGAACGCCTGTTGATGTTTGTTACAGGAATGAGTAATATCAGGGATGTAATTCCTTTTCCAAGGACTCCAAAGAGCGCGGAATTTTAATATATTAAGGCATGCTAAAACAGAGGCTTCAGCAAAAATTACTGCAGAAACTTTCTCCGCAGCAGATCCAGATGATCAAGCTGCTGGAGATCCCTGCTGTCCAGTTGGAGCAACGTATTAAGAAGGAGTTGGAAGAGAACCCTGTGTTGGAGG
>CAYOSB010000506.1:0-1669 GCA_964406495.1 uncultured Bacteroidaceae bacterium | reverse complement strand
TATTTCCTTCGTTGGGGGCAAGATAGCAGGTAATGGCCTTCATTGTGGTGGATTTCCCGGCACCGTTGGGTCCGAGAAATCCCAGGATTTCACCGGTTTTGACAGTAAACGATACATCGTCCACTGCTTTCTGCGGGCCGTACCGCTTGGTGATGTTTTCAACAACAATATCCATAGGTGTATTGAAATTTAAGGGTCTGGAAAATCGAACGTAAAAATATAAATTGATCTTATTTTTTAAAACAGTGACTGGCAGGTGTAAGCAGGGGAAAACAGATGGGAATGTACTTTAAAATTCATATTATGAGATAGATAAAACCACATTGTTAAAAAATCTTAAAGATTGATTTTGTCCGTCAGATTGAATTTTCAGTTCGCTTGTCCCGGTAATCATGAAACACATTACAATGTATCATCTATTTATCAATCTGCACCAGGTCATTCCTGATGGCATAGAGGATCAGGTTAATGGTGTTGCTGGTTTCGGTCTTCTTGAAGAGGTTGCTTTTGTGTTTCTCGATGGTTTTCGGGCTGATGTGAATGATGTCACTGATCTGCTCATTATTGCGCCCGGTGCAAAGCAAACTGAGAATCTCCATTTCCCGTTCGGTGAACAGGGGAGGTGCGGTTCTGGCCAGGCTTTCTTTTCGAATCTTATTCAGCCTGGAAGCCACGGTACGGACGATCTCATCGGAGAAATAATTACCACCGGCGGCAACGCGGGTCATCGCTGTTTCAAATTCCTCCGGGGTACTGCTTTTCAGCATATAACCCTCTGCGCCGGCAATCATCATCTTTTCAATGTAATCTTCCTTATTAAAAGTGGTTAATACGATGATCTTCAGATCCGGGTACCTTTTCAGGGCTGCCCGGGTCGCTTCCACACCTCCCATTACAGGCATCTTGATATCCATCATCACCAGGTCGGGTTGCACCTCCCCAACCATATCGAGAAATTCCTGGCCGTTGGATGCTTCGTGCACCTTGCCAATGAATGGGAATTCTGCCAACAGCAGTTTCAACCCGTCACGGAAGATCTTGTGATCGTCTACGATCAGTAAAGTGAGTTGATCTTTCATCATGACTCTTGGTATTTGCAGGCGATTACGTTTCAAAGATACAAAAGAGATGTGTTGGTGGTGATCTCCCTGTCACTTAATCTGTTTTTTTGACAGAACGCCTGCAAACCTGCTACAGCGTAGTGCTGATCAGGAAAGTTGCTGCAAATGCAATGATAGCATACAGTTCCGGGAATACAGCGAGTACCATGGTGTTTCCGAAGACTTTATGGCCTGAACCGATCGCGGCTATACCACTGCTGGTGACACCTCCCTGTTTCATGGCCGATAAAAGTCCGACAAAGCCCAACGCGAGTCCTGCAGCAAAAATGGCTGCCCCCTGCAGGGTGGTCATGGAGGCATTGATTACTCCCTGTGAGTTGATGATAAAGAAGCCGGCGAATCCATAAAGTCCCTGTGTTCCAGGTAATGCACTCAGCAGCATATAATTTCCGAATGCATCAGGATTCTTCTTGAGGGCGCCAATGGCAGCATTACCGCCCATAGATACGCCAATGGCGCTACCGATTCCGGCCAGTCCGAGCATGAGGCCAAGTCCGACATATGCAAGGATCAAAGCCAGGGTTGGTGATTGAGATGCGATCATAGTT
>CAYOSB010000505.1:0-1679 GCA_964406495.1 uncultured Bacteroidaceae bacterium | reverse complement strand
GTCAGCATCATTTATAACGGCGTTAATCTTCAGAAATGGGCCCCTGAAACGCACCTCAAAAGAGACATTGAAAAGCCTGAAGCTATTATTCTTGGCAATGCAGGCCGGCTGGTTAAACAAAAGGGACAGTTTCACCTGATTGAAATAGCCAGGAAATTAAAGGAGCAAAATATTCCTTTTAAAATGTATATCGCAGGTTCCGGACCATTGGAAAAAAAACTGAAGCATAGTAGGATGCAGCATGAGCTGGATAAGGAGATTGTTTTTCTTGATTTCGTAGATGATGTCTTTAAATTTCTCAGATCAATTGATATCTACCTCTCCACTTCGATTCATGAAGGATCGTCACATGTGGTCCTTGAGGCCATGGCTTCATGTAAACCTGTGATTGCATTTAATATCAGCAGCATGCCGGAAATTGTCACACAAGCACATACCGGTTACCTGGTACCATTCGGAGATACAGATCATTTTGCGGAAAAAATAAATTGTCTGAATAACAACCGAAAACTTCTTGATCAAATGGGACGAAATGCCCGGAAAAAGGTGGCGGATAAATTCGAATTCAATAAGAATATGAAAAAAGTGGTGGAATTGATTGAAGAGTGAACAATGCTTAAAATACTGCAAATATTCATCTTTTTTCTGCTTCCCTCCCTGGCCCTGAGCCAGATCGGTACCCCGGAGATAGAATTATATGGTGGAGGCACGGTTGCAACAGGAAAATCGAAACCCTTCTGGATGGTCTCCAACCAGTCCGGGAAGTACAACCTGGATCCATTTGAAGGAATCGCCGGGATCAGGGTAGAAGCTTCCGATTCATCTGCATCCCTGATCAGTTTTGATTATGGCTTTGAGAGTTATATCCCCGTCAGGGAAAACGGATCTGTGATCCTTCAACAGGGATACCTGGAAATAAACTCCCCCCTGCTCACCTTCAGGGGAGGAATGAAAGAAGAGACAATTGGAAATCAGGACAGCATGCTATCCATTGGATCGACTGTCTGGTCACAAAACCACCGTCCCTTGCCCAAACTGGTGATCGAGACACCCGGTTACGTGGATGTACCTTTTACCAAAGGCTATCTTAAAGCAAATGGTTCGCTGGCCCATGGATGGTTCGAAAAGGACAGGTATGTAGACAATGTCATGTTGCATCAAAAGCATCTGCACCTCCGGTTTGGCGGAGACTTTTTCATTAATGCATCCCTGGGGCTGATCCATTTTGCCCAATGGGGAGGAACTTCACCCGATGCAAGATTTGGAGCGCTACCTTCAGATTTTGATGCATTCACAAGGGTTTTTTTTGTGCAGGGTGGAAATCCGGCCCTGGTTGATTCAAGCGAAGCAAAAAATAAACTGGGAAATCACCTGGGATCAAGGAATTACAGGATTGACGTGCGTGCTGGCAAATTCAGGGCAGGTCTCTACTACCAGACCATATTCGAGGACAATTCCGGTGCTTCCAAGGAATTTAATGAAGATGGACTGCTGGGAATCATGTTTACAACCAGGAACAAGCAAAGATGGATCAACCGTGTTGTTGTTGAAAGATTAAAAACAACATTTCAATCGGGTCCAATCCACGACCTCTCGGGTCCTGTTAAACGAAAAGGGAATGATGATTACTTTAATAATTACGTTTACCGAAGCGGATGGTCCTACCATGGGATGACACT
>CAYOSB010000504.1:0-1700 GCA_964406495.1 uncultured Bacteroidaceae bacterium | reverse complement strand
CCATCCGCGGGATCCTTCAGCTGTTCAATGGTTTCATTCCCCATGCTCCAGGCGATGATGGACGGATGATTGAAATCCCGCCTGATGAAATAGGTAAGGTCTTTTTCATATGTATTTTCGAAGTCATACGGACTGGAAGAATGTTTCCAGTGCATCTCCCATTTGTCGTACATTTCCCCGATCACGAGGAATCCCATGCGGTCGCAGAGATCCAGCAATCCCGGTGAATGCGGGTTGTGGGCCAGGCGGAGGGCATTCACGCCCAGCTTTTTGAGTTTTTTAAGCCGGTATTCCCAGGTGGCATTCGGAACGGCAGCGCCTAATGCCCCGCCGTCATGGTGCAGGCATACCCCTTTCAGCCATACCTTTTCGCCATTCAGGATGAAGCCTGATTCGGGAGAGAAGGCAATGTCGCGGATCCCAAATTTTGTAGAGAGATGATCGGTAACTTTCTTTTTATGGATCAGGAAGCTCTTGAGTTCATATTGTACCGGGGCTTTATCAGACCACATCTGCGGTTCGGGAACCAGGTGTTCTTCGCGCACGGTCATCCGGCTTTTTCCCCTGACCGTCCGTGAAGAAATCGTGCTCCTGACCAGCGTGCCATCGGGTGCCAGCAGGTCTGAACGGATCTTGTACCTGATGGTCCGGTTTTCCCTGTTCACCACGTCGATCTCTGATACCACATACCGGTTTCCTTCACGCGATTCGGTGGTGACGCGGGAATGATGTACAGGGAAATGCAGTTTTTCGGTGGCCACCAGCCTGGCATGCCTGTAGATTCCTGCCCCGGAATACCAGCGATCGACAGGCATGTTTGAGCAATCGGTCCTGACCGCGATTACATTCACGGTATCCTTCCTTACAAACGGTGTGATATCGAAATGAAATCCTATATAGCCGTATTTGTGCGCTCCGACATTGTTGCCATTCACCCATACATCGGCATTCATGTATACGCCGTCGAAAACCAGGTAAAACTGCTCTTTCTGATCATAGGCACCCAGGTACATGTCTTTCCGGTACCAGGCTACACCGCCGGGATAGAAACCGCCAGCTGTACCGGAGGAATTTTCCCTGCTGATCTCCCGCGTGATCATCCAGTCATGGGGAAGCGACACGAACTCCCAGCCGGAATCATCATAATTGACTGCGCTGAAGGCTGCATCATCACCCTGTTTGAATCTCCAGTTCAGCACAATGCGTTCATCCACACGCGGAGCTGTATCCCCCGTATTGATGATCAGTATTGCCGATCCGGCGATCAGTATTGCCAACAGTATCCAGTGATATGCTCTCATTCCAATGCCTGCGTATTAAGCTGAAATAATGATTGAATATCGTTCAAGGAATTTATCTATTGCTTCAAGGTGTGCAGCTTTTAATCGCCGGTTGACGGCGGGTTGTGATATCTGAAGTTGCTCACTGATGTCCACCTGGTTTTTGCCGGAGAGACTCAGGAAGAGGGCTTCTGCCTGTTCGTCTGACCAGTCATGGATCAAAATATCCATGAATCCGCACGCCACATATAATTCACCGTCCAGGTGTTCACTTCCTGTTGAGATCACCAGGCGCTGGTTTCGCTTCATGGTTCTCATCCCTTCCTCTGCCAGCCGGAAGGCTGTTCCGTCAGATTCCCGCAGGTGGTCCTGGAAGAGTTCAATGGGACCGATACCGATGGAGAGGCGCAATTCCATCCG
>CAYOSB010000503.1:0-1742 GCA_964406495.1 uncultured Bacteroidaceae bacterium | reverse complement strand
ACTGGTCCTGTTCACGTGGGGCAATGTCAGTGGCGTGGATCGGGAACAGGGTCTTGTTGTCATCAAACCTTCCGGTGTATCTTACGAGGAAATGCAACCGGAGGATATGGTAGTCCTCGACCTGGAAGGTACCATTGTGGAGGGAAGCCTGAACCCTTCAAGTGATACACCAACCCACCTGGAGTTGTACAGGAATTTTACAAACATCGGCGGGATTGTTCATACACATTCCGAATGGGCTACCAGCTGGGCACAGACCGGTCAATCAATTCCTGCATTTGGGACCACCCATGCCGATTATTTTTATGGGGAGATTCCCTGTACCAGGAGCCTCACCCAGGATGAGGTCGGACGCGATTATGAAATGGAAACAGGTAAGTTGATCGTGAACACTTTCGACCGGTTTGATCCGGATGCCATACCGTCAGTGTTGGTGAAAGGTCATGGTCCCTTTTCGTGGGGGAGATCGCCAGACCAGGCAGTGCATAATGCGGCAGTACTTGAGTATGTGGCAAAAATGGCTTTCAGGAATATGATGCTGGGTCATAAACAACCTATCGCACAGTACCTGCTTGACAAACATTTTTTACGGAAGCATGGCAAAGATGCATATTACGGTCAGGAATAACGACCTGGAAAGTTTAAGTGTACCTTCTCATTTTTTAAGCCCTTTTAACATCGCTTGCCATGTTATACCGGCTGTTTGCAAAACACAATAATAATTCATTGGAAAGGAATCAAAATGAGTGCTAAGTATACCATCGGAGTTGACTATGGAACTGATTCTGTCAGGTCACTGATCGTAAACACCCAAACCGGCGAGGAGGCAGGCACCTCCGTATTCAATTACCCGCGCTGGGAGCAAGGAAAATATTGCGATCCCACGAAAAACCAGTTCAGGCAGCATCCGCTGGACTACCTCGAGGGACTTGAGAAAACCATTGTGGGAGCCCTGGATGGAGTCCCTGCTGAGGTGCGCAACAACATCGTGGCCATTTCAGTGGATACCACCGGTTCTACCCCGGTGGCAGTGAACATTCAGGGAGTACCCCTCTCACTCACTACGGGGTTAGAAGAGAATCCCAATGCGATGTTTGTTCTCTGGAAAGATCATACCGCTTTAAAGGAGGCAGAAGAAATTAACCAGCTTGCACGCACTTGGGGCGGAGAAGATTACACGAAATACGAGGGAGGCATCTACTCCTCGGAATGGTTCTGGGCGAAGATCCTGCACGTGCTGCGTGAAGATGAGGTTGTCCGGAATGCTGTCCATTCCTGGGTGGAGCATTGCGACTGGATACCAGCGGTGCTTGTGGGCGATACCGATCCCGGCACCATGAAAAGAAGCCGCTGTGCTGCAGGACATAAAGCCATGTGGCATAAGGATTTTGACGGACTCCCATCTGAAGAATTTTTGGTACAGCTGGATCCCCTGCTCGCCGGGATCAGGGACCGGTTGTTCAGTGACACGCATACCTGTGATGCAAAGGTGGGCAATCTTTCACCTGGATGGGCAGAAAAACTTGGCCTGTCAACAGATGTGGTGATCGGGGCCGGAGCCTTTGATGCCCACCTGGGTGCAGTGGGAGGGGAGGTTGCCCCATATTACCTGAGCAAGGTCATGGGAACCTCGACATGTGATATGATCATTGTGCCTCCCGAAGAGATTGGTGAGAACCTGGTGGGCGGGATTTGCGGACAGGTGGATGGTTCCATCCTTCCCGGGATGGTAGGACTGGAAG
>CAYOSB010000502.1:0-1758 GCA_964406495.1 uncultured Bacteroidaceae bacterium | reverse complement strand
TATACCGGGCCTCCCTGATCCATTGCTTTCTCTGTTCGGGTGTGCTCCTGTATATCGGTTCAACGGTTTTGATCTTATAGGGTTCTGCGTACGGTAGTTCCATGATAGAATTTCTTTAATGTGTATATGTGCGTGATAATTTTTGGTGAATTGACCCCGGTCCCGCTTCGATCCGGGTTCGCCTGTTCAGAGCGCTGCTTTGAATGACTCAATGTGGATCAGGCAGCCGGAATTCAGCGGACATAGGGATATACATCCCTTTTTTTGATGTGGATGTAGCGAAGTTTTGCATTGTATCTGAACGCAAGAATCATTGCGTGTAAAATTATCTTCAATCCACTTCAAAATAAAATCCTCCCGGATGTTTTTGGACAGCAAGGAACTGCCGGACTTGTCTTATTCTTCCAGGTAGAGATGATAATATTGATTGATCAGTTCTTCTTTCCGATCATTCGATTTGGCAATGCGCATTTCATATGCAGACCGTTTTTCTCCTTTTTGCCTGGGCAGGAACAACGGATCTTTGGCCATCTCCTTTTCGATCTCCTCCCGGTAATAATGCATTACAAAGATCTCGGGGTGGAGGCGGTGGATTTTCAGTGTGCCATCCATGCACACACTTACAAAGGTATCGCCACCAGGTAAAAATTCAATATCGGGAATGCTTCTATCGTTGTCAAGGAAGGCATACAATTGCTCACCGGTAGTCACATCCCAGAGTTTGATGGACTGGTCGGCCGATGCACTCAGCAGGTACCTGCCATCCGGGCTGAACTCGATCTCAAGCACCATGTCCTGGTGCCCTTTCAACAGCTGGTGAAGCTCCCTTTTGTCGATATCCCATATGCGAACCGACTTATCCATGGAGCCTGCCGCAATCAATTTGCCATCCGGACTGAATGCCACATCGTAGATGTTGCCGGAGTGGCCCTGAAATGCGGCAATCACGTCACGAGCTGCAAGGTCCCAGAGGAATACCTGCCTGTCGTTGGAACCACTGGCGATATATTTTCCGTCGGGGCTGAACGCCACAGCAAAGGTGATGTCGTCATGGGCGCGCATGGGCTGCTCAATCTCACCTTCATAGACGTCGATGAGCTGGAAGGTTTTGTTGACCTCCGTACTGGCCATGTATTGTCCGGAAGGATCAAGGTCCATACTCCAGATTGTGTTCCGGTGATGGGACCAGGAGGTAATGCGCGTCCCGGTTGTATCATATAACCTGATGCTGCTTCCTGAAGCAAGGAAGATCACATCCATCTTCGGATTCATTTCAATATCATATATAGCAGCCGGTCCGGCCTGCTCTATTTCCAGTTTATTTTCCAGGTGATGTGCATCCAGCGCACGCAGCATGCCATCTTCGAAACCTGCAAGGATCAGCTTGCCATTAGGGGATACCTGCACTGATGTAACCGGTGTTTTGAAGGTTACAGATTGCATCACGTAGTCGGTGGTCTGTGCAGGTAAAATGTAGATGCAGATGATGCCGAGTATAGTCAAGAGATGCTTCTTCATTGCAGAACGAGTTGTTGTAACAACAAATATGCGGAAAGTATACCGGATATCATTCGGTTATCGTCAGGGATTTTTAAACTACTCCTGCAGGATTACCGTTCACTGAACGGTTCTGATAGGCGGTTTTTCATAGTAAAATTTATTTATTTAGACTGATTCTAATATCTTTGTGTCCTGGATTATTAATTGGGAGGTTGAAGATGTTGATGGATTATGTATCTGCTTTTTTAAACGAGTTAT
>CAYOSB010000501.1:0-1762 GCA_964406495.1 uncultured Bacteroidaceae bacterium | reverse complement strand
TATACCGGGCCTCCCTGATCCATTGCTTTCTCTGTTCGGGTGTGCTCCTGTATATTGGCTCAACGGTTTTGATCTTATAGGGTTCTGCGTACGGTAGTTCCATAACTATATTTTTTGTAAGGCGTTAGCGTGTGTGTTGACTTCTGGTGAGTTGAATCCGGCTTCCTGTTTGCTCCGGGTTCATCTTATGAGCACTCGTGTCTGAGACGTTGAATGTGGATCAAGCTTCCCGGAACTCATGCAGCATAGGGATAAGCATCCCTCTTTTTAATATGGATGTAGCGGAGTTTCGCAATATATCTGAATGTATGTATCATTGCGTGCAAAATTATCTTCAATCCGCTTTAAATTAAAATCCTCCCGGATGTTTTTGGACAGCAAGCTACTGCCGGACCGGACTTATTCATCCAGGTAACGATAATAATATTGGTTGATCAGTTCTTTTTTCCGCTCATTCGCTTTGGCACTGCGCATTTCATATTCAGACCGTTTTTCACCTTTTTTCCGAGGCAGGAATAACGGATCTTTCGCCATCTCCATTTCGATCTCCTCCCGGTAATAATGCATTACAAAGATCTCTGGGTGCAGGCGGTGGATCTTCAATGTGCCATCCATGCACACACTTACAAAAGTATCGCCACCAGGAATAAATTCAATATCGGGAATGCTTCCATCGTTGTCAAGGAAAGCATACAATTGCTCTCCGGTAGCCACATCCCAGAGTTTAATGGACTGGTCGGCCGATGCACTCAGCAGGTACCTGCCATCCGGGCTGAACTCAATTTCAAGCACCATGTCCTGGTGCCCTTTCAACAGCTGGTGAAGCTCCCTTTTGTCGATATCCCATATGCGAACCGACTCATCCATGGAGCATGCCGCAATCAATTTGCCATCCGGACTGAATGCCACATCGTAAATGTTGCCGGAGTGGCCCTGAAATGCTGCAATCACCTCACGCCCTCCAAGGTCCCAGAGGAATACCTGCTTATCATTGGAACCACTGGCGATATATTTTCCATCGGGACTGAACGCCACAGCAAAAGTGATGTCGTCATGGGCACGCATGGACTGCTCAATCTCTCCTTCATAGACGTCGATGAGCTGGAAGGTTTTGTTGACCTCCGTACTGGCCATGTATTGTCCGGAAGGATCAAGGTCCATACTCCAGATTGTGTTCCGGTGATGGGGCCAGGTGGTGATGCGCGTCCCGGTTGTGTCATATAACCGGATGCTGCTTCCTGAAGCAAGGAAGATCACATCCATTTTCGGATTCATTTCAATATCGTAGATAGCAGCCGGCCCGGCTTGCTCTATATCCAACTTCTTTTCCGGGTCATGTGCATCCAGCACACGCAAAGTCCCGTCCTCGAATCCGGCAAGAATCCGTTTTCCATCCGGGGATACCTGCACCGATGTAACCGGTGTTTTGAAGGTTTCGGAGCGCAGCACGTAGTCAGCGGTTTGTGCAGGTAACAGTTGAATACAAATGATTCCGGTGATTGTAATCAGGAGCTTCTTCATAGAATACCAATATTAATTGGATCAACAAATATGAGTAAAGTATACCGGATATCATTCAGTTACTGACATGGATTTTTAAACTACTCCTGCAGGTTGCCATACACTGGACGGTTCTTAAAGGCGGTTTTTCATATTAAAATTTATTTATTTAGACTGATTCTAATATCTTTGTGCCCTGGATTAATCATTGGGAGGTTGAAGATGTTGATGGATTATGTATCTGCTTTTTTAAACGAGTTAT
>CAYOSB010000500.1:1267-1771 GCA_964406495.1 uncultured Bacteroidaceae bacterium | reverse complement strand
TTAAACTGGCCGACATGGCCCTGAAAATTGAATTGGCCAGGAACCTGCTCTACAAAGCATGCTGGCTCAAGGACAATAAACAGCCCTTTGGAAAAGAAGCAGCCATGGCAAAACTCTATACGTCTGAGATCGCCAGGGAGGTTGCCAACGAATCCCTGCAGATCCACGGCGCGCACGGACTCATGAAAGAAAATCCCATTGAAAGGTTCTACCGCGACCAGCGTATTCTGGAGATCGGCGAAGGAACATCAGAGATCCTCCGGCTGGTGATTGCCAGGCACCTTGGAATCAGGTAAAACCCTATTATATTATGGAATCACTCGAAACCAGGAAGAAAGACCACATCGACCTTGCCTTTAAATCCCAGACCGGGAGGTTTGAGATAGACGACAGGTTCAATTACGAACCCATGCTTGCTGCGCACCCTGCAGGCGGCATCGAACCCTTCACTTTTCTGGGAAGGGAACACAAGATACCGATGTGGGTCAGCAGCATGACCGGCGG
>CAYOSB010000500.1:0-1257 GCA_964406495.1 uncultured Bacteroidaceae bacterium | reverse complement strand
ACAAAAATGGCCGGTACGATCAACAGGAACCTTGCAAAAGCATGCGGTGAGTTTGGCATGGGAATGGGTCTGGGATCCTGCAGGATCATCCTGGACGATGACACCTACTTTGAAGATTTCAACATGCGGCCGGTGATCGGCCCCGACATGCCGCTCTGGGCCAACCTGGGCATTGCGCAGATCGAGGAACTGCTCGACGAAAATAAAGCTGCCCTGGCAGACGAACTTGTGACAAAGTTACAGGCCGACGGGCTGATCATACACGTGAATCCCATGCAGGAATGGTTCCAGCCGGAGGGAGATGTACTTAAATATCCGCCCCTGGAAACGATTAAAAAATTCATGGATGGATTCCCCCACCCGCTGATCGTGAAAGAGGTGGGACAGGGCATCGGACCTGAAAGTCTGAAAGCCCTGCTTCAGCTCCCATTGCAAGCCATTGAATTTGCCGCGTTCGGGGGCACCAATTTTGCCCGCGTCGAACTGCTCAGGGATGAACGTGCAGATGCCAACCTGTTCGAACCCATGTCGTATATCGGGGAAGACGCCCTGTCCATGGTGAACCATGTGAACAGCATCATCGCTTCAGAAAAACCGGTATGCAAGGAACTGATCATCTCCGGGGGCGTAAAAAACTTCCTGGACGGATACTACCTGGTAAAAAAATCAAAGTTACCCGCAATTTACGGCATGGCCTCCACCTTCCTGGAACATGCGAGGGAAGATTATGACCAGCTCAGGACATTTATTGAAGGGCAGGTACGCGGACTGGAAATGGCATATGCATACCTTACTGTAAAGGAATAAAACAGATGGCACAACATAAGGCAATATCAGGATTTTCGAAATTGTCTTCCGACAAAAAAGTTGACTGGCTGAAAGATACCTTTGGACTTTCCGGATCTTACATCCACGAGCTCCGGTCGCACCTTCACCAGGACCCTGAAACACAGGAACTGTATGAAGAGTTCAGCGAGAATACGATTTCCAATTTCTTTATTCCCTATGGACTGGCACCCAATTTCCTGGTCAATAATACATGGTATGCCGTACCTATGGCCATCGAGGAAAGCTCGGTCGTAGCTGCCGCTTCCCATGCTGCCAAATTCTGGTCCGCACACGGGGGATTCACCGCGGTAGTGGAGGACCCCATAAAAGTCGGACAGGTACATTTTATATGGACCGGGGACAGCAGGTTCATTGCAGACCTGTTCAACAGGTCGAAAGATGCGTTGGTATCCGCCATGGAACCATATA
>CAYOSB010000499.1:0-1773 GCA_964406495.1 uncultured Bacteroidaceae bacterium | reverse complement strand
CCCGGAAATCACGGGTCCGGTGTGAATACCCATCCGCAGGTCCCATATGTCAGCCTTCTTTTTCTTCAGGTCTTTCATGTAATATTGCATTTCGAGACCTGCCAGCACGACTTCAACAGGATTGGAACTGTTCTTCACCGGAATCCCCCCTGCAGCCATGTAAGCATCACCAATGGTCTTAATCTTCTCGATATTATATTTATCCACTACAGAATCAAAATAAAAGAAAAATTGATCGAGCTCATCGATCAATAATTCAGGGTTCATTTCCTCGGCTATCCTTGTAAATCCTTGTATATCACTAAATAAAACGGTGACCATTTCAAATTTCCTGGACTTTGCGCGACCTTTTGTTTTTAATTCTTCGGCTGTTCCCCTGGGAAAAAGATCGGCAACAAGCTTGTCCGACTTTTCTTTTTCACTCAGTACGGCTTTCATCCGTTCCCTGATCCGTTCTTCCAGCTTGTTTTCCACCCGTTTCAGGCGCAATAATCGCCATTTATAGATCAGGAAAGAGAGAAAGAAAAGCATAAGTATGTATACAACGTATGCGAACCATGTCCGGTAGAAAGGCGGTGTGACCGTGAATTCAAATGTTACAGGTGCTGACAATTGACCATAAGATAAAACAGACTGTGCCTCAAATGTGTAGTCCCTTTCCCTGGGGTTTTCAATAACGATATTGGGATTCCTGCTCCATTCTGACCAGTCATCCTGGTAATGGTCCAATTTATAGCGGTAATAGGGATAGGGTGCTTTTTGGGCGCGTATATTTTTCAATGCAAAAACAATGTTTTGTTTCCGGTAACGGAATGTTTCGGATGATTTGATCCTGCGTGGTTCTGAATCCTGTTCATCTCCAATCAGGGTGGCAGAACGGATGTGAAACATATTTTTCGGCATACTTCCTACAGGCTCGGTATTGAGTCGCAGCAGCATTTTATTGCCGGTAATCCAGAGGTGATCTCCCGCTTCATCAACAGCCAGCACCTGTCCAAAGGACCGTTTTGCCATGATCTCATAATAGGGTGTGTTGAGGAATTCGTTTTCCAGTTTCCAGATCGTGGATCCCCCTGTTGCATCCCCGGAGACACTCCAGAGATGATCATTGCTGCTGAAAACCAGGTCCGAAGACAATAGCTTTTTTTGTAATTCTGACGTTTGAATAACAATACAATGCCCTGAATCCGGTTCCCAGGAATAGATGCCTTGTTCACCCAGCAATATGATTCCTCCATTATATTCCACCATTCCTTTCAATACATCAGATACAGGGATATCCAGGTGAACCTGGTGCAATGTGCTATTGTCCAGGCGGAATATTTCATTTTTCCCGGTCATTATATACCGGTTACCGTCACATTCAGCATAAGAAACAATGCGATGAATTGTGGAATCAATGCTTTGCTTTTTCCAGCCATCCTGGTGTGTTACGATTCTGAATATTCCGGTCCTGCCAGATCCGATGATTGATTGGTCATCAAGGATCTTTATGAAATCGGGATTGTCCTTAATAATCTGCTTAAGTGTGCCCTCATGTACCTGGTACGTTCCTGTTATCCCTGCTGCAATGATCAGGTTGCCTTTGGCCTGGATGCTATGGAAGTAACGCTCATTTTCCCCCGGGATATGCACGGGTGTCCAGCTACCGTTTTGGTTGGATTTAAGAAGATAAATTCCACCGGTGGTGGCGAGATAGATATCCTCCTGGTGAAAGGCGGAAGAAATCACAAAACTACCCAGTTGATCATTAAGATTCATGATATATGACCT
>CAYOSB010000498.1:0-1779 GCA_964406495.1 uncultured Bacteroidaceae bacterium | reverse complement strand
GGTGATCGCCGATGGAGGGATCAGGTATTCAGGAGATATTGTGAAGGCACTTGCTTCCGGTGCGAGCACGATCATGGCCGGATCGCTCTTCGCGGGTGTGGAAGAATCTCCGGGGGAAACGATTATTTATAACGGCAGGAAATACAAATCCTACCGCGGTATGGGATCTGTCGAAGCGATGCAACAGGGCTCCAAAGATCGTTATTTCCAGGACGTAGAGGATGATATCAATAAGCTGGTGCCCGAAGGAATTGTTGCCCGCGTGCCATTCAAGGGATCGCTCAATGAAGTGATCTACCAGATGATTGGCGGATTGCGTGCAGGTATGGGGTATTGTGGTGCCAGGGACATCCAGGCGCTGCAGCAGGCAAAATTTGTCCGTGTCACCCATGCCGGTGTTGCAGAAAGTCACCCGCACGATGTCACCATCACCAGGGAAGCGCCAAATTACAGCAGATAATAAGCAAAAGATATTACCGTTTCTTAACTAGACAAAATACTTTTATCATGACAAGATTAAAAATTCTTCTGGTTTTCTTTTTTATGTGTGCGACATTCGCTACTGCTGTCAGCCAGGAAATACTGATGACAATCGACGACAAAGAGATTACACTTGACGAATTTGAAAGGATTTACAATAAAAATAATAACAGCATTGCTGCCAACCAGCAGACGCCCGAAGAATACCTCGACCTGTTCATCAATTTTAAACTCAAAGTGATGGAGGCCGAGCGCCTGGGGATGGATACCACGAAAAAGTTCCTGACCGAATTCAACAATTACAAGGAACAACTTGCAAAACCCTACCTGACCGATGAGGAGACCAGGGAAGAACTGATGAAGGAGGCATACGAACGCATGAAAAAAGACGTTCATGTCAGCCATATCCTCCTGGGTGTGGAACCAAATGCTTCTCCTGAGGACACCCTTAAAAGATATGAGCGGGCCATGGAGATCAGGCAGCGGATCCTGGACGGAGAAGATTTCGGGACCGTAGCCAGGGCAACTTCTGAAGATCCTGGAGCACGCGTGAATGGTGGCGATCTCGGTTATTTTACTGTATTCATGATGGTATATCCTTTCGAAACAGCAGCTTATGAGCTGGATTCCGGGGAAGTCTCCATGCCTGTAAGAACACAGCATGGATATCATATCATCAAGAAGCACGGGGAACGGCCCGCCATCGGACAGGTAAAAGTAGCACATATTTTCCTGCGCATCCCCCAGGAAATGTCGGCTGAAGAGCAGGCGGAGGTGAAAAACAAGATGATGGCTATCAGCGACAGCATCAATTCGGGCGTTCCTTTTGGCGAGATGGCAGAAAAGTACAGCGATGACAGGAACAGTGCGGCTAACCAGGGGTTATTGCCCTGGTTCGGTACAGGCAGAATGATCAAGGAGTTTGAGCAAGTGGCTTTTGACCTGGAAAATCCCGGGGACGTGAGTGAACCTTTCCAGAGCTTTTATGGATGGCACCTCATTAAACTGGTAGACAAAAAGGGAATAGGGTCCTATGAAGAAATGGAATCAACCCTGCAGTCGCGCGCGCTGAAAGGTGACAGGGACAGGGTGAAAAGAGAACGATACCTGGATAAACTGAAAGACAAGTACAATTTCAATCTGAATGAAGGTACGTACGAAACGCTCTACGGTATTGTTGACACTACCATTTTCAAAGGCACCTGGGATCCGAAAAATTTTGAGTTTGATGAAGACGAAGTCCTGTTCAGTATTACCGGGGAAGAAATTACACTGGGAGATTTTACTGACCACCTGGCC
>CAYOSB010000497.1:0-1786 GCA_964406495.1 uncultured Bacteroidaceae bacterium | reverse complement strand
ATATTGTAAGTTAATACTATAACTAAAAGATATACTTGTGAGAACATCTGATGTTGTAATCGTCGGGGGTGGAATGGCGGGACTCACCGCGTGCTCCTATATTGCAAAAGCAGGGAAGTCTGTTCAGCTGTTTGAAAAGCAAAATTATTTCGGCGGCCTGGTTTCATCATTTGAGCGGGACGGATTCACTTTGGATGGGGGTATTCGTTCTATAGAAAATTCCGGCATCGTCTTCCCTATGCTGAAAGAATTGGGCATACATCTGGATGTAGTCAAAAGCAACGTCTCACTGGGGACCGGCACTTCCATGCTCTGGCTGGAAGGGAAAGAGAGTATTGCACAATATGAAACATTTTTAAACAGGGAATTTCCCGGGAACGAGGAATCGATCCGAAAGATCATTCGTGAAATTTTGAAGATCACAGGATATATGAACGTGCTATACGGGATTGAAAACCCACTCTTCAAGGATCTGAAAAAAGACTACAAATTCATTTTCAGGACATTGATGCCATGGTTATTCAAATTCCTGGTGACCATACGGAATATTGAACGATTGAACACTCCGATAGAAAATTATCTCAGGAAGTTTACAGATAACCAGCAGTTGATCGACAACATTGCCCAGCATTTCTTTAAGGGAACACCTACCTCATTTGCCCTGAGTTATTTTTCGTTGTACAATGATTATTACTATCCACTTGGAGGTACCGGAAAATTTCCGCAGGCCATGGAACAATATGCCAGGGAACAGGGAGCTGAATTAATGACGGAAAGCCCTATTTTGTCAGTACATCCCAATGAGAAATATGTAGTGGATGAAAAAGGCGTCAAACATGGTTATCGTGCTCTGATCTGGGCCGCAGACCTGAAGAAGTTGTACTCCATCATCGAAGAAGTCAGCTTCAGCAACAAAAAAGAAAAAGAGCTGTTCCTTGCACGAAAAAATGAGCTGAAAGATCTTAAAGGCGCAGAATCCGTCTTCACCGTCTACCTGTTGATCGACCTGGATCCCGGATATTTCAGGGAGCGCACGGCAGAACATAGTTTCATTACCCCATCAAAGGAAGGACTTTCAAAAGTCAGGCGTGAAGGAAACGACAGTGCATCCATAAAAAAATACCTGGAAGCGCTGGTCCGATACAACACTTTCGAAATTTCAATTCCCGTGCTGCGGGACAACTCCCTCGCCCCGCCCGGAAAAACAGCCCTGATTGCAAGCATATTATTCGAGCACGAACTGGAAAGGACAATCATTGAACAGGGCTGGAAAAAAGAGTTCAGACAATACATGGAGGAGCTGATCACGGATCAGATGCAGGAAATATTTCCCGGGATCCGTTCGAAGATTACTGGCCGTTTTTCTTCCTCTCCCGAAACCATTCATAACATGACCGGGAGCACCGATGGTGCCATTGTTGGCTGGGCATACACGAACCCGTCCATGCCGGTTACACATAAATTCAGCCAGGTGGCTAAATCAGTGAAAACGCCGCTGAAAGACATTTTCAAGGCCGGGCAATGGACCTACAGTCCCGCCGGCATCCCCATCGCGATCCTCACCGGGAAAATGGCAGCCCAAAATGCTTTGAAATCACTATAATCCTCAAAAAATATATAGTGCAGTAATAGTTTTTCGCATCCAGCTGTTATTTATCCATAAAAGCGCTGCATGTTTGGACCTGAAAGAATAGCTTAGAGTTTTCAATTTTTTTAACTTCGCATCGGAGAAATGCCGGAGTGGTCGAACGGGGCGGTCTCGAAAACCGTTGTACGCCTCGCGCGT
>CAYOSB010000496.1:0-1816 GCA_964406495.1 uncultured Bacteroidaceae bacterium | reverse complement strand
GGCGGATCATACGTTTCACGGGGGGCTACTCCTGCTGCGAAAAAGGCGATAAAGAGCAATACACATACCATAGCGAAAACTCCGTTCATATCCATAAAAAAGGTCAAAGCCAAAAGGATAAGCATAACCGTCATACCCATCGATCCATAAAGGTATAACTTGCGCCTGCCGGTTTTATCTATAAAAAAAATCGCAACGAAAGTGAAGGCGAAATTTATAAGCCCGACAAATGAGGTTTGAAGCAGGGCATTATTTATATCCATTCCAGCTGCCAAAAATATTTTCGGAGCGTATTCGATGACTGTATTGATTCCTGATATCTGCACAAGCACAGCCAGGATGAATCCCACGAAAACCACTTTACGGTAATTCGGATTAAACAAGTCCCGAATGGTAGCAGATTTTGCGTTTTCTTTAAGCGATTGAGCAATTTCAAGAATTTCCCGTTTTGCGAGTTCTATACCCCCAAGGTAAGTAAGTACCTTCAAAGATTCTTCTTTTTTACCTGATTTGTATAACCATCGGGGACTTTCAGGGACAAATAACAAGCCTGTGAAAAAAAGTATCGAAGGAACTATTCCCGTGGCAAACATCCAGCGCCAATTGTTATCCATATTCCGCAGAAAGAAATTGATAATATATGAAATAAGGATGCCGCTGACAATGGCAAGCTGGTATGCAGATACAAGCCTCCCACGTTTTTCAGGTGTTGAAATCTCTGCAATATACATGGGAGAAAGAACAGAGGCTGCTCCCACTGCAAGTCCGCCAATTAACCTGGCCGAAATAAAAAATGCTGAACGGGTGGCAAGCGCTGTAGCCAGGCATGTAAGTGCAAACAATAGGGCCACGATCACCAGGATCCTCTTACGGCCGAATTTTTCGGTTAGCGTACCGGAGCCGAAAGCCCCTATGATGGCACCTACAAGAAGCGAGCTTACACCCCAGCCGAGTTGTAGCTCGTTCCATCCAAAGTAAGGCTGAATAAAAGGCACTGCTCCGGAGATGATAGCTATATCGAAACCGAACATCAATCCACCCATTGAGGCAACAAATGCAAGAAAGAACATATAATGCGTCGGTTTTCTCATCTTATAATTGCTTGAGTTTTATATTGCGGTACCAAACCCTTGTACCGTGGTTCTGAAGTGCAATATACCCTTTGTCAAATTTCCCGTAATCCGGGTAATCCTGCCATTTACCACTGTTTCGCAAGTCAGTCCATTCGTCAGAATATTTTTCATATTCAACAACGATCTCGCCGTTTAACATTTGGGTAACATGATTTCTGTTGACTACCAGCAGAACATGGTTCCATTCTCCCACAGGTTTATAGGGTCTTTTCAGGGGAGGGTACATGGCATAATTGGCCCCGCAAATCTGCCAGTCCTCCAGTGGATCCGGCCAGTTTTCATGGTCGATCACCTGGAATTCAGGTCCGGTTTCATAGGGGAATGTGTATATGGTATCCTCTTTTACCTGGTATAAAATACCACTGTTTGCTGCCTTAGTGAGTTTGAATTCAAGACTCAGGGCAAAACTTCCGTAGGTTTTTTCTGTAATGATTCCCTGACTTTCTGCCATCCCTTGCGTAAGCATGGTCATTGAACCATGCTCGATCTCCCAGCTATCCGGAAAACTGTCCAGATTATAGCCGTGCCACCCATTCGTGGTTTCCCCGTCGAATAGCAGTACCCATCCGTTCTTATCTTCTTTCTCGCTTAATGAATTGGCTTTTTCATTCCGGCCCAACTCTTGATATAGTGAGAGAACATCGTGCTTTCCATCTGTTGAGCATGAATAAAAGATAAATGAT
>CAYOSB010000495.1:1564-1833 GCA_964406495.1 uncultured Bacteroidaceae bacterium | reverse complement strand
GTGCTGGTGAATGAGAATACCAGGCTCAGAAACAGGATCAGTGCCCTCCATGAACAGCTCGGCGATACGGTAGTGAACCCGAGGCAGGTAGGTGATTATTACTACTTCCCCGCTGAGATCGTGCACAGCACGCTGTTCAAACAATTCAACTATCTTACAATAAATAAAGGACGGCGACAGGGTGTTTCAAGTGATATGGCCGTTACAGGACCCCAGGGAATTGTGGGCATCGTGCTGGAAAGTTCAGAAAACTACTCCACGATCATCCC
>CAYOSB010000495.1:0-1554 GCA_964406495.1 uncultured Bacteroidaceae bacterium | reverse complement strand
CATCAACCGGAATTTCCGACTGAGCGTAAAATTCAAAAAAAATGATTTCACAGGGATACTCATGTGGCAGGGTGATTCGCACCGAATGGCCAACCTGAATGAGATTCCCTATCATGCGAACGTTTCAGTGGGAGATTCAATTGTTACCAGCGGATATTCCGCAGCATTCCCGGAAGGACTCTTCGTAGGCACGGTTGCGGAGGCAGAGCAGCAGGAAGGCAACTTTTATAACATCCGTATCAACCTGGGAACCGATTTTCAAAAGCTTTTTCACGTGAATGTAATCAATAATTTCAACAGGGAAGAACAGTTAGAACTTGAAGCAGTACTGGAGCAATGATCAGACTTCTGGCACGAAATATTGTACGTTTTATTGTCATCATCCTGGTGCAGGTCCTGTTGTTGGATAATGTACAGCTGGGCGGTTACCTGAATCCGTACTTTTACGTGCTCTTTATTCTGCTCATGCCCTTTGAAACCCCAAGATGGTTGTTACTGGTGGCCGGATTCTTCCTCGGACTGACTATCGACCTGTTCACCAATACCCCGGGAATGCATACAGCTGCAACGGTCCTGATCGCTTTCATCCGGCCGGGGGTGCTGAGTATGTTTGCGCCCAGAGATGGATACGAACCCGACACATTCCCACGAATCTATTATTATGGCTTCAGGTGGTTTGCAGGTTACGCAGCCATCCTTACCTTCATCCACCATTTCGCACTCTTTTATATAGAAGTTTTTCATTTCCAGTATTTTTTTAATACATTACTGCGGGTCATTCTGAGTACTGCTCTGACCACCTCAACGATCATTTTAAGCCAGTATTTTATCTTCAGGAAATAGACCAAATGAAATCATTCGATAACAGAAGGTACGTGTTTATTGTCTTCACGGTCCTGATCGGGCTGGTGTTTATCGTGCGGTTGTTTTCCCTGCAAGTCCTGGAAACTTCCTACAAGGTATCTGCTGAAAACAATTCACAGAGCCACGTGGTCGTTTATCCTTCCAGGGGATTGATTTATGACCGCAACGGCGAGTTGCTGGTATCTAACCAGGCTGCCTATGACATTATGGTCGTGCCCAATAATATACGTGCATTCGATACAACTGAATTCTGCAGTATCCTTGATATCACAGAGCAAAATCTGAACGAACGGCTGCAACGTGCCAAGAATTACTCCTGGCGCGTACGGTCCGTTTTCATGAAACAGATCAGTTTCGATGTGGCGGCAGTCCTCCAGGAAAAAATGTACAAATTCCCCGGTTTCTACCTTCAGACAAGGACACTTCGAAATTATGCGCGTCCCGTTGCTTCCCATATTCTTGGGTATATTGGCGAGGTGGATAACAAGATCCTCGAAGAGAATGAATACTATGCCATGGGAGACTACATCGGGGTTATTGGGATAGAAAAATCATACGAAGAGATCCTCAGGGGAGAAAAGGGGTTGAAGATTTTTCTGAAAGATGTCCATAACCGCATTATCGGCTCTTACGAAGATGGGAAATACGACAAACCTGTGAAGGTAGGCAAGAACATGACTATCTCACTGG
>CAYOSB010000494.1:0-1838 GCA_964406495.1 uncultured Bacteroidaceae bacterium | reverse complement strand
TCAATACCGGTACAAGATTGGTAATATCAGGATTCATCCAGCTCATATGCGCCACAAGCAGGGAAAGCATGGAAAGGATAGCCGTTAACGCAAGGGCAAACCCTGTCCTGCGCACGAAAAGAAGACCGGCCAATAAAGAGATCCAGGAAACGAAGATCATCGATTCATACCCGTTACTGAGGGGTGCATGACCGCTCACGTACCAGCGCAAACCGAAGAATGCAGTATGCAGTACGAATGCTGCGATAAGGTGGATCACTCCAATCCTGAACATATATTCCACCCACTTTCTCGGGCGAAAAATCCTGAAAAACTGGAGGGCAAGCATGAGGAAACCAAAAATCCCGTAAAAACTGATCAGCCGGTTAAAAGGCCTGGCCTTATTGTAAAAGATTTCCGCATTTTTGATACCTTCATCTAAATGATGAAGGCTGTTCTCTTCCTGGTATTGCTTGATAAAATCGAGTATCTGCCCAGCCATCTGGCTGTCTCCCTCTCGCAGTGAACGAGTATACAACAGGAAGACCCGGCCAAGTGTATCGGTCACGGTATGATCATGGCTCAGCAGCTCAGAAACTTCATGCCACTTGCCATCTTCTGCATCCGGATCCGGAAAGATCCTGAGCAGGGCGCCTGTCTGTACCATGTAGAACACATTGATCTTCTCGTCAAGTTTCATCACCTCCTTGTCCAGGTCTGTCCGGTCCTGAACCCGTTTCTTATATGCATCGTTCACCAGCTGGGAGAGCACATAACGCCCGTCCATAATAAAATCATTGAAGCTTACCATTGCTCCTTTGAACCCGATCATTTGATGCAACTCGGGATGATCCACCTCGAAAATCGGTGCTTGTTTCCAATCATCAGGAAAGGTGATCATACCCAGCATGACCTGGTCTGCCGTATGTCCTTCAAACTGCGATTCTTTCACCACCTTTCTCATGACCTCATTGGAAAGAGTGTTGACAGGCTTGAATCGTCCTTCCTTTCCCTGAACCCAGAGCCTGCCAAATGCAGCAGCATCCGCTTTCGAAGGAACAGGATAATGCTGTGCATGCACAAAAGAGCCCGCCATAATCATGAGCAGCATGACCAGCGAAATCCTTGTCGCTTTACCGGCAGTAGAGCGCGAAAGCGCAGCAAAGCGTGTTCCGCGGGTAAAAAGGGCCAGCACCATTCCCATGATCATCATAAAATAGCCAATATAGGTAATAGTTGTCCCGGTGACATCCCGCTTCACAGATAGAATCGTGCCCTGCTCGTCCTGGTCATAGGAGGATTGATAGAAGCGATAGAAGCGGTGCTTCAACACATTGTTCATATATATGTTATGCTCTTCCCTGATATCCTTTTCCACGTCAATAAGCATGACATCACTTTCAAAAGAGGAAGGACTGTTGGATCCGGGGTAACGATCAATTCGAAAATCCTGTAGCCGCAGCACAAAAGGCAATTGTATTTCCTGGGATCCGTATGCACAGGAGACCGTAGTGGACCCCATGGTAATGGAAGCCGGTTCGCCTTCTATATTGGAGTGCCCGGGTACATACAACTCCGATTTCATACCATCCAGTGTCACCTCCAGCTTTGCCACATCCATCCCGGTCGATTGTCCGGAAGACCCGGCATCAACAAATTTCATTTTTGCCGATGGAATGAACCGCTGTAAGGCAAAACGGACATTGTTGACCGCATATAATTTCTGTTGCTCCAACGGAATTTCCTCCCCTGCAGCAAAATTTTGCATCTCAGCACCTCCCATGGCAGTGATCGCTACCGGGTATTCAGAAATGGCGAAAAGTTCCTCTCCCCTGGAAATAAGCTGCAGATCTGAATCG
>CAYOSB010000493.1:0-1841 GCA_964406495.1 uncultured Bacteroidaceae bacterium | reverse complement strand
TGACTGAAATGGAAGTCCATCCCCATGACAAGTTCCAGGTTCAGCTTGTTGGTTGGAATATCATGTACTGCCGTTCCGGCTGTTTTCAGGTTTATTCTCCCATAATCAAGTTGCAGGTCGATGATACCTTCACTTATAAGATCACACGAGTCCGTTCTTAGCGCCAGGTAATTTCCCTCGCTGCTCCGGTCATTCAATTTTTCCCGGCTGGCAATAGCGTAAGCATTATTGCGCTTGTTATAATACAGGTATCCATCGGAGTAGGTAACATTCCTGTCAAAATATTGTTTGCGTCCTGACAAAAATGTAGGATAAACGTGTATGGAATCCCTGGCCTTGAGCGTTCCCGCATAAATATTGTTCAGGGCAGTATTCTGCATTCTCCGCTCCAGGGGGATCATGATGCTATCGGGATTGATTTCTGTTTCAAATTTCAACCAGGAGCTTGTCACATCGCATTGATGCGTTAATCTTGTCCCTCCTGCAAAATCGAGGAAAGGCTTTCTTGCATCCATGCTGACCAATCCCTTGTATTCAAAATACGGGCTCAGCATAACGCTATCTGCTTCTGTAATTTCTCCCTTTCCAAAACTGTTCAGAGAAGTATCCACTTCAACATGATCCATCCGGAATGTATATGTATTTCCAAATTCATCAATATATTCATAATCAGCTGCTCCCCGGAAATGATTGCGGGAATTGACCACCAGGCTGGCATTGTGCAACAGGTGATACCGGGTGTTCTTATTGGCAAGCAGTTTTGCATTTCTCAACGGCTTCATCGTTGCCTCTTCAAGTATCTCTACCTTTCCACCGTCCGGAAAAATATAGGCATCTCCAATTTCTATAAACGGCACATCCTCTGCATTCAGCACGTTGGTGGCATAATGGAAATAGGCCCTGGGGGATACAAAGTGCAACGAATCCTGCCCTGGATGAACAGATACGTAGGATGGACCACTGGTCTTCAGCGAATCGATTCCGATATCCACCTGGTTTTCTGCCAGTTCAACAGTTTGTGTCATCAGCACTTCATCATTGTCCATAAACCAGCTGATGCGGTTGAGCCGGGTCTCATAAAGATTAGCAGGAAATTGTACAAGGGTATGCGCCCCTCTTGAAGTAAATTCACCTACATTCTGCTGCAGGTCGACATCCAATTCCAGATCATCAGAGATAAATGTAAACACATCCGTACCGGCTTTCTTCAGCCGTATCCCTGCTGAATCAGCGTGAAATCGTGCTGCCTGAAAATGAAATGATTCAGAATCGAACCTTGCATCCGGGAATCCAAGTCCACCCCTTCCCGTCAGACCCGCAGGTCTCAGTGCCAGGTCACCGCCAAAAAAGATGCTGTCCCCGTATATCCTGAATACATTTTCGATGCGGTTGATGTGCATTACATCTTCGAATGGATAATAACGCACATCCGTTACATCATTTTCCACAAGTGGAAAGGAAACCGGTGTTGCCTGCTCCCGTTCAAGGAATTTCCTGGAGATGGTCATCAATGAATCCGGATGAAAGAGAAAATCATCCGACCAGGTAGTCGAGGTTAGATAATCAAGGGTTCCGTACCCGTGCAAACCAGCATTGCTCATCTCAATATCGTTATAGAAAATCGCATCCCCACCATATACCGGGATACCCTCCTCGGGGGTAGTCATGTAAAATCCCAGTGAGTTATCCGGCCGGAGGGTCATCTCCATTTCAATGGGTGGCAGGATCTCAGCCGATACAAAAGTCCCCTGCATTTTCAATGCCTCCCTGCTGAAATTGTCAAGACTATCGATGGTAAATGGAACCAGTTCAAAATAAAATCGTTCCTTATCATATACCCC
>CAYOSB010000492.1:0-1846 GCA_964406495.1 uncultured Bacteroidaceae bacterium | reverse complement strand
GCTCGGCGAAGCCAAATTAAAATGCTCAATGATGAAGGTTTCATCAGAATATATCTTATTTATTGTGTTGTCATTGCACCGCTGAACCTTTAGCTCGACGAAGCCAAATACCTCTGCCGAATATTGATAGTTTCAGCGTTGTATTGTTTTTCCAAAAATACGAAAAGTTTTGGCCACAATCGCCGGTTTTCACTACTTCCGGTGAAAAATCGGTGAATGGTTTTTTTTGGAATTGAACCATGCATGAATACGGGGTGTTTACATGTTATGAAAGATTACACGATCTTTTTCGACGATATATGTGTACTCTGCAGCCGTTCGGTGCAATTCATTCAGAAGTATGACAGTAAGGGACGGTTTTATTTTGCTTCACTCGATTCGGACGCTTACAGGGAGATCGCACACCTGGTGCCTGCCGGTGCTCCGGAACCCGATTCGGTGATCCTCTATAGGAAGGGGAAGATCTACCTGAAGTCCTCGGCTGTTTTGCGTATTGCTGCAAGATTACAATTCCCGGTAAATTTGCTGTCTGCCGGATGGATCATCCCCCGGTTCATCAGGAATGGTCTCTATGACTGGATCGCCAGGAACCGGTATCGCTGGTTTGGGAAAAGGGAAACCTGTTACATGCCGGACCCGAAACAAGAAGAGCACTTCCTGGGGTGAATTATTTTATTTTACAGGGACCTAGAAAGGGTTGGACCCTGCAGTTACCTGCGGAATAAACCGTCCATTGAGCTGATGAATGAACCGGGCGATGAGTCACGAAATGAGCTGCTGAATGAACCGGGCAATGAACCACGAAATGAGCAGTGGAATGAACCGGGCAATGAACCACGAAATGAACAGAGGAATGAACCGGATGATCAACCCCCGGAATGAGCTGCCGAATGTGCCGGATGATGAATCCACGGAATAAGCTGAGGAATCCTATGTTGCAGAATACTCCTTGAGCACTGTGGATTTTACTAATTTTATTCTCAAAATGTATCAATCATGGATCCACAAAATTTCAGGGAAGCAGTGCTTGAGGGCATCCCTTCTGAATTGCCGGAAAAGAAAGAACGCAGTAAAGGGATCAGCCATGCCCCCATTCGCAGGCAGGTGCTGAACAGGGATGAAAAGATCCTGGCCCTGGAAAATGCTTTGCGTTATTTTCCGACTTCCCTTCATGCCGATCTCGCACCAGAGTTTGCAGAAGAGCTTGAAACTTACGGAAGGATCTACATGTACAGGTACAAGCCTGATTATAAAATACATGCCCGGACACTAAGCGACTATCCGTTCAGGTCGGAACAGGCCGGCGCAATCATGCTGATGCTCTCCAACAACCTGGATACAGCTGTGGCACAGCATCCGGAGGAGTTGATCACATATGGCGGCAACGGTGCGGTATTCCAGAACTGGGCGCAGTACCGGCTCACCATGAAATACCTGGCCACCATGACAGACAATCAGACGCTGGTGCTCAATTCCGGACATCCGCAGGGACTCTTCCCCTCACATCCCGAAGCACCCAGGGTGGTGGTGACGAATGGGATGGTCATTCCGAATTATTCCTCTCCGGAGGATTATGAAAGGATGAATGCCCTAGGTGTATCGCAGTATGGGCAGATGACCGCCGGATCTTTCATGTATATTGGTCCGCAGGGGATTGTCCACGGAACAACCATTACGGTGTTAAATGCAGGCAGAATGGTTGCGGGCGATCAGCAGCAGGGGCTAAAAGGCAAATTATTTGTTACTTCAGGACTTGGAGGCATGTCAGGGGCACAACCCAAGGCCACCGTCATTGCCGGGGGGATTTGTGTGGCGGCCGAAGTAAATCCCGCTGCAACCAAAAAGC
>CAYOSB010000491.1:0-1847 GCA_964406495.1 uncultured Bacteroidaceae bacterium | reverse complement strand
TTGAAAAAGAGGTCAAGCAACGGTTCACCTATTCCAACCTGGGGCACCAGGTCTATTTTGTCGCTGAGAACCAGCTGGATATACTCGAAAAGGAGTTCATGGAAAGCATGCGGATCGGGGAACTCAGGAATGACATCAGGAAAGCGGAACCACTGATACGTGATGCTGATTTCCTGGGCATTGATATGAATACCGTCCGGCACTCCGACGCACCCGGCGTAACCAATCCCTCTCCAAACGGATGCTTCGGGGATGAGCTATGTGCCATTACACGGTATGGCGGTCTCAGTGAAAAAGTAAAAGTGTGCGGATTATTTGAGCTGTCCCCGGAAAAGGATCTCAATGACCAGACAAGCCACCTGGCAGCACAGGCAGTATGGTATTTTATCGATGGATTATCCCACCGGCTGAAAGAAAATCCATTGGAAACATCCGCCCATACCAAGAAATTTATTGTCACACCAGATCAACTTGAACAGGAACTCGTTTTCATAAAAAGTACCCTCTCGGAAAGGTGGTGGATTGAAATTCCGGTGAAAAATCCGGACACAAACCATAACTATTTTATCTCTTGTTCGTATGAGGACTACAAAAAGGCCTGCAATAATGTTATTCCTGACAGATGGTGGAGATATCTGCACAGGTTAGGTAATTAATCCCGGCTTTTTGCGTTGTATTGAATGCGGGAGATTGGAATTCACCGTAAATCAGGTTGGTAAGGTGTTGAAATGTTGCGACAGTTATTAACATTCTTGTGTTAATAATATTTGTGCCGACCGATAATTTTTACTTATTTTACTTCGGCGAAAATGCCGGACTACAGAAGACAGAGGCATTTTAGAAAGAGCATGAAAAAACTGGCAAGCATAACCTTCTTAGCATCCTTATCTCTTGCTGTGATCGCGCAGCAGGATCCCAAGCTGAGTCAGAACATGTTCCTGGTGCCGGTATTCAACCCCGGAGCCATGGGACAATCTGACATGATCTGTGCTGCAGCATCGTTCCGCAACCAGTGGGCCGGTTTTCCCGATGCACCTGTGGTCTCCACCTTTACAGCTCACGCACCTTTCAACCTGTTGGGCAGGTCGCACGGTGTGGGCCTCAACCTGATGAATGACAATGTAGCCCTTAATAACGACCTGTTCGTAAGTGTAGCCTACTCCTACAAAATCAATTTTGGATTAGGGGTGCTGGGTATCGGACTGAATGCGGGGCTTGCCAACCATTCTTTCGATCCAAGTGGTCTGAATGGTGCAGATGTGATCGACATTACCGGTGATGATGCCATTCCGCAAAATGCCGCAAGTCTTTTCGGTTTCGACATGGGCCTGGGGGCCTATTATTCCACCGATAAATTGTATTTCGGGTTTTCCACCACCCACCTCAACCAGACCTCCTTCGATTTTCCGGAAGAGCTGGCGGAGACCAGGCTTATCAGGCATTATTACGCGGTAGGTGGCTATACCATACAGTTGCCCAATCCGACATTTGAGTTGATGCCTTCATTTATGGTACAGACAGACCTGAAAGACCACCATATTTACCTCAACACCAATGTCAGATACAATAAAAGGTTTTGGGGAGGAGTTTCTTATTCAGTAGGGGGTGCAATCAGCGCACTTTTCGGAATTGAACTGATGAATGGAATCAAAGTAGGCTACTCCTATGACATCGAACTTTCACCGCTGTTTAAATACAGCAGCGGATCGCACGAAATAACTGTGCGATATTGCTTCGATCTCAGTCTGGACAAGAGCCCGCAAAAATATGAGAGCATTAGATTTTTATAATTATTTGTTATATTTAAATTGTTTTTAACATTGAACTTCTTGATTAAGATAGTTATT
>CAYOSB010000490.1:0-1859 GCA_964406495.1 uncultured Bacteroidaceae bacterium | reverse complement strand
CGAACAGCGGTTCTTCCTGGCGTATGCACATGTATGGGCCAACAATATCCGTGAAAAAGAGATGATCAGGCTCACCAAAGAAGATGTGCATTCATTGGGCATCAACCGGGTGAACGGACCGCTGCCCAATGTAGTGACATTCCACCGGGCTTTTAACGTCCAACCGGGCGACAAGATGTTCCTTCCGGAAAAACAGAGGGCAGATATCTGGTAGGACCGGATCCCCGTGGAACAGGACCATATGATTGCTTGTGCCTTTCGAGCCGTGAAAATGCGTTACATTGGACTGCATCGACCTCTACTTCTGCAGTTATTCCAGCACCTTTACCACGCCGGCAATGTCAAAGCTGTATTGCGACGGCAGCACCTGGGAACTTACTTATGTCGTTCCTCCAGCACCTTTACAACATCAGCCAGGTCAAATCCCTTTTGGGTCAGCAGGACGAGCAGGTGGTAGATCAGGTCTGCTGATTCGTTCAGGAAGAGGTTGTCATCATCATCTTTCGATTCTATCACAAGTTCGACAGCCTCCTCCCCCACTTTCTGGGCAATTTTATTAATGCCGGCCTCAAACAGCCTTGTCGTATAGCTATTCGCAGGCATCTTCTTTTTCCGCTCCGCGATCAGGTCCTGAAGCTGACGGAGGAAGGAGATATCCGGATCATTTTTTTCCGAGAAACAGGTATCCTCCCCCGTATGACATACTGGTCCGTGGGGATATACCTTGATCAGGAGCGTATCATCATCACAATCCCCGATGATCTCTTTTACATCCAAATAGTTTCCACTCTCCTCCCCCTTTGTCCAGAGCCTTTTTTTGGTCCGGCTGTAGAAAGTCACCCTGCCTTCGGAACGGGTTTTCTCATAGGCTTCCCTGTTCATGAATCCAAGCATCAGCACTTTGGCTGAGTTGGCATCCTGGATGATTGCCGGCACGATGCCTTCCATTTTATCAAAATCCATCATAATTATCTTACATTGATATGTTGTTCCCTGAGGTATTGTTTGAGCTGCGGTACGGGTATCTCGTTGTAGTGAAAAATACTGGCTGCAAGTGCCGCATCTGCTTTTCCTTCCCTGAATACTTCCGCAAAATGTTCCTCATTTCCTGCGCCACCTGAGGCAATCACAGGGATGGAAAGGCGTTCGGAAAGCGCACGAAGTGCTTCACATGCAAACCCGTTCTTTGTGCCGTCGTGGTTCATAGAGGTAAATAAAATCTCCCCCGCTCCGCGGTTTTCCACTTCTTTTGCCCAGCTGAAGAGTTCTTTCTCCACCGGAATGCGCCCGCCATTGATATACACCCCCCAGCGGCCATTCTCGAGCTTTGCATCGATAGCAACGATCACGAACTGACTGCCAAATCCTTCTGCGATCTGGTCCACCAGTTGGGGATTGCGTATGGCTGCACTATTGATGGAAACTTTATCGGCTCCCGCAGAGAGCAGAACATCAGCATCCTTCAGTTCATTGATACCTCCACCAACAGAAAACGGTATGTTCAGATGCATCGCGATCCGCTGTACCAGTTCTGAAAACAGCTTTCGCTTCTCGTGCGAAGCCGTGATGTCCAGGTAGACCAACTCATCTGCACCATCGCGGGCATATTTGGCACCCAGTTCAACAGGGTCTCCCACCTCCCTGATATCCACAAAATTGATCCCCTTCACTGTCATGCCATCCCGCACATCCAGGCATGGGATGATCCTTTTTGCCAGCATATTCTATCTGTTTAAGTATATAAATTTTTGAAGTTCCCTGAGGTTGATCCTTCCTTCGTAAATCGCCTTGCCAATAATAACCCCGGGTACCCCGGCTTCTTCGAGCAGGAGCACGTCATCCAGTGAAGCAACGCCCCC
>CAYOSB010000489.1:0-1875 GCA_964406495.1 uncultured Bacteroidaceae bacterium | reverse complement strand
CAGGAAGTGGATCAATTCCCGATTCTGGATGCCGATCTGAAGATTATCGACCGCATGAACGGCCAGTGGAATGATTCTTTTTAGATTGGGAATAAATTAGATGCAGGCGCAGATGGATGGGCGGTCAAATTGATTTAATCATTAGCTTTAGGACTGTTTTCAGGTTCAGAAACAGCCAATGCCAAAAAAATTATTTAAACGTATCCAGCTATGGACACTCATCACAGGAGTGGTTCTAGGAATCCTTTTATTGCTGGGATTCAATAAAGTTGTTGAGGCGACCTCCACCGATGAATTTTGTAACAGGTGCCATTTTCATCCCCATTCTACCGAGTCATGGAAACAGGGAGTACACTACAACACTGCTTCCGGGACCATTGTGCACTGCGTGGAATGTCATCTGCCACCCAAAGGAGAAGGGTATCTTCCTGCGAAAGTGGTGACAGGATTACGTGATGTGTACGGAGCCATTTTCAAGGATTCAGCTGATTTCAACTGGGACCTGAAATCACGTCCTGAGAACGCGGTGCATTTTACAAAGGATGTTTCCTGTGTACATTGCCATCAAAACCTTTATCCTCTGGAGATCACTCATGAAGGAATGGATGCACACCTGTATTACGAACAGCAGGATGGAGCGGTCTCCTGCATTAAATGTCATATCGATGCCGGTCATTACCACGAAGGTGTGCTTCATGCTGCCAATGTTGACTTTGGGACTTCTGAGTCATTACCGGATACAGTCTATATGCAATCTACGGTTGTTGAGACATTTGAAGATTTTACCGAGCGGATTCCATTATCCGCGGTTTCATTCAATATGAAGGCCATTCCTGGAGGAACCTTTCGCATGGGTGCCGCTGCAGATGATAAATTTGCCCAGCCGGATGAACTACCGTCCCGGGAAGTGACAGTGGATCCGTTTTTTATTTCAGAGATCGAGGTTTCCTGGGATGAATTCCAGACCTGGTATAGCCAGACTGCCGGAGAAGGCAGGACCACCGACATTGGGATCCTCGAGGGTGTTGACGGTCTTTCGGGTGCCACACCTCCCTATGGAAATCCCGACCAGGGATGGGGCACAGGGAAGCGGCCTGCCATCACCATGACCTTCTATGCTGCTGAAAAATACTGCGAATGGCTGTCAGTTGTTACCGGCAAATCCTACAGGCTTCCAACGGAAGCGGAATGGGAGTATGCGGCACGGGGAGGAACTACCGGTCCCTATTTCTTTGAGGGTGACGTTTCAGATTATGCCGATGCCGGATTACGGGCGAAACTATTTGGAGTAGATACATCCGTGATCAACTCCTACACGATCTATAAGCAAAACTCAAAAGGCAGGACACAAATTCCCGGGAAAGTCCGGCCAAATCCTTTCGGTTTGAAAAATATGCTTGGAAATGTTGCAGAATTCTGCCAGGATATCTACATTGAGGATGCCTATGCAAAGTATCCCGGACCGGTTTCAAATCCACTTGTCGTTGCAGGAGGAGAAGAGCATGTGATCAAGGGAGGCTCTTTTCTCAGCAGTGCTGAAGAGCTTAGGATTTCTGATCGGAACAAGACGAATCATGATGCATGGCTGAGGACGGATCCACAGATACCGAAGAGCCTGTGGTGGTACTCCGACTGCAATCATGTTGGATTCAGGGTTGTATGTGAATATGAATATCAACCAAATACCAAATAATACTAATGGAAAAAAAATCAGTTTCAAGAAGAAATTTCCTGGGCACCACAGCAATTGGCGCAGCCGGGATCGTTGGTGTGGCAGGACTGGCTGCATCATGTTCCGATAAAAAAACTCAGGTATCGTTTTTGCCGCCTCCCCTCAAGGCAGATGACGGAAAACCGATCAGGGCAGGGGTGATC
>CAYOSB010000488.1:0-1876 GCA_964406495.1 uncultured Bacteroidaceae bacterium | reverse complement strand
GGTTTTATTGATCACCTGGAAACCACCAAAAAATAAAATCGAATTTGGCGATTTTTTCCTGGATGTATGTTTGTTAAGATCGCGATCAGATCCATTTTGTGCCGTGTCTGAATGCGCCTTCGCAGATTCCCGGTTCAACCGCCTGTTTCTTTTGTAGGCCCAGATGCCAATAACAAACAAGAGGATCGCTGCCAGGAACAGGATGAAAATAAACCGGGCCTTTGTTCTGAAAAGCTCCTCTCCGGTGGTACGATCTTCTACCGTCGGGTTCGGAGGAAAAGCAAGGGTATATACCTCGAATACTGTTTCATTCTTATCCCTGTCTGCCAGTGAAGTAACTGCAATGAGCTGCTTCGAAGATCTTGAGAAATACAGGTCGGAGAATGAATTTTCATTATGAAACAGGTAGGGTATTTTATTTCCCATGGACTTCAATTCCGAACCGGAGAGGCTCCCCTTTAAAAGTTGTAAATAAGATTCGTATTGAAAAATCGAGGATGCCAGGACATAATATGATCTTTCATGCCGGTCAAACACCATGGAGTGGGCAAAATCAATATCATCTGTGGGGGCTTCGAAATCATATTTTTTAATAAACCTGTTTTCTTCCAGTGAAAACGCCAACAGGTCGGTATAGTGCCTTGGATTCACCACCTGGTCACCGGCAGTACTGCCAAAGCCTCCCAGTATGTATACCGTATCCTCCAGGACACCCAGTGCAGCATGCATGCGTGGGTAAAAGACATCCCCACTGGTGGGAATGGTATCCCAGGTATGCGCTCCAAAATCATATTGCAATACCAGGTTCGAATAGGTGTGCTGACTGTATCCGCCAAATATATAGAGCATACTGTCGCTATTTGCATAATACTTATTGTGGAACCACAACCGGTATGGATTGTCCGGACCATTAAATATTTCCTTCCACCTGAGGTCTTCAAAATCAAAATAAAAAACGGTCCTGTAAGCCAGGTTATAACAAAACAGCCTGTCATTAAAGGAATCATAAACGAGCTGACTCCCGGTATTCAGTCCCTGGAACCTGGAAGTATAGGAAATGGTCCGGATGGAATCTTTGATAACAGAAAAAATCTTCATCTGCTCATCCCCGACCATAAATACCTGTTCCCCCCGCGAATCATAGCATACTGGTGCGAATCCATTCAGAATCGTAGAAAAGTGCATTTGCCAGTTGTGATATTTCGGGAGGATCCACATTGGATTTTGAACCGTTGCGCTGTGACTGGACTTCAAATCATGAACTGTGTTTCCTTCCAGTTCATCCAGGGGAAAATGATGCACGATTCTGTTCCGTTTCCGGATCTGTATATCTTTCACATCCATGGTTGGCACATCGGTTGTTTGAACCGGGTTGAATGTATTCCGTCCGAAGAAGACCTTGATCTTACCTGCCAATTGAATACCAGGTTCAGTAAACGTTGAATCCTGCGTGGTTAGCTGAATGGATTGGTTTCTTGTATTGAACCTGATGCTGACCGTATTCCAGCCCCTGTAAATCATGGAGTCGGTAAATGGCACTGAAATGCTTGTCAGCTTGTTGCCATAGACCACCTGGAGGCTGCTGGACCTGGGACCGTTAAAGATAAGATCAACATTGTTGTTGTTGATATCGACAATACGAAGCACGTAGCCGAAAGTACCGGGCCGTTCATCTCGGATGCGGAGCTGAAAGGATAATTCGAAGGTATTGTTAAAAGAAAAATAATTTTCCGGGAACAGGTCAAGTTGTGTTCTCCGGTCTTTTGAATTAGGCTGTCCTGCAAACCCGAGTCCGTAATCCTGCGCAGTTGCAGATGCAGATAAAAAGAGAAACAGCAAACCCGGAAGAAACATGACAAGTGACATCAGGAACATA
>CAYOSB010000487.1:0-1907 GCA_964406495.1 uncultured Bacteroidaceae bacterium | reverse complement strand
GAAGCAACACACGGCACTGCACCCAAATATGCAGGAATGGACAAGGTGAATCCCGGTTCAGTGATCCTTTCCGGGGTGATGATGTTGCAATACATGGGCTGGGATGAAGCTGCAGATTTGATCATATCCGGACTGCAGAAGACCATCTCGCAAAAGCAGGTTACCTACGATTTTGCCCGCCTGATGGAAGGTGCAACAGAATTGAAGTGTTCTGAATTCGGAACCTCGGTCATTAATAATATGTAACCATATAAAATTCATATGATGTGATTGGATCACAATCATTTAAATGCCTGTAAAAGATTATTGATAACCCTAAAAACTATAGTTATGTTAAATGAAAAAGTAGAAAAGATACTCAATGTCCAGGTCCAGAAAGAGGACTATTCTTCCCAGCTATACCTGGCTATGGCATCCTGGGCTGAAAACGAAGGTTATAGCGGCGTCGCAGAATGGCTTTATGCGCAGGCAGAGGAGGAGCGCATGCATATGTTGAAAATCGTCCGGTACATCAATGAACGTGACGGCAGTGCGGAGATCCCCGGTCTGGATCAGCCACCGAAATCTTTTGATAATCTGACCAGCCTGTTCGAGGCTGTGCTGGAGCATGAGCGCTACATAACCAACTCCATCAACGAGATTGTCGGAGTGTGCATGAGTGAAAAGGATTACACTACACACAACTGGATCCAGTGGTTCGTTGAAGAGCAAATCGAAGAGGAAGCCTCAGTAAAGGATATCATCGACAAATTGAAACTGGTTGGTGACAAAAACCTCTATATGTTTGATCGTGACATCCTTGGAATGCGGGGTGAAGAAAGTGAGGATGAATAATCCCACAGACTGATAGATAATCTCTGAAAGAAAACCAGGTTATTTTCAGTATTTGAAATTGATATTCAAGATCCGTTGTGGGCAATCTGACTCGCAACGGATTTTTTTTATGCGGGGAAGGAGATATAACTGAAGGAGATTACTGCATATATCCCGGGCTTTCTTAACTGTATGTATCCCGGGCTTTCTGAACTGCATGTATCCCGGGCTTTCTGAACTGCATGACCATGACAAAACAGCAGTCAGTCAGAGATGGTATGATCTTTGAAAACAATAATAGGTTGTATTCCACAATAAGAAAAATAATATCAGTAAATTTGTGGTTTCTTGAACAGTAGATATTCAATTGACATATGGACATTAATAAATTATTAGCAAACTTCTTCGGAAATAAGGAAGACAGGGACATGAAAGAGATCCAACCGATCGTTGATCAGGTCCTGGAAGTCTATAAAACATTCAGCACGCTTACAAACGATGAGTTGCGCCAGCGTACTTTTGACCTCAGAAAACGAATCGGTGAACATGTAAAGGAAGAAGAGGAGGAGATGGCCAGGCTGAAGGCACAGGGAGATGATCCCGAAGTGGATGTCACCCTGAAGGAGGACATATACAATAAGATAGATAAGCTCGAAGAAGCTATTGATACAAAATATGAAGAGATCCTCCAGGAAAGCATTCCTGAGGCATTCTCCATCATCCGGGAGACCGCCAGGCGGTTCAAGGAAAATGAAGAGATCGAGGTCACCGTAATGGAATACGACAAAGACCTGGCTGCCAATGCAGATCATATAGAGATCAAAGGAGACAAAGCTTACTGGAAGAACAGGTGGATGGCAGGAGGAAATGAGATCACCTGGGACATGGTGCATTACGATGTACAGCTCATAGGTGGAGTGGCACTGCACCAGGGAAGGATCGCTGAGATGGCCACCGGGGAAGGTAAAACAGTGGTAGCCACCCTGCCGGTGTTCCTGAATGCCTTAACAGGAAAAGGCGTACACCTTGTAACAGTGAACGATTACCTTGCCAAGCGTGACTCGGAGTGGATGGGGCCGATCTACCAGTTCCAC
>CAYOSB010000486.1:0-1913 GCA_964406495.1 uncultured Bacteroidaceae bacterium | reverse complement strand
AAGGAACTGGACTGGGATGCCTACAAGGAAAAATATGGAGACATTCACCGACTGGACAGGATCCTCAAGGCTGAAGGGAAATCACCGGATGCCTATAAATTATCGAAGCAGGCAGATCTGCTGATGGCCTTTTATAACCTTGGCAATGCAGAAGTAACTTCTATTATTGAAAAGATGGGGTACCAGGTACCGGGAGATTATGTGCAAAAGAATTTTGATTACTACATCCACAGAACCTCGCACGGCTCTACGCTCAGCAGACTGGTGCATGCCGGTCTCGCATTCAAGGCCGGGCTGAATGAGAAAGGATGGGAATTGTACATGGAATCACTTGAAAGCGACCTGAACGATATCCAGGGAGGAACCACCGGTGAAGGCATCCATTGTGGTGTCATGGCCGGGACGGTGTATGACAGCCTGGTCTCATTTGCCGGTCTTGATTTATCAGGCGAGATACCTGTGTTAGATCCTGAGTTGCCGGGACACTGGAAGGCGATGGATTTTTGTTTTGATTTCCGTGGCACCAGATTTGCGGTAACAATTTCAGGTTCTGATTGTAAAATTACAGTTAAAGAATCTGCAAAAGACAAAATAAAAATACATCTTTGTGGCCAGGAAAAGGAGTTGAAGTCGGGAGAAACCGTGGAGGTCACCCTGGAATAAGTAAATGAACAGTACAGTATGCTTGGAGACATTTTATTGATCAATGATATGCACAAAGAGGCTGCTGAGGCCATCTGCAAGCATGTGTTGGAGGATCTTGAAACCAGGGAAGAACGATACAGGTATATCGTTGGGATCTCAGGCGAAAGCGGATCCGGCAAATCTGAATTGTCGCATGCCCTTGGAAAAGCATTGAAAGCACACAATATTCGTGTAAAGGTCCTGCATACCGATAATTATTATAAGATCCAGCCCCTGCTCAGGGAGGAGTGGAGAAGAAACAAGGGGTTTGATATGATCGGGCAGGATGAATATGATTGGGTGAAAATCCAGAAAACCATCCGTGACTACAAGGAGGAGCAGGAGAGTATGATGCCCTGCGTGGACCTGATTCCCGAGCAGGTGGACAAGCTGCTGGTTGACTTTGAGAAGATCGACCTGTTGATCGTGGATGGGTTGTATGCCATCAAAGCTCCGGGGATTGACCTGCGTATCTTCATTGACCTGACTTACCACGAAACCAAGATCAACCAGATCATCAGGATGAAGGAGGCAATCACAGATTTCAGGCTCAATATCCTTGAGCGGGAGCACCAGGCGGTGCGCGATCTCAGACCCATGGCCGATATGATTATCAATAAGGCTTACCAGTATAAGCGTCCCGAGGAAGTTGAGGATGAAGAATAGAGATTGTCCCGGATCTTTTAGACTACATGTACTTATTTCTTCTTTTCGTCAAAGCCCACATATTGTGCAACATATTTAACAGTTTCTTCAAAGAATCGTTCCTCAGGATTGCTATATTTATAGTCGCAGCAAAATGAGGGTGGTTCTCTTGTTCCACATTCCTTATAACTTGATTTTCAAAGTTTTTTGATTTCTGGTGTTTTTCCAGAACGGATGATTTTCCCCTGATATTTTGCTCGAATTGATGTTTTGAACCTTAAGCAAAATATTATTACAGCAAATTTTAACCTAAAAATTAAACTATGAAGAAAGTTTTTACTCACATCCTAGTGGGTGTATTGATGATTTTTTCTATGTCATCGAACGCCCAGGACCTATTCATTTCAGAGGTTACAGATCCGGGAGATGTAGCCAACGCAAAGTTTGTGGAGTTATTTAATCCAACTGCTTCAGACATAGATCTTACCGCGCTGGATCTCTATTTTGTGCGCCAGGCGAATGGTGGCAGCTATGCCAGTTTCCAGGTTACTGGAACTATACTTGCCGGGCAGCCCTTTGTGATT
>CAYOSB010000485.1:0-1914 GCA_964406495.1 uncultured Bacteroidaceae bacterium | reverse complement strand
GAGGGTGAGATTGCATTTAGCGATGGCAGCAGTATATCCACAGGAACATTGCCTTCGGACGGAAGTTTAAAACGCCTTGACTTTTCACCCAGGGAGATCAATTCACTGCAACTGACCATCAACGATGGAATAGGGGTGACCGGGCTGGCTGAGATCGAGGTATATGATACAGTTATGTATACTTCCACCCAGGCCATGCTGCGTGAATTGCAGTATTTCCGTATTCGGCCCAATCCGGCTCCGGACCGGCTGGTTTTCTTAAGCGGGCTTTCAGTAGAAGATATCAATTTGATCTATATATATGGTGTGGACGGAAAACTGGAAAAAGTCTACAGCACAGCTATGAACGAATTAAATCTTGACCTGACCTGGATGTCACATGGCATGTATTATATCCGGGTACATAACGACCGGTACGATCATACGCTTAAATTAATACTGTAATTTGCATCGGGGTTGCATTGCAACGAGCGATGCTGCGTCATTTAAACGAAATATTAATGAATTATTTATCCTTGTATTAACCATTTGTTTATCTGCAGGATTTTAAATTGTTTTTTATAATTGCTGAAATTTTTATAATTTACAGCATACAACATTCGAACACTAACTAAAACTATTACTATGAAGAGATCCCTTTTCTTTATTTGTATTGTATTATTGGGAACATTGCCAGTGTTCGCCCAACAGGGAATTGTTACTGGTACTGTTCAGAATGAGAGCGGGGAAATGATGCCCGGGGTGAATGTTTCCATTGAAGGGAAGACCATTGGGACCATCACCAATACCGAAGGTGAATTTTCCCTGGATGGAGTTTCAGTGGGAGATGTGCTGGTGTTTTCATTTGTAGGAATGGAAGACCAAACCGTGGAGATCACCAGCCTGAACCAGGAAGTAAACGTTACACTGTCTGAAAGTACAATCGGACTGGATGAGGTGGTGGTGGTAGGTTACGGCGAGCAGAAGAAAGAGAGTGTCGTGGGTGCCATTGGTGTTGCACAGGGCGATGACATCCGGGCCAGCGGAAACGTAACCAACCTGCGTGATGCTTTAACCGGTGCGATTCCCGGGATGTCGGTAATGGCATCTTCCGGACTGCCCGGTGGAGGCGACTCCAGGGTCTATCGGCAGACGGAAATCCTGATCCGGGGAAAGACCACCTGGAACAATTCAGCGCCTTTGATACTGGTAGACGGAATTGAACGTGAGCTGGATGACATCGATATCAACGAAGTAGCCAGTATATCCGTATTGAAGGATGCTTCTGCCACAGCCGTATTTGGCGTAAAAGGCGGGAATGGAGTGATTCTGATCACTACCAAGCGCGGTGAGGCAGGGAAAGCACAATTCACCGTGGAAGGTGAGTACTCCATTGAAACATGGAGCAAGATCGTTGAACCCGCCAGCCTGGTGGATGCGGTTGATGCCTTTAATTATGCCGTTGAACGTACCAGGCGAATAGACGGAACCGCTGGTCTGAATTATTATTATCCAGACGAAGTGATTGGATACTATCGCGACAACACCTATCCGTATGCTTATCCCAATGTTGACTGGCTGGATCTCATTTTTCAAGATTTTTCCCAGTCGTACCGCCTGAATGGAAGTGTGCGCGGAGGAACAGAGCGCCTTAAGTACTTCGCCAACGCCGGCTATAATCATGTGGGAGACCTGTTTAATGGTCAGGACATCGGCAGGGGATACAAGCCTGGTTACAGCTACGACCGGATCAATATCCGGACCAATTTTGATGTAGAACTGACCGGCACAACCAATCTGAAAGTGAATGTTTACGGGATTCAGACCTTTCAGAATTCCATGCCGGGGTACCGGCTCAACAGTATTTATGACGCCATCAGTGCATACCCTCCGAATGCCATGGTCCCTATATATGAAGATGGAGTCTACGGAGCC
>CAYOSB010000484.1:0-1915 GCA_964406495.1 uncultured Bacteroidaceae bacterium | reverse complement strand
TTGCGGTCAAGGGGCACCTTGATAATCCCGTATTGTTCCCGTCGCTTTCCGGTCTTTTTGTCAAACCGGTCCCTGATCACCATCTCCAGTGCCAGGTATACATTTCCGGTCTGCAGGAAGGGACGGATCCGGTGTTTGAGCAGCAATACCGGTTGAATCTGCGTCAGCACTTCGATAAAAAACAGTTCCCGCAGGTAATTTTGCTCAACTTCAGAGAGCGGATCGCCATCCTCCAGGATATAAATATCGTTTTTCCTGAGTTCCGGAACAATCTCATCTTCAAATATCTTATGGAAGATTACCTGTTGTTCGGAGACAAGTGCATTGATCTCATGGATTACCTTTGCAGGCTGCACACGGCGTATTTGCTCTGGAAAACGCGCTTCCTGCCTGAGCATTTGCTTGTAGTAGCTAACGCGCACAGAGTAGAACTCCTCCATGTTATTGGAATATATCGCAAGGAACTTAATCCTTTCATAGAGCGGCAGCGACCTGTCCATCGCCTCCTCCAATACCCTGTAATTAAATGATAACCAGCTGATATCCCGGTTAAAGAACTCGTATTTACTCATCTTAAATAGTAGTTAAGTAGCAGGAAACACCGGAATCGCTCCGGGTAACAAAGATAAAAAATATCGGCAGACTAACGCACCTGGGAACGTGTCTTACGGCCCCCATCATGGTACCCGAACGCTAAAAAGGCTGCTCCATAATGAAACAGCCTCTGCCCTGTTTTGTTTAAAGGTTCCTCAACCAGTAACTACTTCACCCTTGATTCTGAGGATCAGACTGCTTCTCCTGGGATCATTGGTAATAACAGTAATGTTTTTACTCTGGTTACCTCTTCTGCCGGCTGAATTGAAGATCGCTTTGATCTGCACGCTTTCGCCAGGTGCAACCTGTTTCTTTTCAGGCTGAACTGCTGTACAACCGCATGATGACTTGATCTTGCGTATAAATAAGGTGGATTGCCCCTCGTTGGTAAGCAGAAAATTATGCTCAAATTTTTCATTCTGCTGGAGCTTTCCGAAATTTACTTCGGCGTTATCCACACTGACTTTAGCTGCCTTTGCTATTTCAGCACCGGACATATTGGAAAAATCCTCAACAATATTGGCAGAGACGACCAGCCGGTAATTTCTTTCAAAGACACCGTTGACCGTTACATTCACCCTGTCGATGAGCATCCCCCAATCGTTCTTTTCTGCAGCATCATAAGAGGCTTCAATGATCCCTTTTTGCCCGGGTTTAAGTGTTTCCGGAACAAATGAAATGTCCATGTGAGAAGGAACATGCTGAAACCCAAGTTTCATTGGCGCATCAGAATTGTTGATCACCTCCAACCTGTAATCCTTGGTCGCTGTATTGTTCACATTCCCGAAAGCCAGGTGGTTGGCTTTGAGCCTGAGCCCTCCCATGCTATACCTGTACTCATCCTCAATGGTACGGGGTTTGGGAGTGACTTCACCCTTAATGGTAAGCCTGACACGGCCCTGTTCAGCATTTGATTCCACATAGAGAAATTTTGTAAAAGCATTGGGTCTGCCTGCAGGATTGTACGTGGCCGCTATAAACCCACTTCCGCCCGCGGGAATTGGTTGCCTTGTCCAGTCTGGCGCCGTGCATCCACAAGTTGCTGTAACTTTTTGAATGATCAGCGGACCCCCACCTGTGTTTACAAACTCAAAACGGTGGGTTACCTTGCCCGCTTCCTCCTTAATGGTTCCGAAATCATGAACCTGTTGTTTAAATGAAATACTTGGATTCCTGGATTGAGAAAACCCGTTGCCTGAAAAGGCTAAGATCAATAATCCTGTGAATATAAGTCTCATCTTAAAGTATATTTTAAGTATTAAAACCACAAATTTAACGTTTATATTGTTTAAAAGGTTGCATCCTGACATGTTTCTTTTTT
>CAYOSB010000483.1:0-1927 GCA_964406495.1 uncultured Bacteroidaceae bacterium | reverse complement strand
TCTCTGCCCTCCAGCCATTCCGGAGCAACCGGGGTAGAGCCTGTCGCAATGACCAGTTTGTCATAACTGATCTCCTCGCCGCTGGCAAAGACCACCCTTTTTTCCTTATGCAGAATTTTTGTGGCTTCATCAACCAACGAAGTAATCCCGTTTTTTTCCATCATGGCATCCACCGGCATCAAATTATTTTCACTTGATTCAAGGGTCCCGAAAATATAAGGGATACCGCATGGAACCATCACATCCTTCTGCTTCTTCACAAGAATGAATTCCTTGTCAGGATGATGTGCTTTCCCGGTTACTGCAGTAACCATACCGGCAGCACTACCGCCAATAATTAAAACATCTGTATTTTTCATAACTTTTAACTTTATAATGTTGTGATGCCATTGCATCTGTAAAATAATCACCTTTCACTTTCAGCACATTTGCCAGCAGAAAACAGATATAAAAAAGGGTAAGAAAAAATCCAGGAATAGCAATGTATATCCTATTGCAGCAGAACACTCCAGTATCTTAACCTGATCTCCTGTCGATCAGATCAATTACCGAGGCGACTGTGTGATTACCTTCTTTGGGGATGATCATCTGAATATGCTTGCTATCCATCAGTTGCTTGATCTTGATTCCAAATGAACCTGAAATAACCTTCTGTACACCTTTAGCATGTAACAATCCTACTAATGCCGGTCCAACATCCTCATCATTATCTTTATAAGGATTCGGAAAAGATGCTATCGTCTTCGTCTCTGTTTCATAAGTGACAATATATTCACACCTGCCAAAACGCCGGTCAATACCTGATTCAATTGATTTTCCGATGGAGGTCACTGCATACATCATAAGCATTCATTCAATCCACAATCCTGTTCCATTTTCAGTACCATCGTAGCATGACAGACGTGACATTTCTGCAATGCCTGCGATTCTGAAGCCGGCACCTGCACCTCAATACCACAATGTTCACACCTGAATACAATCTTCGTCGAGGAGGGCAAGCCAACCTTACCGGGACTCTCCTGGTTAAAAGGCTTTATTTCACCTGCACCGCACAACGGGCATTCTGCAGGGTCCGCATTTGCTCCCTGGTGGTTGAACCTGCATTCACAGGAATTACAATAGTACCACTCACTGTCAAAATATACATGTCCGCCTTCAATAATGATCTTTCGGCCCTGCACAAATGCCTGTGCAATCTTCTTTAAGGCATCTGCATAGATCCGTGTAAATGTAGGTCTGGATACTTCCATTATTGCAGCAGCCTCCTCATGATTAAAATGGTCATAATCACACAAACGCAAAGCTTCGTATTCCTCCAACAACAAATTGACAGCAGGAAGATGCTTGTTTCCTGCCTCTCCTCCAAATGGCTTCAATCCCTTTATTTTAGGCTGCTCTGCAACTTTCCTGGGTGTTCTGGATCTTGGCGTCATGTTTTATTAATCTATTGATCGGTGCAAATATAATGATCTATTGTTCATTTAAAAAAGTTTAAGCTACCTTTGTGAAAAAAATATCAGTATGACATCGAAACCAGTCTGCATGACCCGGTTGGTCAGACCCGGGCACCTGAACAGTAATGGAAATCTGTTTGGGGGACAACTAATGAAATGGATCGATGAAGCCTCCTTTATTGCAGCAACAAGGTTCGCGCATAAAAAGATGGTTACCGTTTCAGTCGATAAAATAACGTTCAGGAAACCTGTTCCGGAGGGCGCAATTGTAGAAATCAATACCCTCGTGAAAAGTAACAATGGAATCAAGCTCGCTGTGCATACAGAGGTGACCACAGAATTTCCGGGAGATAACATGAAGACTCTTGCAGCGGAATCATGGTTTTCCTTTGCCTGCGTTGATGAAAACGACCAACCGCAACGAATAAAATAGTCTAACTTCCCACCGGATATAAAAAAAGCCTCTCCTGTAC
>CAYOSB010000482.1:0-1933 GCA_964406495.1 uncultured Bacteroidaceae bacterium | reverse complement strand
CTCTGTCAATATTTTTATTTTCAATTAGATGTGGAAGCAGGCTGATCCCTTCAATGGGATACTCAATTTCCATATCAATGATATCCATGATGGTGGGAAATACATCTGTACTGATGATTAATTCATCGGAAACCCTTCCTGGTTCTATTTCCCCGGGCCAGCTAATTATGGTTGGCACACGCAAACCCCCTTCATACAATGTCCCTTTCCCTGCACGAAGCGGATAATTATTGGCAGCCTGTGTTTCCCATCCCGTATATTCCTGATCCCCTCCGTCATTTTTATCCACAACAGACCATCCTCCATTGTCTGAAACGAAAAAAACAATGGTGTTTTCTGCAATATTCATGGTCTTGAGAGCATTCATAATCCTTCCCACGTTCTGATCCAGGCTTTCTGTCATGGCCAGGTAATCAGAATTCAAATTCATCGGATCATTCAGATCCTTTAATCTTTTATTGTATTTATTAACCAGATCCTTCCTGCCTTCCAACGGTATATGAACTGTATAATATGACATATATAAAAAGAAAGGATGGTCATTTTGTGACTTAATGAAATGTATGGCTTCATTGGCAAGTCTGTCGGTAAGATAGAGTGAATCATCGTTTAATTCAAGATTTGTTATCTTATGGGTACGCCATTTTTTTTCAGATGTATAGGGATAATGGTAGGAAGGAGGCATCCCGTAATGATTCCCAGCGATATTCATATCAAATCCCTGGTTGGTGGGCAGATGTCCTTTGCCTCCGAGATGCCATTTGCCAATGGATGCACATGTATAACCAAGAGGATTTAATTTTTCTGCAATGGTGATCTCATCAAGTGGCAAATGGTTGTTGAATTTTGGTGATATAAGCCTGTGATGCGGCTTGGGGCCATTCGCCTGCCGTCCGGGAATAAAATCGGTCAGGTTGAACGCGACCGGATTTTTGCCTGTAAGCAAACCTGCCCTGGTTGGTGAACATACCGTGCAGGATGCGTATGCATTGGTAAACCGTACTCCATTCCCGGCCAGTTTATCCAGTTCAGGCGTATCGACTATCTTATTCCCGTAGCAACCCAGATCTCCATAACCCAGATCATCTGCGACTATTAAAATGATGTTGGGATGACCTGTTTCCGGTGTGTCTGAATTTTTACATCTTAAAAACACTACAGCTGCGGTGATAATGATCAGTCTTATTTTCATGGTCTTTTCTCTCCAACCGTTAGCTGCCTGTCATAATACAGGTGGTGATAGTTTTTACCGCAAAATATTTATTATTGATTCCTTAAAGTCATAACGATATTGTAAATTTCATCATCAGGATCGATACAGGCAAAGTAGACTTTTGATGGTTTCTCCGGCAGGGTATCACAGCAATCATTGTAATTCAAAAATCCTTGTTTCACCTTTCCTGGCGGTAATTTCAATCTCACGGGTATTTTTGAATAATCGGTTACCGGTCATCAGATCGATTACGGTTACTCTTTCCGGCAGTTGGATGATGTGTTTTCCGCCGGACTTAAAGACACAGCCCAGGTATTTGTCGTTTGCATAAACCAGGTTCCCGTTGTCACTGTAAATGTGCACCCCTGCATATTCAAGCAGGGATTTCATAATGTCTGAAGGGACCATGGGCGCTCCGATAAACACTGACCTTGATCCATTGACATTTTTTTTAACCAGGGCCGGTTTCTCATTATTTTTATACCTGCCAAAGACTTCCAGGTCTTCTACCGGATAAAAATATGGCTGGAATTTGTATTCCTCATCAGGGGCTTCAGGCCATTCTGAACCGGAGATTTTTTTGTCGAACCCGTTAAGCGACAGGTTCGAACCGAACGATTCAATTCCGGTTCTGGCCGAAAACTCATCTTCCGGCTCAACAATCAGATAATCAAAATCAGTGGCGATTTCAAATTCCATTCCTGTCAAATCCTGCATGTT
>CAYOSB010000481.1:0-1974 GCA_964406495.1 uncultured Bacteroidaceae bacterium | reverse complement strand
CAGGGAAGATGGACTTATGAAAGGAACAGGCAACTGTTGCTGTTGCTACCGGCAGTGGGATTGTCGCCGGGGAAGCGGATGCAGCTGACATTCCATTACCGGGGTGTACCCGATCCCAACATGGCATACATTGACATACCAGTGGGCAGGCGAAACAAATTGAAGCGGATCATAGTGGCTTCTGTAAATAAGCTGCCCGGGATTGCGGATCCGGAATATATCCTGCTCACCCGGGAGCTGCTCTGGTACCCGGTGGCAGGTGTTGGATTTAACCGTATCAACTACCGCACAGCTGTACCTGGTTTTTCGCGTTTTACACTTACAGTCAAACCGGAAGTGGGACTGGTCCCTGTCGCTCCCGGGCAGGTGGAGGAAACTGATGCCGGTACGTATACGTTTCGTCCGGAGACCCCATTGAATACATTTCCCCTGGTGATCGGTCCGTTTGTAAAAATGAGCCGCACTGTGGATGAGGTAAATTACAATCTCTACCTGAAAGAGGAGCATGATTTTTTTTCTGAATTTTTCCCGAACCTGACGGACACGCTGGATGTACTGATCAGGGAGGCGAAGGCGGATTATGAATATGACGATATTGACCTGTACTATTCCTTTCGGCGCGTGAACCTCGTGGAGACCCCGGTGCAATTCCATCCCTACGAACGAGCACGCACCCAGTACGTGGAAATGGTACAGCCGGAGATGATCTTTATGCCCGAACGCGGAGCAGGGCTCAGCACCCTTGATTTTAACAGGTTGAAGCGGGCGGCGGAACGCACTGACAGGAGACGCGACAATGAAAGAAGTGCGGAGGAAATTGAGACGGACCTGTTCAATAATTTTATTACCAACACTTTTTTCAATGCGGATATTCGTGCCGGCGATGGTTTCCGCGGAAGGGGAGAGGAATTATTTAACTCTGGCATCGGTGGAAACTATACCCGTAATCCATATTGTGCCTTCCCGTTATATTACAACCTGGTATCGGGGATCAGTTCAGAGGAATATCCTGCATTTGATGCAATGATCGAAACCTACCTGAAGGAAGGCTACGAAGTGTCACCACGCGAGAGTTTCCGCGGTGGCCTGTCGGAAAGCGAAAGGGCCAACCTGGCACTGAAAGAGGAAGGCTTGCTGGAAATCTTCTCACGCAATAGTCAGAATCTGATCACCAGCGCCATCTACCAGTCAGGTAGTTTTTTCATCAATGCGCTGCACAACCGTGTGGGCAGGAGTGAATTCGACAGCTTCCTTTATTATTATATAGAGGATCACGCATTCAGTGAGCTCAAATTCAGTCAGTTTGCGGATGATTTCAGGGAGGCATTCAATGTGGACATTTCGCCCTACCTGGAGTTCATTAAGGCAGGCACCGACCTGCCTGAGTTCCTGGTTTCCCCGCCTGAATACTACCAATCGCGGGACGATTATGGGGATGTGTACGTGGTGCGCATGAAAATATCCAATATCGGGGGCAGCAGTGGTTTGGTCAACCTCTCTTTTCGGATGCCTGGAGGAGGAAGGCAGGGTCCCGGCGGGATGGATGAGGAGCAGCGACTTTACGAGATCGGCACTGGTGAGACCAAAGACATCCAGGCGGTTTTTTACAATCCACCTCGGCTGATGACCGTGAATACTATTATCTCAGGAAATATACCTTCCAGTTTCAGTGTGTTCCTGCGGTCCGCCACAGAAAGGAATATTTCCATCCTGGATGAATATGCCCGGGAAACATCAGAAGCAGTTAAAATGTACGAAGAGGGTGAGATTGTTGTGGACAACGAGGATCCCGGATTTTCGTATGTCTCCGTTTCCAATGAGAGCAAAGTGAAAAAATTCATCGATTCACGCAAGGAGGAACAGGAGAAAATCAACTATAAGAACATGAACCCCTGGCGGGCTCCTGCGACCTGGACCGCGGCGGCACATTCGGGAATGTTCGGTTCGACGATTCGTTCGGCCATGGTTGTAGGG
>CAYOSB010000480.1:0-1978 GCA_964406495.1 uncultured Bacteroidaceae bacterium | reverse complement strand
AGCCGGACTCAAAGACGATAAATGGCCCAAATATTTTCAGCGGGTCCCGATGGAGTTGTTGGACAAGGATGCAAGGGCCACACTGCGCGGAGAGATCAACAGGAGGAGGATGCGCAAGTTGGCGGGTAATAATTATACCAGGCGATAAATTTCTGGAGCTGCTGACAAAAAAAGACAATGATTGCCTATTCTTGTTAAGTGATAATTTAAACATATTATTGCAAATGGATAATGAATATACTCTTGCAAAAAGGGTGCACTCATTTCCAATACAATATTTTGAAAGAATATTATTAGATGGTGCCGTATTTTCTTGAAAACCTGTTGAATAATTTCAAAAATTTTCCCCGGAGAAATGCCTTTTTCATCAAGGACCGGTTTTATACGTATGCAACATTTGAAAACTGTATTTCTGTAATTTGCAGGCAGATCTCAGATACAGTCGGTCCGGGTGAACAGTATGTGGGTATCGTCACGTATGATGATCTCGAAACTTATGCGTCGGTGTATGCCCTGTGGTTTCTGGGCAAGGCATATGTCCCCCTGAATCCTGAAAATCCCAGGGAGCGGAACATGGAGATCATTCGGCAGGTGGGGATCCGGACGCTGCTGACCTCAGAATCAGCAACTGTTGCATCTGTTCTGCCTGCCACAGGTATAAGCATCCTGGATACCACGTCAGTGCCACGAAAAGATCATGTGCCAGACACAGAAAAATCATTGTCCCTGATGGACCCTGGACCCGGAGAAGAAAAATCTACGCCAGGTATACAGCCGGGAAAGGAGGAGGCAGGATCTTTACCCTTGAAGAAAGTGAGCAAAGATGCAGATGCATACGTGTTGTTTACTTCCGGCAGCACAGGGAATCCAAAAGGAGTGCCGATCAGCAGGCACAACCTGGATTCGTTTGTAACATCTTTCATCGGGGCAGGATACCAGCTGGACGAGAACGACCGGTTTCTGCAAATCTATGATCTGTCTTTTGATGCTTCGGTGCATTGCTTTTCTGTTCCGCTGACAGTGGGAGGTTGCGTGTATACTGTACCGCGCAACCAGATCAAATACCTGTATGCGTATCAACTGATGAAGGAGCACGAACTGACATTTGTGAAGATGCCTCCTTCAACGCTCTCCTACCTGCAACCATATTTTAAATCCATTCACCTGGAGCAATTGCGGTATTGCCTGCTGGGGGGAGAAGCTTTTTCTGCGCAACTGGCGGAACGCTGGGCACCGTGTGTACCCTATGCACAGATACAGAATGTATATGGCCCGACAGAATTTACTGTCAATAGCCATATTTATACATGGGAAAGCGCTGTAAAGGAAGAAAAAAGCAGCAACGGGATCGTCAGCATCGGGAAGTGTTTTGGAGATACGGTGGCGATGGTGGCAGGGAAAGATATGGAACCACTGGGGGATAATGAAAAAGGTGAATTGTGCCTGTCAGGAAACCAGCAAACCCGTGGCTACTGGAAAGATGAGGAACAGACCAGGATCGCTTTTTTCGAACGCAATGTGGACGGGGTGAAAAGGAGGTTCTACAGGACCGGTGATCTGGTATACCGGGATAAGGATGGAGATTATATGTATCTCGGTCGACTCGATTCCCAGGTGCAGATCCAGGGATACAGGGTCGAACTCAGCGAAATTGAGAAGCATGCTGGCACCTTCCTGGAGGGAACCAATGTAGTGGTGATTCCGCGCGTGAATGAAAACCAGGTAACTGAGTTATTTCTTTTTGTTGAAAATACTTCGCGGTCCACACGTGAGATCTACCTTTACCTTGAAAAAAGCCTGCCAGGATATATGCTGCCAAGGGAAATTATTATACTGGGGACCTTCCCCAAATCGGCAGGGGGAAAGATTAACCGGGCTGCCCTGAAAAAACGAATTCCGGAGAAGTGAAGAGCAAACTAAGTTACTAAAGTTTCCTAGTTTCTAATTTATTGTATATCAATATGTTAATATTTTGCTT
>CAYOSB010000479.1:0-1998 GCA_964406495.1 uncultured Bacteroidaceae bacterium | reverse complement strand
GCTCCCATAAGGACCGAACTTGACGGAGTCGATTTCTTCATCGGTATCGGCGGTTGTCACAAATGTGATGTCCATTCCTGAGATCTTGTTCACCTTGTCGATATCGATTTCGGGGAAGATGATCTGCTCGGCAATACCCAATGTATAATTTCCACGTCCGTCGAACTTGGCGGAGATTCCGTTGAAGTCACGGATACGCGGCAGTGCCACATTGATCAGTCGCTCCAGGAATTCATACATCCGTTCACGACGCAGTGTCACTTTCACACCGATCGGCATTCCCCTTCTCAACTTGAAATTGGAAATGTCCTTGTTAGAGATAGTCTGGACCGCTTTCTGACCGGCAATTGCTGTAAGTTCTTCTTCAGCAATATCGATCAGCTTCTTGTCAGCAATCGCATCTCCGACACCTCGATTGATCACGATCTTCTGTAGTTTCGGAACCTGCATTCCGCTACTGTATCCAAATTGCTCGGTCAGTGCGGGAACGATCGCCTCTTTATACTTTGTCTTTAAGGTAGGTACGTATTCCATTACTTGATCTCCTCACCTGATTTTTTAGAATATCTTACTAATTTATTATTGTCATTCAGCCTTCTTCCGATCCTGGCAGCCTCTCCTGTGGAAGGGTCGACCACGTTCAGATTGGACATGTGTATGGGTGCTTCCTTTTTAATGATCCCGCCCTGTGGATTATCTGCATTGGGCTTGGTGTGTTTTGATACCATGTTCACACCTTCAACAATTGCACGGCCTTTCTTGCTGTCAATTTCCAGTACCCTTCCCTGCTGTCCCTTGTACTCACCGGAATTGACGATGGCAATGTCACCTTTCCTGATATGGTTTTTCTTCTGCATTTGCTTCTTCTTTTAAATGTTACAGTACTTCCGGGGCCAGTGATACGATTTTCATATGCTTATCGCGGAGTTCCCTGGCTACAGGTCCGAATATACGTGTACCACGCATCTCATCGGTAGCATTCAGCAGTACCACGGCATTGTCATCAAACCTGATGTAGGATCCATCTGTACGGCGCACCTCTTTACGGGTCCGGACGACCACGGCTTTGGTAACGGCACCTTTTTTGATCTCGCCCGAGGGGATCGCGCTCTTCACAGATACGATCACCTGGTCGCCAATGGAGGCATAACGCTTTTTGGTACCTCCGAGCACCCTGATGCAAAGCACTTCTTTTGCACCACTATTGTCTGCTACTGATAATCTACTTTCTTGTTGTATCATGGCTTACTTGGCTCTTTCAATAATTTCTAATAATCTCCAGCGTTTGTTTTTGCTCAATGGCCTGGTTTCGCTGATCTTCACGGTATCACCGGGATTAGCTGAATTCTCTTCATCATGAGCCATGAACTTGGAGCTTTTGTTCACGAATTTACCGTAAATAGGATGTTTTACTTTCCTTTTTACAACGACGATGATGGATTTGTCCATGCTGTTACTGACGACAACACCCACCCGTTCTCTTCTGGTTTTCCTGGTTACTTCTTCCATTGTTATTCTTTGCTTTCGGTCTGACCGGCAGATTGTCTGGATCTCAATTCAGTTTTTAATCGTGCAATATTCTTGCGGGTCTCGGGGATTTTATTCGGATTGTCCAGGGGAGAAACGGCATGGTTCATCCTCAGACGAACAAGCATGTTCTCTTCGGTATCGATCCTTTCCTCGATCTCTTTTGTGGATAATTCCCTGATTTCAGAACTCTTCATCTATATCAATTTTATTTCATGTCATAATCACGACGCACAACAAACTTCGTCTTCACAGGAAACTTCTGTGAACCGATCCTGATGGCCTCTTTTGCAACATCAAAAGGTACACCCTCGATCTCAAAAATGATCCTTCCGGGGGTAATGGGATATACGAATCCTTCCGGTGCTCCTTTCCCTTTACCCATCCGCACTTCTGCAGGTTTCTTGGTAATGGGCTTGTCGGGAAAGATCCTGATCCAGAGCTGTCCTTCCCTTTTCATATGACGGGTAA
>CAYOSB010000478.1:0-2016 GCA_964406495.1 uncultured Bacteroidaceae bacterium | reverse complement strand
GGGATAATCCAAATAGGCCTCTCCTGCATTTGTAGAATTACTGATCAGTAATAGTCGCATACCTAATGATTTAATTTTCCGTAAAATTACAATAATAAGGGAGAGCAACCTGCAAAGTTTTCAATAAAGGAATACAACTGAAGGTATTTAACAGTTGTGTCAGGTCATTTTTATTTTTCGGTCGGAAACATCTATGATGGCACCCCTGAATCCCATCAGCTTGTTATCCCGATGGATCCGGTTGGTGTATACGAGTACGGGGAAATTTGTTCCATCTTTCCTGTAGGCGCGGTATTCAACAGGGCCGGCAGATTCATTTCCAAGGACAATGGGGCCATTTTTAGCTTTCAGAATATTGATGATATTTACCCCTTCATTTACATCCTCTATGGTGTAGGAAAAAGATTTCAGCCAGTTGCTGTTCACATAGGTAAGATTACCGAATTGATCGGTCTCAAAAACGGACTGTGGGAGGTTATCTGCAAGCTGACGGTATTTTTCTTCATTTTCGATCAATGCTGCCTGTACCTTGTTCAAATCCTCTTTTTCTCTTTTGATCTGGTCGATAAGCAACCTGAATTCCTGGTAAAGTACGGAAGATTCATAGTTGTTGAAATGATGTTCCAGCGTGTCATCCAGCTCAAGATTTGTACCCGATAATTTCTTGATATGACTGGTCAGCGTGGTCAGGGGTGCAGAAATATACCTGGAAATAACACGGCTCAGAAAAATACTTACCAGCAGGAATACAACAAAGAAAAACGCATAAAAAATCTCCAGGTATGTGAACAGCTGGTTCTTTTTGTATTCAGCTGTATTGATTATCTCGTTGAACCGGTTTTCTATCCTGTTTTCGAGCTCGTCCAGCTGGCTTTTTGTCCCTGATTCCGGTGTTTTCAGACCAATTCTGTTATCGATATCAACCAGGTTATTAAATTTTTCCAGGTAATTATCCAGGATTTTTGTGATCGAATCTTTTCGCTGATAGGAGATCCCTGGATCCCTGTTGATGATATCCCTGAAGGTATTTCCCAGGGCATTCAACTTGATCACATACTGCTGTTCGTTTCGTATGATATAGTCTTTTTCATGCCGCCGGAGTTTTAGCACATAGGTTTGATCAAGTTCCGGGAAGCGTTCCAGTTGATGAGCGTAATCACGCATTTCACCAACGATGCCGTAATCCTTGAACCCCCTCACGAGGGTTAACCTGACGATCTGATCGACTGTTGCCACATAGGTGTTGAAATCTGTCTCAAGGCTGTCCAGTGCTTCCTGTACGTTCATCCTTCTGATCACAGATCCTGCGTGCAGATCCATAAGTGCTTTGCTGATTTCCTTTACCTGTTGATCATGATCTTCCAGCAGACTGCTTTTGCGTGTATTGAAAAATTCGAGATTACTGGCTTCATAGGTAAAAAATGCGTCTGTAATATTAAAATCTTTTTGTACATCGAGGTGCAGTTCATAGAACTGGCCGATTACATTGTTGACCTTTGTTTTTTGATGAATATAGAGGGCATTGAATGCAAGAAAAAACAGGATCAGGATCACGGAAAAACCCAGGAACCATACCAGGAGTGTATTTCGAAATGTTTTTTTCATGCGGGCTGCCGGATCCTTTGTAAGGATACAAAGGTAGGGAGCGGTTACCAGTTCAATATGAAGACATTATTAAATAATGGTAAAGAAATCAGTCAGAATTCGGCACCAGCAGAAATGACGACCATTTTTGCGAAGTTGAAGTTCATGACGGACATGAACAGCAAAAAAAACCAGGACTGCTGACATTCGGCAGTCCTGGTTCATATTATCTCATACTCCTGGTCAGAAGGAGATCAGGTTCAAACCCACACTGAAAGGATACAGTTCAGGTGTAGCAGTTTCTCCGAAAAGAGGGGAGAAGTAATAATTGGCAAACAGGTTGATGGCCCGGTACCCAACCCTCACGGTGGCGCCATACCTGAAGGGTGCAAGACTGAAATCATCTTTCCTGACCTCTTTCTGTCTTCCGCC
>CAYOSB010000477.1:0-2019 GCA_964406495.1 uncultured Bacteroidaceae bacterium | reverse complement strand
TGTAGACTGTTGCATCGTCGGAAGTCTCTGTACCTACGATCACATTTTTATCGTCCCGGTGGGGAAGAGAGGCGAGGATCTTTTCCAGTTGACGGGGCTCGATCTTGCAGGCACACCCAAGTCCGTGTGTATACTGGGTCAACTTTATTTTGCCTGCAGGGCCGGTGAGCATATCGCTCGTTTTCCGGTCCTGGTCCGGCAGCAGGCTGCGGGCAACGTGAATGATCTCAGCTGCCGCCCTGTTGATCTCATCCAATGTCGTATCCTTTCCTGTTGACAGGCGGATCGTTCCCATTGCATATTCAATGGGCAATTGCATGGCTTCAAGTACAGCAGACACATCAATGCTTTCAGAATGACATGCAGCGCCCGCCGAAACAGCTACATTTTCGAGCCGCGATACAAGGGTATTGGCCTCGACATTCGGAAAGGAGATACTAAGCGTGTTGGGGAGTTGTTGCTCCGGATGTCCATTGCGAATGATCTCCGGTATCGCCTGTTTTATCAGTTCATAGAGATGATCCCGCATGTTGCGGTTGTGTTGAATGTGTTCCTCCAACCCGTTCAATGCAAGCTCACAGGCTTTCCCGAGTCCTACGATTTCCAACACGTTTTCAGTACCTGCCCTGAGGTTTTGTTCATGATCGGCCCCATGCATGAGTTTCTCGAGCTGAATGCCAGAACGGATGAAAAGGGCTCCAATCCCTTTGGGTGCATATAATTTGTGTCCGGCAATGCTCAACAGGTCCACCCCCAGCTGTTGTACGTCAGTCCTGATCTTTCCAACGGACTGTGCGGCGTCGGTATGGAAAACAAGTTGATGTTCCCGGGTAATTGCAGCGATCTTTTCGATGGGCTGGATCGTTCCCACTTCGTTATTGGCATGCATGATCGAAACAAGGATCGTTTCCGGGCGGATCGCGCGTCGGACTTCTTCCGGATCCACCCTCCCGAATTCATCTACTTGCAGGAAGCTGATGTCGAAACCCTGCTTTTGCAAATAAAGACAAACTTCAAAAACGGCAGGGTGTTCAATGGAGGAGGTGATAATATGATTGCCTTTTTTCCTGTTGGCCATGGCGGCACCTTTCAGGGCATAGTTGTTGGATTCGGTTCCTCCACTGGTAAAGATGACCTCCGAAGGATCACAGTTGATCAAACCGGCGACCTGGCGACGTGCCTTCTCAACAGCCGTTTTTGTGGACGCACCATAGCTGTGTGTGCTTGAAGGGTTACCGAAATACTGGTCAAGATAAGGACGCATCGCTTCGGCAACCTCCTTGGCAATGGGTGTGGTGGCATTATGGTCAAGGTACACCGGGTTCATACGACCAAATATACTATAATTTGTGCTGAAGCCACAACGCTAACCTTCAAGTGCCGCAATACTCTGCACACCAGGCTCAGGCTAAACCCGGAATACAATGGACCTTGCGCCAGTGTAACAATAGTTGAATTAGTGTGTATTTTCGAATCCGTTATCCGGGGGATCAGGCATTCTTCTGCCTCTTTCTGTCGTGCTCTTTCAGCAGTATCTTCCGCAAACGGATATGTTTTGGAGTGACTTCGACATATTCATCCTCACCAATATACTCCATTGCCTCTTCCAGTGAAAATTTAATCGCCGGTGCAATTATTGTTTTATCATCAGACCCTGATGCACGCATATTCGTAAGTTTCTTGGTTTTGATAACATTCACCACCAAATCGTCCTGGCGGGTATTTTCACCGATCACCTGTCCTTCATATATATCTTCATTGGGATCAATAAAGAATTTACCCCTGTCCTGGAGTTTATCGATGGAGTAGGCGATGGCTGTTCCGGTCTCCATGGCAATCAGCGCACCGTTTCTCTTTTCCACGATTTCACCTTTCCAGGGTTCATAATCCTTGAACCTGTGCGATATTACAGCCTCACCCTCGGTGGCAGTGAGAATGGGATTGGACAAACCGATCAGTCCGCGTGCAGATATCTTGAATTCCAGGTTGACCCGGTCGTCCTTTTTTTCAATATTTATG
>CAYOSB010000476.1:0-2024 GCA_964406495.1 uncultured Bacteroidaceae bacterium | reverse complement strand
AGGGGGAACCTTGACTTTAAAATTAATGATTACATGAAAATGGGCCTACAGGCCGTGGCACGTCTGACGATCGATGAAGGTCCCAACGTCGACAACTACTGGAACCGATTTTCAACCATCCTTCCCAACGCCTACCCGGTGTTATGGGATCCCAACCTGATCCAGGACGATTCGACCAGGAATTTTGTGCTTGAGGAAGCCAATTTACATGAAGGAATGCTATTGGGAGGAAATTCCACCTATGCAAATAACCAGATCCTGGGGGACCTTATTCAGAATGGAAAAGTGAATTACCGGCAATCCCTTGTGCAGTTCAGCAGCAACCTGGATGTGGATCTGGGCTTCATTACAGAAGGGCTGTCTGCCAGGGGCTATGCAAGTATGAATTTCTATAACACATTGTTTTCAGAACAGTTATATGATTATGCGATCTATGAACCGGTCCTTGATTCACTGGGGATTCTTGACACTGTGATCATCCATGGTGCCGATGTACCCCGGGATCAATACAACACCAATAACGGGCAGTCCACATACAATCGCAATATAAGTTATTACGGAAACCTGAGCTATGACAAAAGTTTCGGAATGCATGACATATCCGCAATGGCCATGCTCTATGGAAGTGTGCTGACCAACGAAGGATCGTTCCAGGATGAAACGGTATTGCATTATGGAGTAACAGCAAATTACATGTTCAATAAGAAATATGTACTCGAGGGATCACTCATGCGCATTGGCTCAAAGAAACTACCCGCTGGTGATAATTTTGAATTTGCACCCGCGGTAGGAGCTGCCTGGATCATTTCCGAAGAGAACTTTATGGATAATGTTTCAGTGATCAATCAACTGAAATTAAGAGGTTCTTATGGGATCTCGAAAAATGATAACTGGGGAAGCAGCAACCAGGATTACTTCAGGTATGCCAATACATTTGTCAGGGGAGGCAACTTCGTGTACACCAACGGAGGCAGGGACAATAATGAAACTGTATTCTCCACCGCGGCAAATGCACTTGTGCTTCAAAAACGGGAGGACATTTCTGCAGGAATTGACGCATTACTGCTGAACAACGCACTCCACGTGGAGCTGGGCTGGTTCCGGAGTCATTCTATTGGCAATCTGACCGAAATGAGGTTTACTTATCCGGAGATAATGGGTTTCGAAGACCTGGTATATGAAAATTATAACAGCGATAAGATTTCAGGGATTGAATTCGGACTTGACTACACCTACCGGGTCTCAGAAGATTTCTATGCCACGATTGGCGGAAACGTGATGAACATTACCCCGGTAATCACCCAGAGAGATGAACCGTTTTACGAGGGCGTGGATGCGGCACTCACCAGGGAAGGAACTGCAACAGATGCCATGTGGGCACTGGTGGCAGATCCGGATCAGCCGCTATACGGTCCTGATGATTTCGATGAAGAAGGTTCCCTGGCGGATGGATTGCCAGAACCATCCTTTGGAGCCCCGCAGCCGGGTGACATCAAGTACCTGGACCAGAACGATGACGGAATTATCGATCAGCTGGACCAACGCATTATTGGTCATGACAGGCGTACACAGGTGGGAGCCTATTTAGATGTCCGGTTCAGGAATATCGGCTTCTACGTGTTGGGAGTCGCCAGGCTGGGAGATGATAATTTAAGAAATACAAATTATTTCAGGGTCATAGGAGATGTGAAGTATTCTGAATACGCTTTACAGGCCTACGGACCTGATAATATGGATGTAAATGCTTTGCATCCCAGGTTGACAACCAGGAGTGGAGGAAACAATGACCGTAATTCGAGTTACTGGTTATATGGGAACAATTCCCTGGTGATCCCGACAGTTCAGCTGACCTACCATTTTGATGGAGGTAGTGCACTGCCGTTCCTTCAAAACTCTCAAGTGTATGTCAGAGGCAGCAATCTTGCCATATTCAATAAAAACAAAGCCTATACAGAAGTTAATCCTTATAAGCCTGGAATTCCCATCCCCGGTTATTTAATGAACCTTTATTCTGAGTTTGCCTG
>CAYOSB010000475.1:0-2025 GCA_964406495.1 uncultured Bacteroidaceae bacterium | reverse complement strand
ATCCCTCAGCGCCGAAGACCTCCAGTCGGCATAAAAAAAATCAGCTTGCTGCAGATTCTTCACCACATTCTCCCAAACGGTCCATCTGTGACCTGATGTCAACGTCGTATTTACCTTCTATAAAATCAATGATCAATGGGAAGAATTCCCGGAAGTCTTTCTGAAAGGCATCATAGTGTCCCCTTAACTGTTCAATGGCAAATGATGTATGATCCGGCAGACTGGTATTTGCCGACATGCGGTCGAGGACCAGCTCAATTCCCTCTACTTTCTGGTAAGCCAGCATCCAATTGTTCTCAAGGAATGTGGGAAACCACACTTTGATCCCCTGGGGCAATGCTTTGTAATTTCGCTTCAACAGATCATAGATGCGATCGACATATTCACGCAGGGGAATACCACAATAATCCAACCACATACTGGCGAGGAAATGATCGTAGAAAATATCGACGATTACCCCTGCATATTTATGGTAACGTTCCACCAGGCGAAGACGACTTCGTCGGGTAATTGAATGGGTATCTGTAAATGTGTCAATATCGCGGTGGATCAATATTCCTTTGCGTATCAGTTCAGGCAGATGAACGTAATTTTTCCCCTTCACATAATCACCCATAAAGTTCCCTACAATGATCTGATCATTGCATCCGGAAAGATATGTGTGAGCAAGAAAATTCATCTGAATAACACTTGATTCTGCGCGGCAAGATATTCAAAACCTGTTAAATCCTACGTATATCTTTCAAAAGTTGTTCCAATTCATAAGCTAAAAAACATAACCTGAACATAAAATACTGCATTCTACCTGTTAATATACTGATATTTTGGCAATTGATCCTAAAACCTTTTGTTCAGCATAAATCTGAGACCCAAGGGGCGATTTCGCTAAATTTGTTTACAACTGAAACGCTAAAAAAACAATTCAAACATGTCAAAGAAAAAAATTATTATCATTGGTGCTGCAGGCAGGGATTTTCATAATTTCAACACTGTATTCAGAGATAACGAAACCTATGAGGTTGTTGCCTTTACCGCAGCTCAAATTCCTGATATTGATGGCAGAAAGTATCCCGCCGAACTGGCAGGGTCATTATATCCCAACGGAATCCCTATTCTGGCCGAAGAGGAATTGCCGGGACTGATCCGGGATCGGGAAGTAGATTCCTGTATCTTTTCATACAGCGACCTCCCGTACCAGAAAGTAATGAATATCAGCGCAATTGTCAATGCTGCCGGTGCCAACTTTGAGATGATGGGCACAAAAGACACGATGATCAAAAGCAACAAGCCGTTGATCGCTGTCGGCGCTGTCAGAACAGGCTGCGGAAAAAGCCAGACCTCAAGGAGGATCATCGAACTCCTGATGGAAAAAGGTCTTAAAGTGGTTGCCATCCGGCACCCGATGCCGTACGGTGACCTTGTAGCCCAGAAAGTGCAGCGGTTTGCCACAGTGGAAGACCTGGCAAAACATAAATGCACCATTGAAGAAATGGAAGAATATGAGCCGCACGTGGTACGCGGAAACGTGATTTATGCCGGGGTGGATTATGAGGCGATTGTACGCGAAGCGGAGAACGATCCGGATGGATGCGATGTCATCCTGTGGGATGGAGGCAACAATGATTTCCCCTTCTACCAACCTGATCTCACCGTTACCGTGGCAGATCCGCACCGGCCGGGTCACGAACTATCCTATTATCCCGGGGAGGTGACCATGCGCATTGCAGATGTCATCGTGATTAATAAAATGGACAGCGCCGCACCGGAAAATATCCAGGTAGTCAGGGAAAGCATTGAAGCAGTTAATCCCGGCGCTATCGTGATCGATGGAGCATCTCCGATCAAAGTGGAAGATCCATCTGTTATCAAAGGGAAAAAAGTACTGGTCGTGGAAGATGGTCCCACACTTACACATGGTGAGATGAAGATTGGTGCCGGCATCGTTGCTGCCCGGAAATTTGGTGCATCCGAGCTGATAGATCCACGTCCCTTCACCGTTGGAAAACTAAAGGAAACGTTCGAGAT
>CAYOSB010000474.1:0-2026 GCA_964406495.1 uncultured Bacteroidaceae bacterium | reverse complement strand
CATACGCCCACTTCCGGCATAATTTGATGGCAGTTTCATCTCCTTCTGCACCGGAGTTCATAGGAAGCACCTTGTCGTACCCGAAAAATTTTGTTACATATTCCTCAAATTCACCCAGAACGCTGTTAAAGAATGCCCTGGAGGTTAGCGTAAGCTTATTGGCCTGGTCAGTCAGTGCCTTGATGATCTTTGGGTTGCAATGACCCTGGTTCACAGCTGAATAGGCTGAGAGGAAATCATAATACCGCTTGCCTTCCACATCCCAGACGTATACCCCCTCTCCTTTGTCCAGCACTACCGGAAGCGGGTGATAATTGTGGGCACCAAATTTTTCTTCTCTTTGAATGTAATCTTGTGTGTTCATGCGTTCTGTTCTTTATATTAGTTCAGCTTTTTTTAAATGAAGTCGTAAAGTTAATGGAATGCAGATTTTTATTTGCATGATGCCGGTAAAGATTTTCAGACATATTGCTGTCTTTTAACATTCTTCATGACAACCAAGAACTTTGTTTGACTTTTGTTGTTAAAAAATTGAACAAAATGTATGAAATTATAACATCAGACAATGAAAATTCATAAAATTATATCTGACCGCTGGAGCCCTGTCGCATTTTCCGACAGGCCAGTAAAGCAGGAAGTGCTTGACGCACTTTTTGAAGCGGCACGTTGGGCACCCTCAAGTTTCAATGCACAACCGTGGAAATTTATGGTTGCTCAAAAAGGGGATGAATTGTACCCGATGCTGTTTGAGTTGCTCTATGATACAAATAAGGATTGGGCCCGCACGGCCCCTGTGTTGGCGTTGAGCATGGCCGAGATGGTGCCACCCGGACGTACCACTGAGAACAGGTTTGCCTTTCATGATACGGGCATGGCCGTAGCCAACCTGCTGGCCCAGGCTACTGCAAGCGGGCTATATGTACACCAGATGGGTGGATATGACTCCGAGGGTGCCAGGAAAGTGCTGAATTTGCCCGAACACCTGGAACCGGCGGCCATGATTGCCATCGGGTACAAAGGAGCGCCAACACAATTACCAAAAGAGATTGCAGCACGGGAGCAGAAGGAGCGGACACGCCTGCCGCAATCCGAATTTGTCTTTAACAGTAAATTCTGATTAGAACCGCGCGGTGATTTTCACGTTAAACCGTCTGCCGGTGAGGTAATTGGGGACGCCGAACTGGGCAGGAATTCCACGCTGGTTGGAGATGGTCCTGATCCATGTATAAGAAGCTTCATTCCTTATTCCCAGCAAATTAAATATCTCTCCACTCACCCAGATCGTCCGGAAATACCGGAACGGATTCCTGTCTGCAAGTTGCTGTCCTTCCCTTTTCAGTACTTTCGAGAAGCCAAGGTCCACCCGGCGGTAGGGACGCATTTTGAACGCGGTGTAATATTGATCATCATCCGGATGGCTCAATGGGAGACCCGTTCCGAAAAATGCACTCAGGTGTACTTTATAGTCGGGATTGTTTGGCAGATAATCCTGGAAAAATACACCGGCACTGAACAGCTGGCTGGTAGGTCTGGCATAGTACCCGGCTTCCTCGTAAAGTCTTTCGCCGTCAACCAACACAGCAACGGAATCTCCTTCAATGTCCTCCCTGGTTTGCATCAGCGAGGCTGTGAACCATGATTCAGCACCAGGGACAAATTCACCGTTCAGTTTGATATCTATGCCTGCCGCATATCCCCTGGCGATATTTTCTCCTGCATATTGGATTCGTACATTCTCTATCTTATAAGGAATGAGGTCATCAAGCCACTTGTAGTAAAGTTCGGTCGATAATTTAAAAGGGCGTTCCCATGCACTGAAAATATAGTCACCGCCCAGGAGCAAGTGCACCGACCGCTGCGGTTTGATGTCCGAATTGATCATGTCATTCGGCAAGCGCATTTCCTTATAGAAGGGGGGCTGGTAGTAGGAACCCCCGGAAAGATGGAACATCATATCGCGCTCCCAGTCAGGTTGAATGTGATGAATATGGCGGCGGAGCGCAATCCGAAAGTGGCTTGTGATGCG
>CAYOSB010000473.1:0-2029 GCA_964406495.1 uncultured Bacteroidaceae bacterium | reverse complement strand
GAGGGAAATAAAATGTCATGGATTTTGTTTGAATAAAGATCAAAACCGCAAGAGAATACTCCGGGCGAATAATAGCTAAAAAATGAAAACTACAATTATTCTCATCCTTTGTGCACTGATTATTACCAGTTGCATTAGCAATCGTAATGAGATTTACCGCGATCCCTATGCTTCCATTGATCTGAGGGTTGAAGACCTTCTCGGTCGGATGACCCCTGAAGAAAAAGTTGCACAAACCCTGTTTGTCTGGCAGATGCTGGGCAAGGAGGGGGAGTACAAAAAGGAACTTGCCGAAAAATACGCTTCGCATGGCCTCGGCGGCCTGCACAGGAGGTACTTCCACAACAGCCCGGAAGAGGGAGCCAGGGAGATGAATGAGATCCAGCGGTTCTTCATAGAAGAAACCCGACTAGGTATCCCGGTGATCATGAACACCGAGGGAAACCATGGCGTGATGACACGGGATGTAACGATCCTGCCTTCCTCCATCGGATTGGCCAGTTCCTGGAACGCAGCGCTTTTCAGCCAATTGTTTTCAGCCGTTGCAAAAGAAGGACGGGCCATGGGGATGCATCAATTCTTCTCTCCGAATTTCGATATTGTCCGGGATCCCCGGTGGGGCCGCACGGATGAGAACTACGGCGAGGATCCTTACCTTACTGCACAGCTTGGAGTAAGCTTTATCAGGGCTATTCAAGGGAAAAGAGTAGATATTGAACACTTAAATATGAGTGCAGTTGCTAAACATTTTATCGGTCACGGCCTTCCCGAAGGCGGAGTGAATACCGCACCGGGAAATATCTCCAGGAACGAGATCATGAATGCATTCCTTCCCCCTTTCGAGGCCGCGGTCAAAGAGGCCGGCGTGACAACGATCATGCTTTCTTACAACGAGGTAGATGGTGTGCCTGCAACAATTAATCCCTGGCTGGTACGTGATGTACTCCGGGGTAAACTGGGTTACGATGGGGTCATCATGTCCGATTACAATGCCATCCCCCAACTACAAAATCTCCATTTTGTAACCGGGTCCAGGGAGGAAGCTGCCAGACTTTCCCTGGAGAACGGTGTAGATGTGGACCTCAGTGAACCGCCACAATACTGTTATCCGGCCCTTGTCGATCTTATCCGATCAGGTGAGGTGGATGAGACACTGCTGAACGAGAGCGTGCGAAAGATCCTCACCCTTAAATTCAGACTGGGACTCTTCGATGATCCGTATACCGATATAAGCAAAATAGGTAGTAGCATCAATACAGAAGAACACCAGGCACTGGCGTTGGAAGCGGCACATGAATCAATGGTACTTTTAAAGAATGAGAACGCGCTTTTACCGCTCAACCCCGCTTCCATCGGTTCTATCGCGGTGATCGGTCCCAATGCCGATACCTGCCAGTATGGAAACTACGCCGGTACGAATGCCTGGGCCACCACTGTTCTTGAAGGCATGATCGAAGAGTTCGGAGCGGAACGGGTCCGGTTCGCACAAGGTTGCCATCTGACACGGCGAATGGGTCCCGACAGTCCGCGGGATGTAGCCCTTTGGGACAGACAGGAAAACCTTAAAATGATCAGGGAAGCAGTGCAGGTCGCCAGGAAATGCGATGTGATTGTACTTGCCCTTGGAAGCAACACGGACCTTTGCCGGGAAGCCGGATGGGCAAATTCATCGGGCGACAGGTCGGACCTCAACCTGGCGGGAGAGCAGAACGAACTGGTGGAGGCGATGCTGGCCACCGGTAAACCGGTGATCGTATTGCTTTTCAACGGACGCCCCCTGTCTTTTACCTATGTCAAAGAGCATGTACCTGCCATTATCGAATGTTGGCATCCGGGTCAGGCTACGGGTCAGGCCGTTGCCGATTTGCTGGTGGGCCGTATGAATTTCAGCGGGAAGTTGCCCATCACTTTCCCTGCCTCAGTGGGACACCTTCCCTCCTATTACAACCGGAAACCCACCGCGAAGATCCGTTATGTCATCGACACTAGGGAATACCTTTACCCTTTTGGTTATGGTCTTAGCTATACC
>CAYOSB010000472.1:0-2043 GCA_964406495.1 uncultured Bacteroidaceae bacterium | reverse complement strand
ATATCGGTTCAGCCTGGTCTGGTCTTCATCCACTTAGTGGTGAAAATGCCTGGGATACCGAAACGATTCCAGCAAATCCTGAGCCCGGAACACCAGTGGTGGTAACCATCAATTCCAACCGCTCCCCGGTGGTAGGCGGTTTCGGTTTCGGTATACGCACACAGCTGTTTGGCTATTTTATCCGTCTCGACTGGGCCTGGGGAGTTGAAAATATGGAAATACAACCTCGAATATTTTATTTATCATTGAGCCTTGACTTCTGATCGCATGAATATTAAACAGAAGATACAGCAGAAAGCTGATGCCTGTTTCGAAGAGGTTACACGGATCCGCAGGCACCTGCACATGTACCCCGAACTCTCTTTTGGTGAAAAAGAAACCTCAGCTTACATCCGCAGCCTGCTGGATGATTGGGGAGTCGCCTACCGCTATCCCTTTGTCCAACACGGTATTCTCGCTGAAATTTCGGGCCATGATTCCGAAGGACCTGTGCTCGCACTGCGTTCAGACATGGATGCCCTGCCCATTGAAGAACAAACCGGACTGGACTTCGCATCGCAGAATAAAGGGGTCATGCATGCCTGCGGTCACGATATCCACATGGCCAGTCTGCTTGGTTCGATCATGGTATTGAAAGATCTGACAGCACATTTCCATGGAAAGATCCTCTTTATTTTCCAGCCGGGAGAAGAAAAATTACCAGGTGGCGCAAAGCTGATGATGGAAGAGGGAATCTTTGATGAGGTGCAGCCCGATATGATCATTGCGCAGCATGTGCTCCCGGAAATGGAGACAGGTACCGTGGGATTCAGACCGGGTCCCTACATGGCATCCAGCGACGAGATTTATATCACTGTCAGGGGACAGGGCGGACACGCAGCACTTCCGGAAAAGATCAACGACCCGGTACTGATGGCATCCCATATGCTGATCACACTGCAGCAGGAGATCAACCGGAAAGCTCCTAAAGGGACACCAACGGTACTCTCCTTCGGAAAGGTGATCGCTGATGGGGCCATGAATGTGATCCCCGATGAAGTGCAACTGGAAGGAACCTTTCGCACCATGAATGAAACATGGAGAAAAGAGGCGCATCAACTGATCGAACGCGTGATCCGCGGCATTGCCGACAGCATGGGCGGAGAGGCTGTGCTCGAGGTCCGTCATGGCTACCCGGTGCTGAAAAATGATCCCGAAATCACAGCCAGGGCCAGGGCGCTGGCCATCGATCTGCTCGGAGAAAAATATGTTGAAGATATGGACATCAGGATGACCGCGGAAGATTTTGGCTGGTTTTCAAATGCCTTTCCATCCATGCTTTACAGGCTGGGTGTAAAGACTGCAAAGACTGAAGAGATCCTGTCATTGCATACCAACCGTTTCAGCGCAGATGAATCCTCGCTAAAAACCGGGCTGACGATGCTTTCCTGGCTGGCGATCAACCTCCTGAAATAACCTTTCTCTTTGATGCAAACGATTGTTTTTAGATCAATTCTAAATAATAAATATATACTGGTTGCCTTGCAGAATTAGAAAAAATGAAATTACTTTTGTATCAATTATATGCATTTAAAATTTAATAAAAATGGCTTACGTAATTAATGATGACTGTACCGCTTGTGGTACCTGTATCGATGAATGTCCGGTTGATGCAATAAGTGAAGGAGATATTTATGTGATCGATGCGGAACTTTGTACCGACTGCGGTGCATGTGCCGATGTTTGCCCGGTAGAAGCTATTTCTCCAGAATAAACAATCCATCGGTTTAAAAAGGCAAAGCCACTTCTTTTTGAGGTGGCTTTTTTTGTAATTTTGTTTCATGCTTACCACCAGGGAAAAGATCTATGCTGTGATATTCAGGACGGTGACGCGTCCTGGTAAAGCATTTGATATTGCGCTGCTGGTGCTGATCGTACTCAGTGTCGGAATTGTCGTCGTAGAAAGTGTAAAACCCTGGCGGGAGGCCCAGCCTGGTTTCTTTATCAGTGCCGAATGGTTTTGCACCATCATCTTTACCCTCGAATACCTCCTCAGGATCTATT
>CAYOSB010000471.1:0-2070 GCA_964406495.1 uncultured Bacteroidaceae bacterium | reverse complement strand
AAACTACTCTTTCGCACATTCTGAAGCAGGCGAGACTGGACCTTGAGCGTTTTCTTGAGCTCATCTGAGTTGAATCATATTCATTTGGCTGTTGGTGTAGCTTCAGTATGAACACCGGTGGATAATGTCGTTCCGGTATTGCTCTGGAATGCCTGCAATTCCTGCCCTTGCCGAAAGTCAATGATATGATAATCTATCAACAAAACCTGATATTTCCAGTTAAATTAACAGCTTATGACCTATTGTCCTATTGTCTGATCTGCTTTGCGGTGAGGCATGACTATTTCAAAGGCCACCTTGCTGTTGACAATATATTCCCTGGAGGTTATATTCCATCCATGGCATGGGAAGTGGAATATACCCATGAATTTGAATCGTAGTGGGTTGGTTTGAGCGAGGAAGAACTGATTGACATTGACGCGGTGGTCGGCGGGTTGCTGGAAGCAAAGGGGCCGCATCTGCCTTACCCCTACAGTTCGGACATCAAGGGGGCCAGTTACGGTGTTCTAAGGGAATTGCGAGTTCAGCGCAAAGGCAAGCCCTATAGAATCCTTTATGCCTTTGATCCTCGCAGAACAGCCATTCTGCTTATTGGCGGCCGGAAAGCTGGAGGGAAAGGCTGGTACAAAAATTATGTCCCATTAGCTGAAAAAATTTATGAGGAACATTTGAAGTTTTTGAAAGAGGAACAGGGTGGTGGACCATGACGAGACCATACTCTAATCTCAGAAAGAAAATGAAGCCGGAAGCAAGGAAGAAAGCTGCGGATAAAACGAAAGCCTTTCTTGATGCAATGCCTTTGCAGGAGTTGCGTCATGCCAGGAATTTGAGCCAGGAGCAGCTGGCACAAAACTTATCGGTAAAGCAGGCGGCTGTGTCAAAACTTGAAAAACGCACCGACATGTATATCAGCACATTGAGAAATTTCATCAAAGCCATGGGGGGTGATCTGGAAACAGTCGCCACATTTCCCGATGGTTCCGTCAAGATCAGTCAATTTGAAAAAATTGATCCAATACGAGCACCTAAAGGAGATCAATTGCCCTAGAAGATGGTGCAAAGCCACCCTGTGAGTGTGGAAATATGTCGGGCGACACCGGGTCTCATCCGGCAGACCTCGAAACGTTGAAATTCTCCTCATCGGGCCACTTCCGGCCAGTCGAGGTCGTTTTCATGTTTTCGGCGGGCAGGATGAGAGTGGTACTGGGAATCCTTGAAACGTAATACCGTTGAGGTCATGGCTCGTGGACCTGTACCGGTCCAAGAGACCTACCAGAACCGTTTTTCAATACTTCCATTTGAGAGGAAATCGCGCCATCTGCGTCTCATGGTCCGCACGGGGAAATCGACACCCTCCTGACCATTACCGCCCCAAAAAGGGCGTTGTCTGGTCTGCCTGCACCGTTGAAGGTTACCGAAAACAAATTGTTTCATTATTTTTACCTGGAGCAGGATCATCCGCACTTCCGGGAAAAGGTCTACTTTCCCTGTGAAGACACGGCCCTGTTCGTGTTTGACGTGGCAGTAAAGGACGGGGCTGTCCCCTCGTGTACCAGGAGGGTCTCCGCCGCATTGCATACGGCGGGGTACTGGCATTTACTGTCCACGGTTATTCTGACGGCCTGGTCCAGGTCGGCCTTCAGATCGTTGGTTTCCACAAACCCTTTCCACCCGTTTTCCGCCAGCTTCGGGCGCACGGCTTGGGTATAGCCGCCTCCCTGGCAGGAGATGATGATATCCATTTCCATGAGCGCGTCGATGTCAAGATTTTTTAAGCTTTTTATATACCCGCTTTTCAGCACGGATTTCACCCCGGATTCAACGTCATTGAAAAATCTTTGTTTCACTGCCGGAGCAGGCCAGGGCGCTTTACCGAATCAAGTCATACAGCCGCCGGATTTCGGCTTCCCACAGGGAATCATCCGGGGTTTCCAGCACCAGGGGCATATTGTCGAACCGGGGATCGTTCATGATGAATTCAAAGGGCGCCAGACCCAGTTCGCCTTTGCCGATGCTCTCGTGCCGGTCCACCCGGGAGTTGAACTCTTTTTTGGAATCGTTCAGGTGCAG
>CAYOSB010000470.1:0-2070 GCA_964406495.1 uncultured Bacteroidaceae bacterium | reverse complement strand
TTCCAAAACTCCGGGCAGGTATTGCGGTAAGTGATTCCATCGCTGCAGTATACCGGGCAAAGTATGGTGTTGGTTTCAGGACCATCAGGAATGTCCCGCTTTTACGGAGTCCGGGTGTCTCCGGGAATCTTGAGGATACGTACCCTTCAGCATACAAATTAATGTACCAGGGAGCACTGAACCGCGGACGAGGGATTGAACTGATGATCGAAGCGATGCGATATGTTCCTGATGCAGTGCTTTTTATAGTCGGAGATGGCGATGTCAGAACCGATCTGCAAAGCCAGGTACACAGGTTGAAACTTACCGACCGAGTGGTTTTTCCCGGGAGATTGCTGCCGCGGCACCTGGCTGCAATAACTGCACAATGTGACCTGGGTTTTTCCCTGGAGGAAGACCTTGGGTTAAATTACAGGCTGGCCCTGCCCAATAAGATCTTTGATTATATCCAGGCAAGGGTGCCGGTGCTTTGCTCAGACCTGCCTGAGATGGGGTCACTTGTGAAAACGTATGGCGTAGGGGAGGTTTGCAGTGATCGCTCACCACAAGCCCTTGCGGAGCAGGTGCGGGAGATCCTCAAAAACAAAGAGAAGCGGGATGTGTGGCGCGTGCAACTTGATCAAGCAGCCAATGCGTTGTGCTGGGAGATGGAAGAGCAAAAGCTGGTTGAGGTAGTGGATGAGTTGTTGGAAAGTTAACAAAATCAGTACTTGCGACGTTATAGTTTAAAAGAAAAACCATGAAAAGGAATCTTGCAGTTTTATTATTGGTGTTAGTGTTTGCGGCTTCCAACGGACAGGTTGATTTCAGGGAGATACTGTCGAGTGAAGAGATGGACCAGGTTTGGGAAGATGCCAACCGGGAGAACAAGCCGGTGTTTGTTGATATTTATGCTACCTGGTGTGGTCCGTGTAAATGGATGGATGCCAATGTGTTCGCTACTGAAGAAGCGGGGAACTACATGAACGGGAAATTTATCAATGTGAAAATGGACGGGGAGTCGGAATTTGGCCGTATGTTTGCCTTACAGAGCGGATTGAGTGCATATCCTTCTTTCTTCCTTTACAATTCAGGACAAACGCTGATGAATACGGTAGTGGGTGCCAAGCCCTGGGAAGAGTTAAAACCTCAGTTGGTTTCCACACTGGAATTTTACCCGGTGCTTGAAGTGTTGCAGAATAAGTTCGAATCGGGACTGTTGAAAAAGGAGGAGTATCCCCGGTTTGTAACTGCACTTCGCGAAATGGGTAAGGAGGATTATGGAGATGCAGTGGCAGGCACATACAAGGAGAAATATATTACCGGGAATGACTGGTCACCCATGGACATGGAGGTGATGGCTTTTTATACTGCACAGCAGACGGACAGCTGGGAACAACTGGTGTCTGATATTCCTGAATTAAAAACGGCCCTGGGAGATGAATTGGAACTTTTTATAGATCATGCGCTAACCGAGGCGATTGAGCTGGGTATGGAGATGAATGATATTGCTCCTGTAAAGGAATTGAATGCGATCCTGCCTGAATTGTCTTCAGGCACTACGCTGGACCCCGTGGAGATGAAGGCGAGGTCGAATGTCTATTTCTATCATTATACAGGGCAGTTTGATAAGATGATTGAATACATCGACAGGGAATACGAAGCCCATCATAAAGGAGATCATGAGTGGCTGTTTAACGCGGCCGCCAATGCAGTATTCCTGGATCCACAGAATGAGCAAGTGGCTCAAAAGGGATTGGAGTGGTTCAGCACCTGCCTGGAACTTCAAAAATCTCATGAGTATTATTATCACCTTGCCCTGTGCCAGTATTTCACCGGTTCTCCGAAGTTCGCAGCAGGCAGCCTGAAGCAATCACTTGAATATACCGAAGACCCTGAAGCAATTGCCACGACCCGGCGTATCATTCAGCAAGTAGAGGAGGAGATCGATAACCAGTAGGCAATTGTAAGGCGTGGAATTCAGACTTCAGGGTTGCTGATTCGCTGCAATTCGTCAGACTCCCAAATGCGTTTGGGCCTGTCCATGTTCATAATGCTGATCATGGCGCTTGCCACATCATTGGTACGTAT
>CAYOSB010000469.1:0-2078 GCA_964406495.1 uncultured Bacteroidaceae bacterium | reverse complement strand
CAGGATCGTAAATAACAATTAGTATGATATACGATCCGCAAACATACGCCATTCCTGATAAGCCCATGCAGCCTTTTATTTCTGAAAAAGAGATAGATGAGATGTTGCACAATGCAGAACCTGATCCATCCAGGGTGCGGGAGATCATCGGGAAATCACTGCAAAAGCACCGGCTCACTATGCAGGAAACAGCACTACTGCTCAATACCACAGATCCGGAAATAGTCGGGGAGATCAAGGAGGGAGCAAGAAGGCTGAAGGAGCAGGTGTATGGCAACAGGATCGTACTGTTCGCCCCACTTTATGTTGGAAATCTCTGTACGAACAATTGTGCCTATTGCGGGTTCAGGACATCTAACCAGGATCAACGACGCACCACACTTTCGAAGGATGAACTGGTAAGTGAAGTAGAAATGCTTGAAGAATCGGGTCAGAAGCGGCTCATCCTGGTGTATGGAGAACACCCGAAATACAGTGCTGATTTTATTGCCGATTCAGTACGTACTGTATATGATGTAAAAAAGAGAAATGGTGAGATCAGGCGGGTCAATATCAACGCAGCACCCTTGGATATTGAAGGATTTCGGACAGTGAAGGAAGCGGGAATCGGGACCTACCAGGTATTCCAGGAAACCTACCACAGGGAAGCCTATGCCAAATATCATCTCGGAGGTATGAAGAGGAACTATGAATACCGGTTGACTGCACTGGACAGGGCACAGGAGGCCGGGATCGATGATGTCGGCATTGGTGCACTCTTTGGATTGTATGACTGGCGGTTTGAGGTGATGGCACTTATACGGCATGTCAATCATTTTGAATCCGTTTACAATGTAGGTCCACATACCATTTCATTTCCGAGGATCAAAAAAGCTTCGAACGTGAATGTTGATGGGGACTACCTGGTCTCGGACGATGAATTCACACGTATGGTCGCTATCCTGCGCCTGGCGGTACCCTATACCGGGCTGATCCTCACTGCCCGTGAACCCGCACACATTCGCAAAGAGGTGCTGAAATATGGCGTGTCGCAGATCGACGGTGGAACCAAAATCGAATTAAAAGCCTATTCCGGCAACAAACCCCAGCAGGACCTCAATGCCGAACAGTTCGAGATCAATGACAGCCGCACCCTGAATGAAGTAATGGATGAACTGATCGATACTGGTTATATCCCTTCATTTTGTACCGCTTGTTACCGGGTCGGCAGGACCGGTGAACACTTTATGGAGTTTTCTGTACCCGGATTTATCAAAAGGTATTGCACTCCGAATGCAATGCTGACCCTTGCAGAATACCTGGAGGATTATGCACCGACTTCTACCAGGATGGCTGGGTACAAGCTGATCGATCAGCAATTGAAGAAGTATGATGACGAGCGCTTCAGATCAACGCTTGTGGAACGGCTTGACCGCGTAAAAGCAGGAGAAAGGGACCTGTACTTTTAACCCTTCCCACAGGTTCAACCAATTTTCTCAAATCCCAGCAGGGTAATCATTTTTTTACGAGCTGCCCTTTTTATCCCAACTTTATTGGCCTTATAGTATGTTTTTTTCCCACAAATTGTACATTTGGCTAAAAAAATAAATGGCCTCATTCTCTTCAAAATCATTCGGTACAGCTCCCGTTTTCTTTACAGCGATTTCCACTATCCTTGGTGCGATCTTATTCCTGCGTTTCGGATTCGCGGTCGGCACGGTTGGTTTCTGGGGAGTGATCCTTATCATCATTCTTGGTCACCTCGTGACCATCCCAACAGCGCTCGCCATCTCGGAACTTGCCACCAACAAACGGGTTGAGGGAGGGGGTGAATATTTCATCATCTCCCGGTCTTTCGGTCTGAATATAGGTGCAACCATTGGATTTGCCCTGTACCTTTCCCAGGCCATCAGCGTGGCGTTCTATGTCATCGCATTTACCGAGGCTTTTGGATTTTTCTTCAGTTGGGTGGGGGAGCGGTTCGATATGGTCCTTCCCCGGCAGTTGATCAGCCTGCCAGCCATGTTTGCCCTTGCTGTGCTTATCCTGAAAAAGGGTGCAAATATGGGTGTAAAAATGCTCTATATCGTAGTGGTGAT
>CAYOSB010000468.1:0-2082 GCA_964406495.1 uncultured Bacteroidaceae bacterium | reverse complement strand
ATATAAATGTTCTGCGAGGCAACTAGTGTCATGTCAAGTATAGTATGACGTAAATAATAATTTTGTATCTTTACGAAAAAAACATGGTAAAGTACAAAGTAACCTTAACAAAAGAAGAAAGAGAATTATTGATGGAAAATACCAGGAAGGGAAGCCATACTGCAAAAAAGGTCATTCATTCTCTTATTTTGCTTAATGTTGATCAGGGGCCTCATAACGAGAACAAACAGACAAATGAGCAAGTCTGCAATGTTTTAAAAACTGGCATGAGAACTATTGATCGAGTTAAGCAACGTTTTGTATTAGATGGGCTTGATGCTGCGCTTGGAAATGCTCCAACTAGCCGGGTATATGAGAAAAAGGTTGATGGAGAAACAGAAGCGCGGCTAATCTCAATTGCATGCAGTGAACCTCCAAAGGGATTTGGCAGATGGTCGCTGCGTCTATTGGCAGATCGCATGGTAGAATTAAATTATGTAGATGATATTTCTTATGAAACAGTAAGGAAGGTGTTAAAAAAAACGAACTTAAACCTTGGCGGGTCAAAGGCTGGGTAATACCTCCTCAGCAAAACAGCCATTTTGTTGCAGCCATGGAACAGGTTCTCGATGTTTACAGGCGACCTTATAACAAGGCAAACCCAGTAGTATGCATGGATGAAACGCCGAAACAATTGATAAAAGAAGTCCGCAAAGCAATACCAATGAAACCAGGATCTGAAAGAAGAGTCGATTACGAATATTCACGTTCTGGTGTATGCAATATTTTTATGGTCAGTGAACCTCTTGCAGGAAAGAGATATATGAAAGTCACTCAAACCCGGACAAAAAAAGACTGGGCATTACTGGTGAAGTATATCTGTGATAAGCTATATCCCAAGGCAAAAATTATTACATTGATAATGGATAATTTGGCTTCTCACAGCGCCGCGGCATTATATGAAACATTTGCCCCAGCTGAGGCAAAAAGATTATGGGATCGTCTGGAGTTTGTATTCACACCCAAGCACGGTAGTTGGCTCAATATGGCTGAGATAGAACTCAATGTCTTAACGAAACAATGTTTAAACCGAAGAATTGAAAAAATAAATACTGTAAAAACAGAGGTCAGAGCCTGGCAAAACCACAGAAACAATAAAAAAGCCAAAATAAAGTGGCAGTTTACAACTGATCAGGCAAGGATAAAATTATATAAACTATATCCGTCAATCCATGATTGACATGACACTAGTCACCCAAAGATAATAGGAGATTTATAACATACTAAATTACAGTTGTTTAAATAAGATATATACGAATGAAGAAGCTGTTGTTCCTGTTCCTGTTTACCCTTGTGATCTCGGTTTCCAACGCTCAATATATCAAGGAGTTTTCCCTTGATACCACCCATTATATACAGGAGCTTACTGCGCTTTTTGGAACCTCTTTGTTGGATGATGAAGAGGTGGCTTTTATGAATTTCATTTCCACCTGGGACTCCCTTGAGTACGGATACAGGGAAGATATAATGGTCATTTCAGAGTTGATGCGCCAGCGTAGTTGCAGGCCAAGACCCCACTATATCATGTTTCTGAAAATATTGCTGGAATTTCATAATGAGGATAAACTGGAGTTGGGTTACCAGGAATATATCGCAGGTTATAAGGCATTTATGCAGAATGAACAGACCCTCCTGAAGGATATCAACAGTGTGAATAATACCATCTATGTGCTACTGGATCAATCACTCATCTACCAGGCAACATCTCTTCAGTGGCAATTCTCCAGTACCAATTTTGAATTCGTTCATCACAATGGATTGAAAATCATCACAGATCAGAATCAGATCATTGGCGCTTCTGCTGGTGATACGATCCGCATTCATGACGTGTCAGGTTATGTGGACCCGGTGATGAACAGGTTCGTAGGTAAACGTGCCAGTGTATTCTGGAAAAGAGCCGGTTATGATCCGGCGGTAGTCTATGCAGAGCTGAAATCTTTTGAGATAGATCTCACACAACCCGGGTATACAGCCGATAGCGTGATTTTCTACCATAAGGAATTACTGGACGAGCCTGCACTGGGAAAATTTGAGGATCGTATT
>CAYOSB010000467.1:0-2105 GCA_964406495.1 uncultured Bacteroidaceae bacterium | reverse complement strand
GAAGCGATCCCAAAAATCCCTTTCAATTGGGCCTGTCCAAAAATGTAGGTCAGGATGGGAATATACAGGTCCCCGCGGAACAGGCTAATATATTTCAGGTAGCCTTTAGGGGCACGTGCGATCATGGCCTCGAGTAAATCATCGGCATTGTATTGTCGGCGTGCAGGGTTGTAGAATTGCGACACATCCATGGTGCACTCCATCAAGTCGACCTCCACATTGTAAATCTTGCCGATCTCCTCCATGATATGCCGGGTAGTTCGCTTCTCGAACATCCCGCAAGTGATGACTATGATCTTATTGTTATTCAATAACTACAACCTTGTATTGGAAAAACCTTTGTGTACGCCTGAGGACAACCTGCCATCATGACCTGGGCTTACTGAGTCCAAACTTTTTGATTTTATTATATAGCGTGACCCGGTCCACATTGAGCGCCCGTGCAGCACGAGAGATATTCCAGTCGTATTTCTTCAGTATCTTTGCAACATGCTTTCTTTCAAGCTCATCGAGGCTCTCTACGGAACTGCTCATTTCCTCACTGCCAAGCGGCAGATCCTTGAGCCTGATTTCCTTACCATTCCCGACCACGATGGCACGTTCGATCATGTTTTCGAGTTCACGTACGTTGCCAGGAAACTCAAAATTCATCAAATGCTTCAATGCCGATGGTTCAATGGTAAGCAAATCCCGGCTCATCGATTTACAGTATTTAGCTATAAAATGATCCACCAGCAACGGGATGTCTTCCTTTCGCTCACGCAACGGTGGCACTTTGATATTCAACACATTCAGCCTGTAATAAAGGTCTTCCCTGAAGGTGCCGTTCTTCACCATCCCCTCCAGGTCTTTATTGGTGGCACATATGACACGGAAATCGGAGGTGAGCTCCTTGTTGCCACCCACACGCATGAAGGTCTTTGACTCCAGTACACGAAGCAGTTCCACCTGCATCTTGGGAGAGATCGTGGCGATCTCATCCAGGAAGATCGTTCCGCCGTCGGCCATCTCGAAGCGCCCCTTGCGGGTAAAACTGGCGCCTGTGAATGCACCGCGTTCATGGCCGAACAACTCGCTCTCCAACAGGCTCTCGGTAAGTGCACCGCAGTGAACACTGATCAGCGGAAAGTATTTTCTTGATGAATTGGAATGGATCGCCCGGGCGATCAGTTCCTTCCCGGTGCCCGATTCCCCGGTAATGATCACCGAAGAATTGGATTGCGCGATATGCTCCACATCATGCAATACCTTCTTCAATGCATCACTTTGCCCGATAATATCATCCACATCTTCCAGCGTAGTTATTTTCTCACGGAGGGATTCATTCTCGTTTTGCAGGGCAACCTGTTTTGCCGCATTCCTGATCAGGTGCGACAGATCATCCGGATCGAAAGGTTTGGTAACATAATCAAATGCGCCATTTTTAAGTGCCTGTACGGCAGTATCCACGGAAGCGAAAGCTGTCATGATAATAAATACCGGCTCCCTGGCCAGTGTTTTGATCCGCTTGTGCAATTCCATGCCATCCATTCCCGGCATTTTGATGTCTGCAAGCACAATATCAAACTCCTTCGATTCAAGCTTCACCAGGGCCTGTTTCCCGTCCTCCGCACAATCCACATCATAGCCGTCATCAGTGAACCAGTCACAAAGCGAATCTCTGACCGACGCTTCATCGTCAACGATCAATATAGATACTTTATCAGCCATGTTACTTATTTTTTGTTTTCAGATAATGGAAGAATGATCGATATGGTCGTGCCCTTGCCTGGTTTTGAATCCACCCGGATCCTTCCCTTGTGGTTTTCAACAATGCCATGCACGATGGCCAATCCCAAACCGATCCCGCTGGTCTCCCGCTTGGTGGAATAAAATGGTTCAAATATATGCGCCAGTTCCTGCTCAGCGATCCCTACCCCGTTGTCGATGATCTCCAGCATGACCTGATCCTCTTCGGGATTTGTGGTTCGCATGGTGATCTCCCCGTTATCACTGACCGCTTCTGTAGCGTTCACAAGAATAGCTACGCAGGCTTGCTTGATCTGGTTCGGGCTGCAGAATACCTCATCCTGATCTGCCTTCAGGTCGGTATGGAATCCAATGCC
>CAYOSB010000466.1:620-2116 GCA_964406495.1 uncultured Bacteroidaceae bacterium | reverse complement strand
GTGGTACCGTTTTTCACCGGTGGGTGGTATCAGTTTAGAACGTTGTTAAAACTTTTTTGCCAGCTTTTTGCCAGCAAGTTACTTTAAAGATCATCAGATATTGAGGCCAAAGAACAGTGTAAACTCCCACCATTCTCCTGGTCATTCAAAATCAGCGTATGAAGAAGGGATTTGTTTTTACCACATTGAAGTGAATCCATTTAAAATTTCTAAGTTTATGTAACTTTTTCTCTTTCTCAGGCAACATACAGAAAAAGGAAGTTACAAATGACTGAATCCCCCAACAGACAATTCCTGGAATTATACGAACCTCTACACAGTTCTTTTACAAGGTATTGCAGGGCAATCTCAGGGAATAATGCAGATGCCGAAGATCTTGTTCAAGATACCATTTTTACTATTCTAACGGGGCTTGATAAAATCCGGGATCTGTCTTTATTCAAATCCTACCTGTTTTCCGTAGCCGGTAATCTTCATCGGATGCGATCCCGGAAGAAGAGATTCAACGGAGAAATCAATGTTCAGGAACTGATGTGTCTTCAGGATTTGAAGCAAAATCCGGAGGTGCAAACGGATTTCAGGATCATGTATGATAGGATGCTGAAACTGCCATCCAAGACTTCCGAGGCACTGATCCTGTTTCACATTTCAGACCTTTCCCTGCAAGACATTCAAAATATACAGGGAGGAAGCCTGTCTGCGGTGAAGCAACGCTTGAAAAGGGGGCGTGAAAGACTCCTTCAACAACTGTCAGAACCCTCACAGGTAAATGCGGCCATTTTATTTCTAAACCTTTAAGCCTGAGAAATGAGAAGAGAATTTTCATATCAAGACATGGACCTGTTCTTTGCACAATTTAAAAGCATGCCCGAATATATTAATCTGGAACAGATAAATCATTTCATTCTGCATCCTAAAACCACATCTTCATATAATTTGAAAGGAAGTTCATTCAGGCTGTGGATCATCCTGATTACTGCTGCTGCAATAATAACTACCTCAACGGTCCTATTTTTCAGTTTATCAGGATCTAGCAAACAGAATCAGGGACACACCAATTTACATGAAAAAAGTGTTCCTCCTGCTAAAAATAACCCCGTTACAAAAGCTGATTCATCAGAAACAGTATCTCAGAAAAACAGCCGTCCCGGTTCCATTTTTCAAACCAAATCGGATGAACTCAATTCAGCAACTAAAAAAGTAGCTGATGCTGAAAATAACGAAATTATCGTATCAGAGAAAAGTGTAGATCAAAACTTTAGTAACGAACCATTAAATGGTAATCTATATATAATAGATGATTTAAGTTTGGAAGAGTTACGGAAATTGGGATTTGATATTCAACATTCATCATCGGGAGAGATCCTGGAGGCCAACACGCAGCTGGCGGAAATCCTGGGTGTGAACGATCCCGATGAGGTTGTCAACACATACAAGGATTTGGCCAATCAGCTCTATGCGGACCCGGGCAGGCGGAAGGAACTATTGCGTCTCCT
>CAYOSB010000466.1:0-610 GCA_964406495.1 uncultured Bacteroidaceae bacterium | reverse complement strand
AGTTACGGAAATTGGGATTTGATATTCAACATTATTTTGTCTTTTACAAGAACACGCGATCAGAGAATAAATGCATATATGTTTCTAAGAAAGAGAACATGTCAGCTATATATTATGAATCAATTGGAAAGAAGCAAAAAACTCAAATAGAGCAATTGCTTGACCTTGACACATTAATCAGAGATACACTTCAAGGAGCCAGATTTTACATAAGAATTTATACTGAACGAATTGTTTACGGTCAACCCCCAACTACGGCATACTATCATTTCAAAGAAACTGAAAAGGACTACTATCCTGTATATATTTCTAAATTAAATGGATCAGTTATGGGGATACAATCAAGTCAGAAATTTGATCTATCTAAAGATACACTTGTCCCTGTTGTTTTCCCTTTCTCAAGACTAAATTGCAAACAGAACCAGGATTTGATTTTTTGGTTTCACGCTACTGAGGATTTCTATAATGACATTCCTGACAGACACAATCAAATACAATCATTCATATCAAATAATAAGCGTAATAAAAAAACTATTCCGAATGTTCGGCTAGTTAATTAGGGTTTGCTGAGAAAGTCTTTTTTCATTCACATGGTGTTGATAATCAAGAT
>CAYOSB010000465.1:0-2128 GCA_964406495.1 uncultured Bacteroidaceae bacterium | reverse complement strand
TGAATGCGGATTTCGATACCACTTTTTATCCGTTTCCTTTCACAGAGGCTCATCTGAACAACGGCGCTTTGACCGGTAACATTGGCATAACCCACCGGCCCGAACAATCGTGGGTGTTTAAGGTGAATGTTCCCACGGCTTTTCGCTCACCTAATGTAGATGATGTAGGTAAGGTATTCGACTCGGAACCGGGCGCGGTTGTGGTGCCCAATCCCGATTTGAAAGCGGAATATTCCTATAATCTTGATCTGGGTGTGGCAAAGAGTATCGGGGACCATGTGCGTTTCGACCTGAATGCCTATTACACTATCCTGGATAATGCACTTGTCAGGAGGGATTACACCCTCAAGGGACTGGACAGCATCATGTACGACGGGGTGATGAGCAGGGTGCAAGCCATACAAAATGCAGCGGGTGCTTATATTTGCGGTTTTTGGGCAGGGCTGGAGTTGAGGTTGCCTGCAGGCTGTGAATTGTCATCGGACTTTAATTTTCAGAAAGGAACGGAAGAACTGGACGATGGCAGCAAAAGCCCCACGCGGCATGCACCCCCCTGGTTCGGGGTGACGAGGTTGAAATACCGCGCAGGCAAGCTCAATATGTAGTTTTATGCAGAATACAGCGGGGAGAGAAAACATGAAGACATGCCGGAGGAAGAAAAAGGCAAAACTGAGATCTATGCCAAAGACGCCAATGGCAATACCTATTCGCCGTCCTGGTATACCCTTAACTTCAAGGCCATGTATCAGCTAAGCGATCTTTTTGTTGTAAGCGCGGGATTGGAAAACCTGACGGATCAAAGGTACAGGCCATACAGCTCGGGTATTTCAGCGCCCGGCAGGAATTTTATTATTTCTATGCAGATGAAATTTTAGCGTTATTTTTAAAGGGTTTGAAGAACAGGCCTACCCGGGTGCAATGGTTATATGCCCGGGTGAAGCCTGTTTAGATACAATATTTTAACAGGATTTTATTAGTCTTAATTGTTTTTCATAGGATTAAGATTGGCATGAGCTATCCATTGCCAGCCCTTCCCGCTCTTTATCCAGACACTCATTCTCGGTGTAGGAGTTGCCGAAAGTGTTTCACCCTCAATAGTTTCTTCTACAGATGCCATATATGTTACTATTATTATATTATCATGCTGCGTTACTGTAAAATCTGTTAATTGATAGTTGCCTAAATTCAAATTCTTCAGCAATTCTATTTCTTTCTGTTTGTCTCTTGTGCCGTCACCGTGAACAGATTGAAAAGCATCTGCAATTTTTTTAGTTATAGTATCCATTTTCATTGATTTGAAATCGGACCATAATTCTTTTTCAAGTTGTTTACCGTTTACCTTTTCTGGTTCAGCTTCTTTTTCGGTTTCTTTTACTGGTGTATTACAGGCAAAAACAAATATTAAAAAGATGCTGATAATTAATGGAACAGGTTTATTTATTTATCTGGATAAGATCACCTTGTTTACATATGTACCGTGGTCTGTTGTTGTCCGGATGTAGTAAATTCCTGCATTCAACTGGCTACCGCTTTCATTTGTTCCGCTCCATTGCAATTTTTTAACACCTTTTTCGCAATGGCCGTTTTTCAGGGTATTTACTCGTTGACCGTTCATATTGTAAACCTCAACAATAACACTGCTTTTTTCCTCAAGATTGATCAAAACAGTGGCTTTTGTACTGAAAGGATTCGGGAAAACATTAACGTTATTGTTCGCCTGTAAGGGATTCAACTCATCCGTACCAACATAATAAAGGTTTGAGAAAGGCAGGCAGATATAATCAACCCATCCGCAATCTTCTCCTTCCGAAACATACATGTCTTTTTTGTAAACCCATTGCAAAATTCTGTATCCTTTTGGCACCAGGTAGGCAACCCTTTCCCATTCGGTTTCACCCGACCACTGGTCAATCACGGTATTGTCAATGTAAAACTTCAGAAAGTCATAATCTTCTTCGGAGGAAACTTTCTGATAGAATGAAATTGAGTCTTTTTCCAGCACATCCACAGCCATGAATAAACGTGAGATATCAGTATCCTCTATATCGCCTGACTGTGCACAGTAAGTTCCTTCGAAAGGTTCTTCTTCACAGATCATCCAGTCGGCGTTACCTCGTGAATACCATTC
>CAYOSB010000464.1:0-2135 GCA_964406495.1 uncultured Bacteroidaceae bacterium | reverse complement strand
CCCTCGCTCGTCAGCTTCAAATGAACGACTGGAAAGTAAAAATTGCAACCTTGAAAAAAAAGGACGAGGTTCCGGAAATACCAAATATTCAGCTGGAATTTATCGACAGCCTGGATATTACATCCTTTGAAGCGCTGGATGCCTCAAAAGCAGAGGTGATTGTTCTGATGCTTTCAGACCAGGAAAATGTGTCTATTTGTGATATCGTTTATAAACATTTGGGGACAAAGGAAATTGTGGTACGGATTAATGACAGGAAATACTTTAAACATTTTAATGATCTCGGGGCACAGATCGTTGAACCCTATACTGCAGTGGTTGGACTGCTGGATCACTTTGTCCGTGCACCCATGGCCACCTCCCTGATCCTGGGAATGGATAAGAGGCAGGATGCTGAAGATTTTGAAGTGCGGGACAAACGGTTTCATGGAATGGCAATTCGCGATCTGAAATTACCTGCCGACCTGTTGATCCTGTCCGTAAAGCGCAAAGGGCACATGGTTGTAACTCACGGGTATACTCGTTTACGCAAAAAGGACATTGTAACCGCCATTGGATCAACGGAAAGCCTTGAAAAAATGCGACACCAGTTTGAAGATCCCGGTGCATCGGACAAATTATACTGAATGATGCACAGTTGGTGCGTTTTTTGCAGTAAATTAGGTATAACATATGTTTGTTTTGTGAATTAGCTATGCGTTCATTTGACACATAATAATAGAAGGCATATCTTGCAGATAATAAAGCAGCTACTTATAAAACGGATCATTAAAAATACAAGAGCCATGTTCAAATCAATCAACAAACAGAATATCAAATTTCAAATAATTCTATCATCACTATTTATATTGATCGCCACCGGCAGCGTTTTGGCACAGGAAAGAGTTGTCGAAGGTATGGTAACCACTTTTGAAAGCATCCCTGTAATCGACGCAACCATTGAATCAAAGAGCACGGGTGAAATTGTAAAAACCGATACCCTGGGGATGTTCTCAATTACCAGTGCCCCGAAGGACAGGATCACTGTAAAAGCCAGGGGGTTTGCAAGGCGGAGAGTGAGAATTAAGGAAAACACAAAATTCGTACTGGTGAATTTAAAACTGCTCTCTGGCGAAGAAAACCGTGAACTTGCGGTGGGATACGGACATGTCAGGGATGCTGATAAATTGTACGCTGTTTCTAATGTAAACGAAAGCGATATAGATTTTTCAAAATACAGGGATATTTATGATGTAATATTATCCATGTTTTCATCTTCAGTCCAGGTGAAAAACACGGGTGAAATTGTGATACGCGGCACAGCCAACATGACAGATTCCAATGCAGCATTACTAGTTGTGGATGGCCGGGAAGTGAGCACAATTGATTTTGGGAACATCAATACCACAGATATTGCAAGTATCAATGTACTGAAAGATGCATCCGCTGCAGTCTATGGTTCAAGAGGAGCAAACGGGGTGGTTATTGTGGAGACAAAACGTGGTCAGTAATTTGTTTACACGGGACTTGTGAGGTCCCGCCAATCAAATCAAATCATATGCATTCAATGTAACGCGGACGACCTATACTTTCCAGAAAAAGTGTAATTTTGAAATCAGCTAAAAACGAGAGCGGTACGCATGGTTGTAAGAAGGTTACTGATCAGATTCATATTTTTTCTTCAGAAGGACCGCAGGCTCAAGTATTTAAAGTACCTTGAAAAATCTTCAGCCTTAAGCTACGAGGCACTCCGGGAGACCCAGTTCCGTGAGATCCGGAAGCTCCTCAGGTACTGTTATCAGCATGTTCCCTTTTACAAATACTGGTTCGATTTACATAACGTGAATATCGGGGAGATTAAAACCACGGATGATTTTTCCAGAAAGGTCCCTGTTCTGACCAAGCAGGATATAATTGAACGGTATACCCTGTTTTCACGCCCCAACAACAAGAAATATGTCAATCAGTCTACAGGAGGATCTACCGGTCAGACCCTGCGCTTCAGGATGAGTAAGAAGGACCACCAGCTCGGTGTCGCATTGCTCCTGAGAGGAATGAAACTGGGTGGTTACCAATTGGGAGATAGAATCCTGGTTCTTGCCGGCGGCTCTTTGGTCAAAAAAAGTTCGAAATTTAAACTGAATCTGCTTCCCAGG
>CAYOSB010000463.1:0-2149 GCA_964406495.1 uncultured Bacteroidaceae bacterium | reverse complement strand
TGGCAGGGCAGCCCGGAAAATGATACAGGAAAAATTTGATACCTTTACCATTGCTTCCAGGCTGGCAGCGTTCTATAAAAAATTGGCATGATCATCTGGCACATCATATTCTGGACCACACTTTTCCTGATCCTGCATTCCTACATGCTGTACCCCTGGATTCTCCAGGTCCTCTCATCCGGGATAAAGGAGAACGATCTTCTGTATTCCGATGAAGCGCTTCCCGCCGTGACCATTATCATGTCTGTGTTCAACGAAGAAAGAGTGATTGGCGAAAAAATCGATTCAATGCTGAATGCTGATTATCCTCCAAAAAAAATCACCATCCTCGTGGGATCTGACGCATCTTCTGATCGGACCAATGAGATCCTGGCAGGTTATCACGAGAAGGATGCACGGGTACAACCCCGCATATTCAGCAAAAGACGTGGCAAACCGGGGGTAATCAACCAGCTCGTGGACGAAGCGAAGGATGATTTTATCATCATGACCGATGCGAAGGTAATCTTCCATAAAAAAACCATCCGCACCTTGATGCGGCATTTCAGAAACAGTCAAATCGGTATCGTGGGAGGCAATGTCCTGAATGAATCCGTGGAAAAGGACGGCGTCTCGATCCAGGAAAAAGCATTCATGTCACGTGAAATGTTGATCAAATACCGAGAGGGCCTGGTATGGGGAGCAACAGTAGGCGTTTACGGTGCCATCTATGCCATCAGGAAAGAGCTATTCACCAGGGTCCCGGCAGGATTTGCCGTAGACGATTTTTTCATCTCCATGAATGTGCTGCGCAAAAAGAAGCAGGCGATCCTGGATATCCATGCAATCACCTATCAGGATGTACCCAACCTGCTCTCGGAAGAATACCGGAGAAAAGTAAGGATCGCAACAGGAAATTACAGGAACATGCGCTATTTCGGCCGTGAACTTCTTCGCCCATGGAAAGGGGCTTATTTTGCATATATATCCCACAAGGTGATCAGGTGGCTAGGTCCCTTCATCATTCTACTGTTTATGCTGTCAAATATATTTCTCTATCCCTCCCACCGATTCTATGAATACACGCTATTCGGACTTGCTGGAGCGCTGTGTATCCCGATTATTGACTATTTTCTGAGTAAAATCGGAATACATATTGTATTTTTGCGATTCGTAAGACATTTCGTCACCATGAATATCGCATTGATTCATGGATTTATTAACAATCTAGGAGGGATAAGGAAAGATGTCTGGCAACCAACCAACAGATAAAGATATACGGTTAAACTCTATTGAAGAAGCAATTGAGGATATCCGAAATGGCAAGATCATCATTGTCGTGGATGATGAAGACCGGGAAAATGAAGGAGATTTCATCGCCGCTGCCGAACTTGCCACACCTGAAACCATCAATTTTATGGCTGTGCATGGCCGTGGTCTGATCTGTGCCGCGCTGACAGAAGAGCGTTGCAAAGAGCTGGATCTGCCTATGATGGTCAAATCCAATACCAGCAGCCATAATACCGCATTTACTGTCTCCGTGGACCTCATCGGCAGCGGGACCACCACCGGGATATCTGCATCGGACCGTGCCAAAACGGTACGTGCCCTGGTGGATCCGACCACCCGTCCGGATGATCTGGGCAGACCGGGCCACATTTTTCCGCTTAAATCTAAATACCTGGGAGTGCTTCGCAGGGCAGGACACACAGAAGCTGCCGTTGATCTGACGAAGCTGGCCAACCTGAGAGCCGGTGGTGTATTGGTGGAGATCATGAATGAAGATGGCTCCATGGCAAGATTGCCGGAACTGGCAAGGATCGCGAATAAATTCAACCTGAAGATCGTTACCATCAAGGACCTGATCGCCCACAGGTTGCAGTCGGAAAGCATCATAGTGAAAGGTGTGGAAGTGAATCTCCCCACTGCCTATGGTGATTTCAAACTCACCCCGTTTATCCAGAAATCCAACGGGATGGAACATGTTGCCCTAACCAAAGGGACCTGGACCAGGGTAGATGCTGTACTTACCAGGGTGCACTCTTCCTGCGTGACGGGTGATATATTTGGCAGTTATAAGTGCGATTGCGGTGAGCAACTGCACAAAGCCATGGAGATGATCGAGGAGGAAGGAACCGGGGCGGTGATCTACCTGAACCAGGAGGGTCGT
>CAYOSB010000462.1:0-2158 GCA_964406495.1 uncultured Bacteroidaceae bacterium | reverse complement strand
ATCGGGGAAGAATTCAACCTCACCAGGGAACGTGTGCGCCAAATCAAAGAAAAGGCGATTAAAAGGCTAAAGCATACCAGCAGAAGCAAAATCCTTAAAAGTTATCTCGGTTAAAGTGTTATGTTAACAATTCTTGGCCCGGCCAAAACCATCGACATGTCGCATCATTCTGTTACCAGCAAGCATACCCTGCCTGCCTACCTGGATGAGTCCGTGAAGCTGGTAAACGCGCTTCGCAAATTATCACCGGACGCGCTCAAATCCCTGATGAAAATCAGCGACAAACTTGCCGTTCTGAACTTCGAACGGTTTGCAGCATGGGACAAAAAACACCCGGCCGGATCCTGCAACCAGGCATTGCTTTCCTTTTCCGGGGAAGTATTCAACGGACTGGAAGCCCGGACACTGAAAGAAAAGGACCTGGAGTTTGCACAGGAGCATGTGCGAATTCTTTCCGGATTGTATGGTGTGTTGCGCCCGCTTGACCTCATCATGCCATACCGGCTGGAGATGCAGACAAAGTTGACCAACAGCCGGGGAAAGAACCTGTATGAATTCTGGAAGGAGATCATCCCGGCGGAGATTAGCCGGCTAACTGCTGATACCGAAGGAAACACACTGATTAACCTGGCCTCCAACGAGTATTTTAGCTCCATTCAGCCAAAGAAATTTCCCCACCGCATCATCACACCCGTATTCAAGGAGCAGGACGGGAACGGTTTCCGGAATGTGACGATCTACGCCAAGAAAGCCCGCGGAATGATGCTGCGTTTTATCATTCAGAACAGGATCAACGACCCGGAGCATCTGAAAGCCTTTGATTTGGAGGGTTACTATTACAATGGTGACCATTCCGGGGAAAATGAATGGCTTTTCACCCGGTAAAAAAACAACCGCACACCGTTTAATCTGACGAGATGCGGTTGAAAAGAATGGAATATACCGGTTCTACCGGAAAGATTTTATCTCCTGATAATGCTCCCTGCGCTTGATGTGCTGCTCCTGATAACATCAGCATCACCTTTATAATAAATATTACCAGCACTCGAAGCCGTCATGTCGATCTCCTTGTTGGCATACACGCTTGCATCCCCGGCACTGGATACACGTACCTTCACATAATCGGCCTCCAGGTCGAATGCATTCAGGTCACCGGCACTGGAGAGCCGTGCGTCCAGTTCAATGGTCCTGCCCCATAGATCGCAGTCCCCACTTGAACTGATGGAAACATCGATTGCCTCTGCCTCTACTTCCAGGCTGAGGTCTCCTGCGCTGCTGATATCAATATCAAGCTCCTCGCAGGTGAACATACTGGTTGCTTCAATGTCTCCGGCGCTGCTGATCCTGATGTTGGTCAGTTCGGGCAATGATACATTGACCACCTTGGATTTGGCACGGTAGATGTTTCGCTCAGAGCCGATGCGAAGATCACCCCCCTCACGCTCAACTGAAATATATTCATGCAGGTTTTCATCTGCGACGACCTCCACATGAAAGTCTCCCTGGGTGATGTTCACATCAATACCAGAGCTGGCGTGCACGCCGGTGAAACCATCGATCGCAATGACTTCGGTCACCACGTCGCCCTCCCCGACAATCCCATTGTCCCAGTCCCCAAATACACAGGACTGAAGCATGAATGCTGAAATAATCAGTATAGATAGTGTTGCTTTTCTCATAATATAGAATTTAGAAATTTGGATATATAATGGATAGGTAACTATGTGAAGGACGATCCAATCCTTACATTGTTACAGGCAAACTTCATAAATTTACCAAAAACCTGAAAACGAAATTAGGTCAGCGGTACGATTTTACCGGCAAACGGCAGGAATTAACGATTAAACAATTTTCAACACCAGTCCTTTCAGGTATTCACCTTCAGGGTGGTAGATGCTGACCGGGTGGTCGGCCGGCTGGTTCAACTGGTGCAGGATCCGAACATTTCGACCGGTATTGGCAGCAGCAGCAAAGACTGATTTTCTGAAATTATCCTTACTCACCGCCTGGGAGCAACTGAAAGTGAACAGGATGCCTCCCGGTCTGATTTGTTCAATGGCTTTCTGATTCAGCTTTTTATATCCCTGGAGGGCATTATTGAGCACACGCTGGTGTTTTGCAAAAGCCGGGGGATCCAGTATCACCAGGTCATATTTCT
>CAYOSB010000461.1:0-2160 GCA_964406495.1 uncultured Bacteroidaceae bacterium | reverse complement strand
TGAAAGCGGTTCTTCTTTCCTGTACTTCTTATGTTCGTTAATGGCTGTACGCAGGAAATTCACCATGCTTACACCCGGAATTTCGACGGGATACTGGAATCCCAGGAAAATCCCTTCACGGGCACGGTTTTCGGGCGAGAGTTCCAGCAAATCATTGCCTTTAAAGAGAACTTCTCCCTCGGTGATCTCAAAGCTTTCATTTCCAGCCAGGGCAGAAGCCAGGGTGCTTTTACCGGAACCGTTGGGCCCCATGATGGCATGTACTTCCCCCGGTTTTACTTCCAGGTTGATCCCTTTCAGAATCTCTTTTCCCTCTACACTGACTCTTAAATCTTTTATATTCAGCATTATATCTTGTTATTTTTATTTTAAGTGCCCCGCCGTGGCAGGTTCACCGTCTTTATTCAAAATTTTTTGTTTTAAACACTATTTTTTTGTCATCTGCAGCTCCCACTTTCTTCGTCTCACTCTCTCTCTCACTGTTTCACTCTCCTCGTCTCCCATTCTCCCCCTCTCCTCGTCTCTAGCTCTCACCCTAACCTGCTCATCCGACACTGCCCTCGAGGGTGATCTGCAGCAGTTTCTGTGCTTCCACGGCAAACTCCATGGGCAGCTTGTTCAGCACCTCCTTGGCATATCCGTTGACGATCAGGCCTATGGCAGTTTCCGTATCGATCCCCCGCTGGTTACAATAGAAGATCTGGTCCTCACCGATCTTGGAAGTGGTGGCTTCATGTTCCACGATGGCCGTGTCGTTATCGATCTCCAGGTAGGGGAACGTATGGGCCCCGCACTTGTCTCCCAGCAACATACTGTCGCATTGCGAAAAGTTGCGCGCGTTCTCAGCTCCTTTCAATACTTTCACCAGGCCGCGGTAGGAATTTTCACTTACCCCTGCACTGATCCCTTTGGAAACAACGATACTTTTGGTGTTTTTACCAATGTGGGTCATCTTGGTTCCCGTATCCGCCTGCTGGTGATTGTTCGTAACCGCCACAGAATAGAATTCACCCGTTGAATTGTCGCCCAGCAGGATACAGCTCGGGTATTTCCATGTGATGGCCGAACCGGTCTCCACCTGTGTCCAGGAGATCTTGGAGTTATCGCCCCTGCAAATCCCCCGCTTGGTCACAAAATTGTAGACCCCGCCTTTGCCATTCTTGTCACCCGGATACCAGTTCTGTACCGTGGAGTATTTTACTTCTGCATTTTCCAGTGCAACGATCTCCACGATGGCAGCATGCAGCTGGTTCTCATCACGCATGGGGGCGGTGCACCCTTCCAGGTAACTCACGTAGGAGTCGTCTTCCGCAACGATCAGCGTGCGTTCGAACTGTCCTGTGTTGGCAGCGTTAATACGGAAATATGTGGAGAGCTCCATCGGGCATTTCACACCTTTGGGAATGTAGCAGAATGAGCCATCGCTGAATACAGCGGAGTTCAAAGCCGCGAAATAATTGTCTGTATAGGGAACCACACTTCCCATATATTTTTTCACCAGGTCGGGATAGTTCTTAACGGCATCGCTGAATGAGCAGAAGATGATTCCCAGGTCGGCCAGGGTCTCCTGGAAAGTTGTTTTCACCGATACGCTGTCCATAACCGCATCCACTGCCACCCCGGCAAGCTGCTTTTGCTCTTCCAGGGGGATCCCCAGTTTATTGAATGTATCGATCAATTCCGGATCCACATCTTCCATGCTTTCATATTTGGCCTTACGTTTGGGAGCCGCATAATAGATAATATCGTTGTAGTGGATCTCGGGGATCTTCAGGTGCGCCCACTCCGGCATCTTCATGGTCAGCCAGTGCCTGTATGCTTTCAACCTGAACTCGGTTAGCCATTCAGGCTCTTCCTTCTTTGCCGAGATGGCACGTACTATCGTCTCATTCAGTCCGGGGGGAAGGGTTTCCGTCTCAATGAGTGTCTGGAACCCAAATTTATAATCACTCGCCGTAACTTCATTGATTATTTTATCTTGTTCACTCGCCATAATCAACCTCTCTTCTTCGTTCTGTGCGCCGATTTAAATGGATTAATTTAAAATAGACGCAAATATACAAATTCTTGTTATTACATTTGTACTACACCGGGCAATTGGTTTTGTTCAATTCAACATGTGTAATATGAAAGAAGAGCGTTTGCGTTCAATAGAGGAAC
>CAYOSB010000460.1:0-2165 GCA_964406495.1 uncultured Bacteroidaceae bacterium | reverse complement strand
GGAAATTTCCGTTGTGGTCCCGACTCCTTCCTCTCCCATTTCTTCCATGAGGAGATGGCAGGTAAGCCATATATGGAGATCGAAATCGATGAACACAGCGCCGATGCCGGAATGATCACACGCTATGAAGCATTCCTCGATAGTCTGAGGGGATCAACAGAAGAAACTTCCGATGCACCGAAAATCATCAATCGTCCGGGAGAATCTCCCAATTCCCCCATGGAGGGCAGGACACTTTTCTTCCCATATATGAGCGATGCATCTTACCTGGTGGCAGGAGCCTGCCGGGGATTCGGCATCCAGTCTGAGTCCCTGCCGATGCAGACCGAGGCAGACCTGGAACTGGCACGTAAATACACCTCTGCAAGGGAATGCTTCCCAATGATCTGTACCACCGGCAGCTTCCTGAAAAAACTGATGGAGCCCGGGATCGATCCCACGAAGGTGAGCTTTTTCATGCCCGACCACAACGGGCCCTGCCGTTTCGGACAATACAACAAGTTCCAGCGGATTTTATTCAACCGGCTGGGGTTTGACAAGGCAGAGATCATCTCACCCAGCAATGACAACAGCTATGAAGACATCTCGGGCGGCCACGGTACCAGGCTGCGCATCAACATCTGGAAAAGCTTTGTTGCCTTTGATATCCTCAGGAAATTCAAACAGGAACATAAGCCCTATGAATTGATCCCCGGGAATACCGAACAAGTATACAGGCATGGACTTGACCGGCTGGTGCAATGTGCCGAAAACGGGGCCAAAGATTTTCCCAAAACACTGGAAAGTATCGGAAAATCATTCAGGGAGATCCCGCTATCCAACGGGAAACGCAAGCCAGTGGTTGCAGTGTTGGGCGAAATATTCATGCGGGACAATCCGTTTTGCAGCGCGCACCTGATCGACCGCCTGGAGAAGTTCGGAGCAGAAACATGGATCGCCGGACTCTCGGAATGGCTCGTCTATTCTACCATACGGTATACACGCGACAGCAAATGGAAAGGCGACTATGGCGGTATCCTGAAGTCCAGGATACAGGAGATGACACAGAACATGTCGGCCAAAAAGATCATCAAACCGGTGCAGGAGCTATTCGACCATCACCTGGAAGTATCCGTGATGGAGATGCTTGAATCGTGCGGGCCCTATGTACACAGGCATTATGACGGCGACCCTGCCCCCAATCTGGGAACCTCTGTAGCCCTGGCAAAACGTGGCATTTCCGGGATCGCCAACATCGAACCCTTTACCTGCATGCCGGGGACATTGGTTATGTCCCTTTCTGACAGTTTCAGGGCGGATCATGGCAACATACCGATGGTTGGAATCGCCTATGACGGTCAGGAGGACGCATCCATTGAACTCAGGTTGCAGGCATTTATGCACCAGGCCTACCAGTTCAGGGATGAGAAAGGATTTACGCAATTTAATAAAAGCCTCACACGCGAAAGAACAAAACAATCGATCCTGACGGATTAAACAGGTGAACACGCCGCCAAACAGACCATCCCTCAAAGCACCGGAAGCATCCTTGCAAAAGTGATTTCTTCCGGTGTTACTTTTGCCTGCACCACCAGCACTTCGACGCCGGCAGCCATTGCTTTATCAAATGCTGCTGCATAACCGGGATCAATCTCCGCTGCAGGTGTAAAGGCGTCTACATCCATTCGCTGGACAAAATACAACATCACCGCCCGCATGCCCTGTTCCTTTACCCTGATCAGGGTTTCAAGATGTTTCCTCCCCCGAGTTGTGACAGCATCGGGGAACATGGCCATATTCCCTATCTTCAGTGTCACATTTTTCACTTCAACAAAACACTTCTCCTCCCCGTTTTCAAGGTAAATATCAAAACGGCTGTCTTCCCATTTCACCTCCCTCCGGACGATATCGTACTGCTCAAAACCTTCAATCACACCCTCCCTGATCCAGGCAAAGGCAAGCTGGTTCGGGATGCCTGTATTGATTCCCACCCAGCCTGCTCCGATAAGGATCATCTCCCAGGTGAACCGCGTCTTGCGTTTCGGATCGCTCACTGGACTGCAATACACTTCAGCACCTTCTTCCAGGCAACTTTTCATGGAACCGGAATTGGCACAATGGGCCAGGATCAATGTGCCATCTTCCAGTTCTATATCGGTTAAGAATCGCTTATATCTTTTGACCAA
>CAYOSB010000459.1:0-2167 GCA_964406495.1 uncultured Bacteroidaceae bacterium | reverse complement strand
CACCGCCACCAACCGTTATCTCATTTTCAACGATGCGGTCGACCAGGACCTGGAGTTCAGGCTCAGGGTGAGGTGACCCGCCTGGTAGAGGCAGGTTCACCAGCATCAGTTACCATTCACCAGTAACATCAATCACCTGTCACCAGTGCTTCCAGTCGACGCAGGCGTTCTTCCATATCACGGATTTTTTCATCGCGTTCAAGGATCATTTGCTGCTGTTCCTTCACAGCTTCCACCAGCAGCGTGCTCATCTTCTGGTAGTTCACTGCCTTGAATCCCTGGGTGTCGGTAGTGACCAGTTCCGGAATCACCGTTTCAACCTCCTGTGCGATAAAGCCCAGGTGTTTCTGTTGGTCGAAATTACGCTCCGGGAATTGTTCCCGGTTCCACTCGTAAGTGACGCCATCCAGTGATTGAATCACTTCAAGTGCATCCTCTATGGATTCTATATTCTTTTTGAACCGGACATCGGAACCGGTAGCAACCTCCTGGGCAGAAATAGTGCCGTTTGTTTTGATTGCATATGCCGAATCGGGTTTTGCATTGATACCCATGAATGCATTGACCCGCAGCAGATCATGATCAAAATGACCTACCATCAGGCTTCGCGTTTCATCTTTGGTCCCATTCTCCAGCACAAAGAGGTTGCTGGCTTCCTGGAATGCATCTCCAGCATTGTTGCCAAGAAACACGTTATTGGATCCTTTATTCCGGCTGCCGGCATTGCTCCCGAGATAGATATTTCCTGATCCCACATTCCCCGACCCGGCATTGCTCCCGAGGAACACATTCTTATCGCCGAAGTTATTCATACCGGCCCTGCTTCCCAGGTAGACATTTTCAGTCCCCTGCTCATTGTTCATACCTGCCTGTGTACCGATAAACACATTGGCATTTCCTGTGCTGTTTGCAAGCCCTGACTCAAAGCCGATCATGACATTTGCTGACCCTTCGGTATTAAATTCACCGGCATGATACCCAAGCATCGTATTATAAAACCCGAGTGTTGTATTTCTTCCGGCTCCTTCCCCGATAAAATAATTCCTTGGATGCATGAAAAGGAAGGTCACCTTATCCCCCTCCGGATTAATGCCATCAATTGAAAAACCTGCCCTTCGTTGATTATCCGCTGATCCCCTGATAAACATCCGCACACTGTCTGGGGTAATCCTGAAATATTCGTTCCCGATGGCCTTGGATTTATTGTAACCACCTACGGCAAAACCACCCTTTGGTCCTTTCAGGGGATCTTCACTGATGTACACACTGACACCATCGGGTGTGACATACATGTATGGTTCATCCACCTGCCCTTTTGCTGGTTTATTATAACCGCCCACTGCAAAACCTCCCTTCATACTTTTGGCATTGGGATCGTCGTTGGCATACACCCATACCATGGTATCATATACAGCAAACACAGGCAATCCCCTTGAATTACGCACCTCAAAAATCGCTTCCCCGGGCATGGACTCCCCGCCCTCGCTATTCACAGTCATTCGGGTAAATGGTTGCTGCACCTGCATCGCATGCGCGGCGTAGGGAACAGAGAGGATGGGACTCAGACCCAAGTCCACCAATTCACCATCCCCGACAGACATCTTTACCCACAATGCGTGTTCGCCGGCGCCCCATTCGATGTGTGAAAACGATTCAGCTGCACCTGCTGTTCTGAATTCCGGATCCGTGCCTATTTTCAGCGCAAAAAGTCCGGATGCACTGGTAGTTACCCGGTGTGTTTCTTCCCAGATCAACGCATTGTTAAGATCGAGGTTGATGACACCCACTTCGATGGTCAGCTCCTGGTTACCCAGGATAGCTCCATTCGCATCCCTTGCTACCCCCTGGTAATTCATCCCGGTTCCGGGTTGTGCCGACAGATGCAAAGCAGCGAACAATAATAGGAAAGTTGCGACAAGCTGTGGATAATTTCTGTTTTTCATAGGTTTCAGTTTTAATAGACAGCCCAATTTACAAATTTTCTCCATCGATGTAAATACAGGTTGTACTCAAAAAGGCGAGGATTGCCCGGCCTGGTCATGTTCAACTCCCAGTTTTTACATATTGGGTTTGGTGAATCCATCGGAAAGATATAATTTCGACCGCTTGCTTTTAATTTGTTGGTATTGACTTCGTCGAGCTCCACTGCGTTCGGTTCGCACGCTGT
>CAYOSB010000458.1:0-2169 GCA_964406495.1 uncultured Bacteroidaceae bacterium | reverse complement strand
AAAAGGGGCCCTGTTCGCATTCTTAGGAGCCTCCGGGCAGGGCATCGGACTGGTGCTCAGCAAATACGGCATGCAGGACTATGACCCGTTTGCTGCAACGCAGGTCAGGCTGCTCGCTGCTATTGCAGGCTTCGCTGTCCTCACAACAATCCTTGGCAGATGGAAAAGAGTGCTTGGAGCCACACGCGACAGGAAAGGCATGTCTGCCACCGCCCTGGGTTCATTTTTCGGACCTTTCCTGGGGGTGTCGTTTTCCCTCCTGGCGGTAAAGTATACACAAACAGGAATTGCAGCCACGATTATGGCCATTGTGCCCATCCTGATTATTCCACCTGCAGTGCTGATCTTCAGGGACAGGGTCAGACCTCTGGAGATCATTGGCTCCGTCATCAGTATTGGGGGTGTGGCTTTACTCTTCCTGGTATAGAGTGGGCAATTCCCGGGAGTGGGCAACCTTCAAAATTTTATCCGGAACATCTATACAAATATTTGTTAGTATCACCGTGACCCGTGCGCTGTAAATTCCGGCAGGACAAGAACAATAAATCCGAAGTTGTTACGCTAGTTTATTGGAAACTTAAGAAAAGGTTAATCCGTTTAAATCCTATATTTCTGTATCTTAGCCTTACATTTTACAAAATAAAATTTCAACCATGAGAAACATTTCACTTTTCAGTATTTTACTTGCAATGGTCATCGTTGCCTCCTGTTCCAGAAAGGTACCTGAAACCGTGCACAATATCCCCGACCATGCCTTCCTGGTTGCATCCATGCACCCGGAGCAGATCTATAAAAAAGGACAGGTTGGTACCCTGGAAAACATGATCGGGAAAATCGACCACCCTGTGATGCAGCGCATTGCAAAAGATCCTGCTGAATCCGGCCTGGATATAAGTGAATATGTATTTATGTTTGTCTATTTCATCGACGACGAACCTGTGTTCGGAACCACAGCTGTGATGAAAGACGCTGGAAAATTCACTGATATGGTCCGGACACTGGCGATGAATGCAGATGCGGAGATTATCGAGCATAAAGGGTATTCCATGATTGCTCCTGATGGTGAAAAAGCTGCGATGGCCTGGAATGAAAAAGAGCTGATCTTTCTGTACTCCCCCGGAAACGAATTGTCCGAAGAGTGGTGGCAAGCAGAATTGGTCAAACTCTATGACCTTCCACGGGAGGAGGCGGTGACCAGCATCGTGGATTTCAACGATTTCACACGAAAAATGGAAGACATGAATCTATGGTTCACCGGTGATGAATTGCAAAAAATTCTCGGGAATTCGGGGATGACCAATGAATTGAATATTCAACTTCCAATGGACCTTCAGAATAATTATGGTCAATTCTTTGTAGAATTCACCGATGGAGCCATGTATGTGCACTCAGAAATACACTTCAGTGATGATGTGACCAAGGCAACCGAAACCTTCCTCGTGGCGAAGGATGAACTGAACGAGGACCTCCTGGAACTGGCGCCTGGAAATGACCTTTTGATGGCCATGGCGTTTTCTCTCGACCTGGATAAACTGACCCGCCTGGTGAAAAATTTCTCGCCTCCTGAAATGGATTCTCTTTCGGGCCAGGTAGAAAAGAGGACTGGCATCCCTGGAAATGAAATCCTGGAAGCAATGAATGGTGATTTTGTAGTTGCAGTGAACGGCGCCAAAGAAGGGAATCCGATCCCGGTTGAAGTACTGATCGGTATGGGTCTGGATGATAAAACACTCCAGGATAAGCTGATGGGTACCGTTGGAAACATGGCCGAGGTGGAACAGGAGGGTGACTTTTTCATGATCAATGCCAATGGTATGGAATTGTACAGCGGAATCGTGGACAATGTGTGGGTCATCACCAACACCCCAGGTTATAAAGATGCAATCACCGGCAAGGGCCTTGAAAAAACACTTAATGATTCGAAGTTCGATGATTTTGCCGGCGGATCAATGGGTATGTATATGAACCTTGACCTTTCTGCTTATCCTGAAGCGCTACAGGGGATGGTAGCCAGGGGAGAATCCATGAACATACTGAATATGGTCACAGCATCCATATCCTATATGGGCATCGAAGCCTCCAACAAGGAACACGACATGACCCTGGTCACGGCCAACGAAGATGAGAATAGTTTGTATACCCTGCTACGGTTATTCGAAAATGCTGCAG
>CAYOSB010000457.1:0-2206 GCA_964406495.1 uncultured Bacteroidaceae bacterium | reverse complement strand
GCATTGATCCATGATCCGGATGTGCTGGTACTGGACGAGCCAACTACTGGGTTGGATCCGAACCAGATTGTGGAGATCAGGGAGCTGATCCGCAAAATCGGAAAGGAAAAGACAGTCTTGCTGAGCTCGCATATCCTGGCCGAGGTGGAAGCAACCTGTGACCGGATCCTGATCATTAATAAAGGAAAGATCGTTGCGGATGGCACAGCGCGTGACCTCAGCAGGAGGGCCGAAGGGAAAGAGATCCTGAAAACAGGGATCCATGGTGGTGATGAGAAAGCGGTACAGGATGCGCTACGCAACCTTGAGAATGTAGAAATGGTGGAGATCCTGGCGCGCGGAGAAAATCTCTTCGAAGTGCACAGTAAAGCAGGACAAACTTCCGTGAAAGATGTCTTCGACCTGTGCGTGGACCGAGGTTGGTACCTGACCCAACTCACACCCACGGAGACCAGGCTGGAGGATATTTTCAGGGAACTGACAGCGAATTAACCGTCGTGGCGGCTCCTGCGCATTCTAAAATGCGTATAGATATGCGCGGAGATTTTGCAGGATGCTGTGAGAGAGGCAAGCAAGGTCCCCTGGTCAGTATCCTGAACCATCAAAAAACAGTTCAACAGCAAGGAACCTACAAAAATAACTACAGATCAATTTATTACAAAATTGCATATAACAGATCAATAAAAAACAGATTTTATGAGAACCATAATGATCATTGCCAGCCGGGAATTGCGATCCTTTTTCGATTCATTGCTGGCGTACATCATGCTGATCGCCTTCCTCGGGTTTACAGGATTCTTTACCTGGCTTTACGGGAACGGGGACGTGTTCTTCCGGGGTGAAGCCAGCATGGATGCATTCTTTGGGGTAGCCTACTGGACGCTGTTCTTTTTTATCCCCGCATTGACCATGCGACTGGTTGCAGAGGAACGGAACAACGGTACCATCGAGCTGATCCTCACCAAACCGGTTTCCGACATGCAGTTCGTATGGGGAAAATTCCTGGCGGTCTTTTTCCTGATCTGCATATCCCTCGCACTGACCCTGCCCTATTACATTACCATCGCCTCGATCGGTCCCATCGACCACGGGGCCGCCTGGACAGGTTACCTGGGAACATTGCTGATGAGTGCCGCGTATATCAGTATCGGCGTTTTTGCCAGCAGCCTCACCTCCAACCAGATCGTCTCCTTCCTGCTTGCGCTGCTGATCGGGATCTTCTTTCATCTTCTTTTTGGCATGATTGCACGCAATTTCACAGGTATCCTGGGGAATGTCATCGACTGGTTCAGCATCTCAAGCCACTACCAGTCCATCACCCGGGGGGTAATCGACACGAAGGACCTCATCTTCTTTTTTTCCGTGGTCTTCCTGGGACTTTTTGGTGCTGAGGCAGTGCTGGTGCGCAGAAACCTGAGTAGTAATCAATAATGCACACAATTTCAATGGAAAAGCACAGTATCAACAGGCATCCTCTGCAGCAACGGGAATCCACGGGAACTATGGAAATCCCCGGAAGCTTTGGGAATCTCCGGAAGAAACGGAAATCCCCGGCTGCAACGGGAATAAATGCCAATCAAATAACATCTACAGCAATCAATAAAACTTGTATCCGATGATATCCAACAGAAAATATTCCAACATCATTTTCCTGGTCCTTGGTATCGTGGTACTGCTGAACCTGCTGGCTGTAAATTACTTTACACGCCTCGACCTCACGGAGGACAAGCGCTATACCCTCAGCGATGCCACGGAGAACCTCCTGGAGGACCTGACGGAACCGGTGACCATCACCGCCTACTTCTCCAACAACCTGCCGCCCCAGCTCGACCGGATCAGGAGGGACCTGCGCGATATGCTGGTTGAATATGACCAGGCCTCCGATGGCATGGTGGTCTATGAATTCATCGATCCGCTGAACGACAATTTCGGAGAGCAGAAAGCCCAGCAGGCCGGGATCATGCAGATGCAGGTCCAGGTGCGTGAGAAGGACCAGATGAAAACCCAGATCGCTTATATGGGTGCCGTGATCAGTATGGGAGAAGAAAAAGAGGTGCTGCCTGTGATCCAATCCACCGAGGGCATGGAATACAGTCTTACGAGCAGCATCAAGAAACTTTCCGTCACTGACAAACCCCTGGTGGGCATGCTGACCGGTCATGGTGAATCCGGAATACAACAAATGCAGCAGGCGGCACGTGACCTT
>CAYOSB010000456.1:0-2210 GCA_964406495.1 uncultured Bacteroidaceae bacterium | reverse complement strand
GTGAAGAAATTTATTATTTCTTCTTATTTTAATATAAATTTTAAACGAATGAAAATGGGAGCTGGTTTATTCTGGGGTGCGCTATTACTCATACTGGGTATCGTACTCATTATTAAAGTGGTATTTAACATCGATTTTCCAATCTTCAAAGTCCTGGTGGGCATCTTCTTTATCTTTCTCGGCATCAAGGTGCTGTTTGGACGGGTGTTGATCCCGGAAGGGAAAATAGGTCCCGAGGAGACCATCTTCGGGGAAAGGGTCTATGACAGCCCTGAAAGAGGCAAGGAGTACAGCGTTATTTTTGGGAAAGGTGTCTACGACTTCACCGACGTGGACCTTTCTGAAGGAAACTTCGAGGCGAAGATCAACACAGTTTTTGGAGGTTCTGTAATCAGGATCAGGGAGGATATGCCTGTCCGTATCGATGCAGATGCTGTTTTTGCCGGTGCAGAATTGCCTGGAGGAAATACAGCTGTGTTTGGTACTGCAAATTATACGTCAGACAATTACAGTCCTGACTCAGCCTCGCTTCACATCCGGATCGGTGTTGTATTCGGAGGCGTGCAGGTAGTTAGGCGGTAATGATTTCTTAAAATCAGCCTGTTTTCCTATTTTTGCAGTAAACAAAAAATAAGGATATGTCAGGACACAGTAAATGGTCGACGATCAAAAGAAAGAAAGGGGCTAACGATGCCAAAAGAGGAAAGATATTCACCAAGCTGATCAAGGAGATCACCATAGCAGCTGAGCAGGGGGGGAGTGATCCGGAAACCAATCCCAGGTTGCGTTCGGCTGTCCAAACCGCGAAAGGGATGAATATGCCTAAGGATAATATCCAGCGGGCGATCAACAAGGCCAATAAAGATGCATCAAGCTACCAGGAAGTAACCTTCGAGGGGTATCTTCCCAACGGGATTGCAGTTTTCATTGAGGCGCTTACTGACAATAATAACAGGACCGTGAGCAGTGTGCGGTCGATCTTTACAAAAAGAGGAGGTTCACTCGGTACCAACGGATCTCTTTCATTCCTGTTCGATCGCAAGGGAATTATCACCCTGGCAAAAGGAGATCTGGATCCCGAGGAATTTGAGCTTGAGATCATTGATTCCGGTGTTGAGGATATCGAACTTAACGATGATACCTTTATGATCACCACGCCGATGGAAGATTTTCACAACGTTCAGAAAAAGCTGGAAGAGATGGGACTGGATACTGAAAGTGCAGAGCTACAGCGTATTCCTAACGATACAAAGGAACTTCCCGTTGCAGATGCAGTCCAGATCCTCCGGACCATCGAGGAGTTTGAGGACGATGATGATGTCCAGAATGTATTCCACAATCTCGAGGTGTCAGAAGAGGTGATGGCATCTATGGATGAATAGGAAGCGTGATCGGTCCGGAAATCCGGCACCTCTCACCTGACCGGTAGATCGATCATAAAGGTCGTTCCATGCTTTTCGTCTGAAACAAAATCAACTTTCCCGCCAAGGTAGGCTTCACCGAGCAGTTTCATACTGAAGGTGCCAATTCCGCGCCCCTGGCCTTTTGAGGAAAAAGAGCGCTCAAAGATCTGCTGTTGGATTTCCAGTGGGATGACCTCCTGGTTATGCACCCTGAAGCGCAATTGTCCGTCTGACAGGTTAACACCGACCCTGACCGGGTTATTCTGATCCGAAGCCTCCAGCGCATTTTTGATCATATTGGTGAGTACCCTGCAGAGCAGCGCAGGATCTGATTCAAATATAACATCTGCAATTTCCTCCTCCAATTCCACCCTTGAAGTGAAATCGGAATGCTTGCTGAACGGCAAGACGGTTTCAATTAACAGATCCCGGGTATGGAGCTCTTCATTTCTTACAGCTAATTCCCCTCTTTCTGCCAGTGTATATTGTTTCTGTTCATTAATGGTATCAAAAAGCGCATTATATGTAGACTCCAGGATCTCAATGTAGAAGGAGTCCGATTGGTCCTTCTCCTTGATCAGGTTAATTACCCCCTGCAGGCTCCCGAGGGAGTTCATCAGGTCGTGGTAAAAAATCCTTTCCAGTTCAGCTTTCCTGTTCTGATTGCTTATATCCTCGAGCGAGACCACGTAATAGAATTTTCCGTGGCTTCTGAATGGGGTCGAGGTGAACCTGAAGTTATATGCGATGGGTTGTCCATCCCTGGAACTGAATATCCTGTATTTACTGGATTTGGTTTTTTGTTCT
>CAYOSB010000455.1:0-2214 GCA_964406495.1 uncultured Bacteroidaceae bacterium | reverse complement strand
GGCGGTCAATGTTCGGACTCCTGATCTCTTTTGTTCCGTAACTCCCCAATTCTGTCCGCAGGTCATCCACTGCAATAAAGAGGATATTGGGTGCCTTTTTTTCCTGGACACATGATCCGAGGAGTACCGGGATCAGCAATACAACTGCAAAAAGTTTTAATCTATCCATAACGGTCTGTTTGATTCTTTTTCATGCACTCACCATTCTTCATCCCCTATTTTATATTCGAAATCCGATATCTGATATGTACATTCCCTAATCCCCGTAATCAGCTCCTGTCAGGCTATTCAACACCGATTCCTGCCATGTCCGCATCTTGTTTTGTAACTCCTCCACAACTTCAGGATATTCACCTGCCACATTCACTGTTTCAGCACGGTCGTTTTCCAGGTCATACAATTCATATCCCTCTTTATTCGGTGTGTTGCCGTCCATTATCAGTTTGAATTTATTTGTCATAATGGCCCTTTCCCCTCCGAAATCTTCTTCTGAAACCTCAGGATAGACATAATTCCGGAACGTACGCGTGTATTTGCCGTTCATCATTTTGGCAAGTGGTGTGGTCCCCTCCTGCAATTGGGGATCAATGTAATTTTCCGGGGAATCACTGAATGCCTGACCGGAATTGAATTGCCAGAAGCATATGGGTGCTGTCCGCTCGATTTCAGGGTTTTTCATAAAAGGCAACAGGCTAATGCCATCGATTGGCCGTTCCGGGAGTTCCTGTCCGGTTATTTCAGCAAGTGTAGGCAGAATATCGCTCGTGACCGCAATATTCTTATTGACCGCCGGATCTTTGATCACTGCCGGCCATTCCATTACGCCAGGAACAAGGATGCCCCCTTCATACAAAGATCCTTTATCGTTGCGTATGGTCATTCCTGTTCTTCTTGCACTTCCCGGGGTGCCATTATCACCACAATACAGCACCAGGGTATGCTCACGCAAATCACTGTTCTTTAAATACTCCCTCATTTCTCCAATGGCCCGGTCCATGGCAGTGATTTCAGCGTACCGTTCCTGCAGGACATCCCCGAGCGGACGCTCTATGCGTTGCCCGGTTTCATTGGATGTCAATCTTACCGTATAATTATTCAATGTATCAGGCAAATCATCATAAAGCGCCAGGTCCTCCGGCAATCCGCTGTAGGGTTCATGCGGCGAACCAAACCAAACGACCGCCATGAACGGTTGCTGTTTCGTTTTTGCCTGCTCAATAAACCGGATCGCTTCGTCGACGAGTATTTTTGAACTCTCGCCCTCGATTTTTTGTGGTTCCTCGCCATTTCTCGACAGGACAGGATCGATTTCAAAAAAATTATCGTGCGACAGCCATGAATCGAACCCCATGGCGCCCGGGCTGGTCGGGGAGGATTTCTTAACGGGTCCGACATGCCATTTACCAAAATGTGCCGATGTGTACCCGGCTTTTTTAAGAACGTCTGCAATACTGATTTCCCCGGGTCGAATGGACCAGTTGGGTGAAAATGTACCGTAGCGGTTGGGATGCCGGCCGGTAAGGAAGCTTCCCCTGGTAGGAGAACAAGTGGGGTGCCCGGAATAAAAGCGGTCAAAACGCATTCCGCTTGCAGCCATTTCATCCAGAACGGGCGTTTTAACAAACGGATGACCATTATATCCAACCTCATCCCAGCCGTGGTCATCTCCCATGAACAGGATGAAATTTGGCAATTCCGCAGGTTGGTTTTCGTTTGCCTGTTTCGGACTGGTGGAGCATGAAATACTCACCATCAATATACCCGCAACAAATGCCTGAACTAAAAATGTTTTTCTCTTCATAGAGGTCAAAAATATAGTATTTTCGGTATTGCCTGTTTTGTTGTTATCCCAGGATGTTTTGGATATGTTCCATTATGTTGATATACAATTGTAAATTTATACATTTATATAGTAAAAATATCAAATCTCTCAGTTTAAAAATGCATGATGACAACTACTCAGAATAAAAGAAACGCCATCACCGCACTATTCATACTTATATGTGCGATGAATTTCCAGTTTGGAACAGCTGCAGACATTCAACGATGCCCTGCAAACGAAACAGCACATCCGGATAGCTTGGTTTATAAAGTGATTGACAGCACAAAGCTGGTCATGGAGTTCAGTTACCCGGTACACATGAGTGAAGGCAAAGTATACCCGGCCATTGTTTTTTTCTTCGGCGGAGGATGGAATGGTGGATCTGTTGACCA
>CAYOSB010000454.1:0-2232 GCA_964406495.1 uncultured Bacteroidaceae bacterium | reverse complement strand
TACCAATACTTGTTCCCTTGCTGGTGAGTCTCCCCAGGCTCATCCGGTAAGAAGCTTTCTCACCACCACCCGAAATAGAGAAGTTATGGTCCGCCTTCATGCCCCGTTGTATCACTTCATCAATCCAGTTTGTATTCTGACTGTGCTCCCAGGCATATTCATAATTCCTTTTTGGCTGATAGAGGATCGGGTAAAACTCCTGGTTGGAGAGGTCCGGTGGTTCATTGGTTCTACCCATGGACCTGTTGTACTGCGCATCGAGCTGCATCAATACGTAATCCGGCCCGTTGAGCAGCGGAATCGGGTCCGGCGGATCCTGCGACGTGTATTTAAAGGAGTAGGAAATGACCGAAGGTCCCTTTTTCCCACGCTTGGTGTTGATGGCCAGCACACCATTTGCTGCCTTCGGTCCGTATAGCGCAGTTGCAGCTGCATCTTTGTAGATCTCGATGGACTCGATATCCTCTGGAGCAATATCCACCAGTCCGCCGTAATCGTCCGCCGTCGCCGACGTAAACTCAAAGTCATCGTCGATATCGGTTTCATAGATCACCCCGTTGAGCAGGATCATGGGTTCGTTTCTTCCGTTGATGGAGGATGCTCCCCGGATCTGGATGGAAACTGCGGCGCCGGGATCACCCGAGGCCATGGATACGTCAAGTCCGCTGAGCTGTCCTGCAAGGGCCTCTTCAATGGAGGTTGCCCCCATTTCAGAGACCCCTTCCAGGTTGATCTTTGAGATGGAAGCACTTGACTCGCGTATCGAAACTGGCATAAACCCATTGGTCTGGATGCGGTCCGCCTTCACCACCACTTCCTCGAATTCAAGTCCTTTTTCCAACAGGGCCACCTCAAGATACGTTTTGTCATCAACGGCAATATTCTTTGATTCATAGCCGATGTAGGAAAACATAAGCTTTCCTGATGCCGATTCTGTTTTCAGGATAAATTCCCCGTTATTGTCTGTGATGGTACCGTTGATAATGCGATCGTTCTCATTCATTTCCACTACATTCACCCCCGGTAGTTTTTCTCCGGTTTCCTGGTCGGTGACAACTCCTCTTACCACCCGGCCCTGCGGGTAGGCTGACAGGAAACTGAAGCTTAATATGAGACATGCGATGATAGTTCTGGTAGTTTTCATGTACAATGGTTTTAGTATTGCAATACACCGTTGATTTGATGGATGATGCCGTCGGAACAAATAATATTGCTGTTTTTACCTTCGATGACCCGGACCCCTGTGTTGTTGGCTAATCCCTTGACCTCCAGGTTTCCGGGTGTACCGTTCAGTGCAATGGTCCTGTATACTTTGTTAAATGCTGTCGATTGTTCAGGATCCACGCTGTGTGTATCAGTAACCAAGTCCACCGCGTCGGTGGTGAACTGGTCATGCTCAATAAAAAAGTACCTGACGAAGTTTTGCAGTTCCTCCGCATTGGTAGGCAGGTTGCCTTCGGCAATATACTGGTCCAGTACACTGTTCGTCGGGACAAATACGGTAGTGTAGTTCCCGTATATTTCAAGGTTATCCCCGGAAAGTATATTGGCATTATCGCACAAGGTCCTGAAACTTGAATATGCCGGATTCACATCCAATGCCTCTGCAAGCGTTCTTTCCGGTTCCCTGATCAGGTTGTCGATCACATGTACCTTCCCGTTATCAACAAAGGGAGCAGTAAAAGCTTCAATAGGTGATGGAATTGCAGGTTCGCCCTCTGTGACCAGGCCGTCCTCCTCGATCCATCGTTCTTCCATATTTCCACCCGACCAGATGCTGTCTGTATTGAAGGCCGTATAATAGCCGAGTGCATTCATGGCATGCTGTGTTTCGGAGGTCAGCTCAAGCTCCTCTGTAAACAGGTGGTTAAAGATAAGTGAAAACAGATCCTGCTTTTCCAGGATGTCAAAATCATTGTTGACCGAATCGATCTGCAGGAATACGGCTTCCATCAGCGTGGCATCTTCCCCTTCGATCCCCTCTTCCTCAGCATAGTTGTTGTTGTATGTTTTCAGATCCATCATGTAGATGTCCTGCTTGTTAAAGGCCTCGTTGGTCGGCAGCAGGAACGTGTAATTTCCTTGTACATCGTTCAGGTAGGCCAGCGCATCGGTGTAAATAATCGCTTCGGCCATATAGGGATAGTCGGGCGTTGTGAACAGCGGGCGCATGATGGATTTAAAAGTCCGGGGTACTTCAAAATGATTAATCCCATACCCATACCCATTACT
>CAYOSB010000453.1:0-2236 GCA_964406495.1 uncultured Bacteroidaceae bacterium | reverse complement strand
GACAGGCGGCAAACATGAACCGAATCCTGGAATTTGCAAGCAACAACGGATTGTACGTGATTGAAGACAACGCCCAGGCCATCGGCGCTGCGTATCAGCTGGCCGACGGGACCACGAAAAAAGCAGGTGCGCTGGGCCATATTGGCTGTACATCGTTCTTCCCAAGCAAAAACCTGGGTGCCTACGGCGATGGCGGAGCGCTGTTTACCAACGATATCGACCTGGGGACGAAGATCCGTTCCATCGTTAACCATGGCATGACCAGGCGATACCACTATGATCATGTAGGTGTAAATTCCAGGCTGGACACCATGCAGGCTGCCATTCTGAGGATCAAGCTGCAACACCTCGACACATACAACCAGTCCCGCCAGGAAGTGGCAGCTGCTTATGATGCCGCTTTTGATTCCATTCCCGGATTGCAGATCCCGGTGCGTAATCCCGATTCTGAACATATCTTCCACCAGTACACCCTCCAGGTCGCCAACGGGCAACGCGACGCACTGAAGGAATTCCTTAATGCGCATGATGTTCCCGCTATGGTCTATTATCCCGTTCCGCTGCACCTGCAGGCTGCATACGATCAACTGGGATACAGTAAAGGGGATTTCCCTGTCTCCGAGGAACTGTGTACAAAAGTAATCAGTCTTCCCATTCATACAGAAATGGAAGAGGACCAGCTTGCACATATCATTGAAACTGTAAAAAAATTCTTCAGCCAGTGACACAGGAACAATCATACTTTGCGCATGAAACGGCAGTGATCGACGAAGGATGCCGGATCGGGGAAGGAACAAAGATATGGCACTTCTCCCACGTGATGAAAGGGGCGGTGATCGGTAAAAAATGTAATCTGGGACAGAACGTGGTGGTCTCCCCGGATGTGATCCTGGGGAACAATGTAAAGGTCCAGAACAATGTGTCGATCTATACCGGGGTGATCTGTGAAGACGATGTATTCCTGGGACCGTCGATGGTATTTACCAATATTGTGAATCCACGCAGTGCTGTGGTCCGGCGTGACCAGTACCTGGAGACAAGGGTGGGCAAAGGAGCCTCTATTGGCGCCAATGCTACGATCATCTGCGGAAATCCCATTGGCGCATATTCCTTTATCGGTGCAGGTGCGGTGGTTACTCGTGAGGTACCACCCTATGCCCTGGTAGTCGGCAACCCTTCACGACAGGTAGGATGGATGAGTGCGTATGGTCACCGACTGGAATTTGGGGAAGACGGCGTCGCTGTATGTCCTGAAAGTGGAGAAAAATATGCCCTGAACAATAACCAAGTTAAAAAAATAGCGTAGTACAGCATTATAAATCCTGTGCCATTACGCATCGATATGACCCGATCATAATCAATAGATAGTTACATATAGAATTAAGTTACATGAACAAGAACTTTACCCTCATCGGCATCGCCGGGTATATTGCCATCAGGCACGTGAAGGCGATCAAGGAAACCGGAAATGACCTGGTGGCAGCACTGGACCGTTTCGATAGCGTTGGATTCGTGGATGCCTTTTTCCCGGATGCCGATTTTTTCGTGGAATTTGAACGCTTCGACAGGCACATTGCTAAACTGAACCGCACCGGGAGACAAATTGATTATGTCTCCATCTGTTCACCTAATTATCTCCACGATTCGCATATCCGCTTTGCGCTGCGCAGTGGAGCAGATGCCATCTGTGAAAAACCGCTCGTGCTGAATCCATGGAATATTGACGCATTACTGGATTACCAGGAAGAAACCGGGAAAAAGATCTATAATATCCTGCAGCTGCGCCATCACCCCAGCATCATTGCGCTGAAAAACAAGATCGACAACGGACCTTCAGATAAAATATATGACATCGACCTCTCCTATATCACCAGCCGCGGGAAGTGGTACCACTACTCCTGGAAAGGTGACGAACACAAATCGGGAGGCATCGCCACCAACATCGGGGTACACTTTTTCGACATGCTGACCTGGATATTCGGGGAGGTGAAAGAGAACAAAGTGCACCTGCTGAAAAAAGACAAATCAGCCGGATTCCTTCAGCTGGAAAAAGCAAGGGTGCGCTGGTTCCTCAGCATAGATTACAACGATGTCCCGGATGAGATCCGGAAGAAAGGACAACGCACCTACCGGTCCATCACGGTGGACGGAGATGAAATAGAATTCAGCGGCGGATTTACCGACCTGCACACCATCTCGTACCAGCAGATTCTTGCAGGAAAAGGATACGGCGTTG
>CAYOSB010000452.1:0-2238 GCA_964406495.1 uncultured Bacteroidaceae bacterium | reverse complement strand
AAATTGCCTTTCCATAACGATAATAAATATCTTTTACTTCCTGATCTTAAGGTCCTTGATGACTTCCCTGTAGCGTTCGATGTCTTTTGCTTTCAGGTAATCGAGGAGGCTTCTGCGTTTCCCAACAAGGCGGAGTAGTGCGCGTTGGGTGCTGTGATCCTTTTTGTTGATCTTCAGGTGTTCTGTGAGGTGATTGATCCTGTAGGTGAACAACGCAATCTGACCTTCTGTGGAACCGGTGTTGGTTTCTGATTTTCCGTACTTCTTGAAAATCTCCTGTTTCTTTTCAGCCGTTAAATACATTCTTTTCTTTTCCTTTATCTGTTTCTAATTTCCTATTGGTGCCTGTTTCTGATTTTAGAGTCGCAAAGGTATTGATTTTTTTCAATTTTACAATATTCAATTTAAAATTATTACCTCTGATTTCCAGCAGTTTCACACATCTTTCAGACACCCTGCCTCATCTCCTGTATTGCTAAGTCTTTAACCGACCTCTGTAGAGATCAATTTTTTCTAGTCTTGAATCTGCCGGCGTGTCCCAAGCAAGAAACGCCTGTCAGAGCTTTGTAGCGCTGTCTCGGGTAAGGGGGTCGATAAGTTCTGTAGCGGCCTGTTTGCTATTTCTTGCTTTTACTATCCAGGATCAAATCGTTGCCAAACTGGCATTCGAGGCAGCGCTTCTCCAGGCAATATCTCTTATGGAGAAATAGCAGGGCCTGGCTGTCGAATGCGTTTGAAACCTGCATTCCAAATTTAGTCCAATTTTTTAAAATTACATTATGCTCAGGAGGTATCTGCTCCAGGAGTTGAATGGCATAATCACAGAAAACCTGTTTCCTGTTCAATTTTCCAAAGAGGAAGCTATAGGGTACAATTCCGTTAATAATGAGCGTATATATGAATTCCCTGCCAAGGAATTTGGGCCTGCTTGCTGAAACTTTCCCAAACCTGAAGTGATTGTTCCAGTAATCCCCGGCCCTGATGCGCAGGCGATCATGCAATAACTGCAAGGGGGGGTGAGATTCCACCAGCTGATGTGGCGGATATAATTCTTTTATGAGTGCTGACAATTGTGCGATGCGAAGTGAGGGGAAGGCCGAGGGACGCATCCGCATAAATTTCCAGGCATGTTGGGGAACACACTGATCTCCGAGTTTTGCTGCAAAGCGGCTGTACGCACCTTTTAGTCCTTCTGCATATTTATCTTCGGGCAGAGAAGTGTGCAACATTCCGGATTTTCCAAACAGGATGGCTTCAAGGGTGAAAAGGTCACTTTTGTTTCGCAACAACAATGGGTATGGGAGCATCAATGCAAGCATTTCGAAAGGTGTGGTGTTGACCGGCAGTCCAAAGGATCTGAATAAAACTGTAGACAGTAAGGCATCCCAATGACCATTCAGCTCCTTCAGCGCATATTGCATCATCTTCACCCTCCCCTGTAACTTTTCAATCATGAGTGCAGAGGTCCACTGGGCCATGTGCAGGGGCGCAATATCTGGCAGGAGTTCCTGGCAGGGGATCCAGCTGGCACTGTTCATCATGGACGTATACCTGTCCCACATTATGGAGGGGAAGCGCAAGGTGGCCACCGGGATCACCTGCCCATTGGGCCGCCTGATCTCACAATCGTTGAAATATACTACATGGAGGATCACAGAATCATAGGCATGATCGTTTGCATGACCATGTTTGATCCAATCCGATGCATTGATATGGAGTTCAACATTCCCTGCCCAAATGGTGCCATCAATCTCGACCTTTGCATTGAAGAAATCGGGGCCAGCATCCTGGTTGTGCTGTCCGGGATCCATGATCCTGACGGACCTCCCTGAAGCAGGGGTCACTACGACCCCGGACAGTTGCTGATTCTGCCAAAGAAAATGCAGAAAATCTTCGTTGATTTTTTTCACGACAAATCATTGTTTTTTATACGGCTGTACATGTCAAGCGCCAATTGCATGCAATCCGACTGCTTTATTATATGTTTGATGTGACAGGTAGGTGCAATCTCGGTTCACAGCAGTCATAAATGCATGAATATGATATTTAATATGTCTGCCAGCAATATTTATTTCGCTGGAACAGGCAGTGTAAGAAGAAGGGGTATGTTATAGGAATAAACAAGATGATATATTAAAAGCATATAAATCAGTGCATTAATAAAATATATATTTAAATAAATATTACCTAGATCGAGCGATTTGTGCAAAAAAAGATAAAAGATAGCTTGTTTAATCA
>CAYOSB010000451.1:0-2255 GCA_964406495.1 uncultured Bacteroidaceae bacterium | reverse complement strand
GGGCAGCAAGGCATATTGAAGTGCAGGTACTGGCCGATCGGCATGGCAACGTGGTGCACCTGTTCGAACGGGAATGTACGCTGCAAAGACGCTACCAAAAGATTATCGAAGAGGCCCCCTCCCCTTCAGTTTCCGATGCTACCCGCAAGAAAATTACAGACAGTGCCCTCAAACTTACAAGAGGTATCAACTATACCAATGCCGGAACCATCGAATTCCTGATGGATGAAAAGGAAAACTTCTTTTTCATCGAAATGAATACACGCATCCAGGTGGAACATCCGGTGACGGAAATGATTACCGGTCTGGACATTGTCAGGGAACAGATCCGTGTTGCCGGAGGGGAAAAGCTCAGCATCACCCAGGACGCGTTGAAAATAACTGGCCACGCCATAGAAGCACGACTGTATGCCGAAGATCCGGCGAACGAGTTTATGCCATCAACTGGCAAGATACGCAAGGTAAATACCAGGAACGTCACCTTGCGACTCGACGAGGGGTACCAGGAAGGGAACACCATCACCCCTTATTATGACCCCATGATCGCCAAGGTGGTTTCGCATGGCTCCAGCAGGAAAGAGGCAACCAGGCAACTGGTCAGCGGTCTGAGAAACTATCATCTCTCCGGCGTAACTACCAACCGGGATTTCCTGGTAACACTGCTGCTTTCGAAATATTACACCGAAAACAAATTACATACAAGGCTCATTGACCAGAAAATAGGTCCCCTGCTGGAACAGCTCGACCATTCCCTGGAGAAAGTAGACCAGGAACTTGTACTGTCAATCCTGGCCGTTGTTGCGATCCACAATGATTACCGGGCTGAGTCGGCCTGCACCATTTGGAATGAAATTGGCCACTGGAGGCAACTGCCCGATATACAACTTGAGTTCAGGGACCAGGCCTACAAGATTCCGTTTATGATCCGGGATCACCGAAAATCAATGGAACTGGAGGTAGAAGGAAAAACATTCAGCATTACCATCCTGGAACATCTCGAAAATGTTTACAAGTTGCTGGTCAACGGCCAGCAATTCATCGCCTGGGCGGATGTTGACGGAGCCGATATCATCCTCGACGTGGAACAATTCACCTTCCATGCACAGCGCATGGATATCCCGGATGAACGATATACCGGGGAAGGGCCGGGAGCACTCTCAGCATCAGATGTAAAAACTGTACTGGCCCCGCTGAATGGGAAAGTGGTCAAGATCAATGTAAAAGAATCGGAAACTGTTAAAAACGGTGACACCCTCCTGGTGATTGAATCCATGAAAATGGAGAACAGGATCATTGCACCCCGTGATGCAGAAATAGAAAAAATCAATGTCGCCATCGGTGACCTGGTAGAAACGAAAAAATTATTAATCAATTTAAAATAAACATACATGGACCCTCTGTTAACAAAAAAGCACGATGATTTCAGAGCACAGGTAAGAGCCTTCTCAGAAAAAGAGATCAAACCCGTCGCTGCCGAACTGGATGAGAAGGCAGAATTCTCAAATGAACTCACTGAAAAAATGTTCGATGAAGGGTACCTGCGTGTCACCACCCCGGAAAAATACGGGGGATTAGGCATGGACACTCTTTCATATATTATCGCGGTGGAAGAGATCGCAAGGGTGGATGGTTCACAGGCTGCCACCGTAGCTGCGCACAATTCCCTGGGCCAGGCACCGATTATGGCCTACGGAACCGATGCACAGAAGGAAAAATTCCTTCCGATGCTCACCTCGGGAAAGAAATTGTGGGCCTTCGGACTTACAGAACCCAATGCGGGATCAGACTCCAACAATACGGAGACCACAGCAAAACTGGAAAATGGCAATTGGGTGATCAACGGGAAAAAGATCTATATCACCAATGCAGCCTCCGAAATGGCTGGCGGAGTGACTGTCCAGGCAGTCACCGGAGAACGGTCCAATGGCATGAAAGAGTTGTCGGTGATTCTCGTCCCCCGCGACACCGACGGGTACAGCTGCGAACTCATCAACTCCAAGATGATGTGGCGCGGTGCAGATACCGGCCGGATCTATTTCGACAATGTGAAGGTGCCTGAAGAAAATATCCTTGGAGAACGGGGCAAGGGATCCCGGATCATGCTGGCTACCCTCGACAGCGGCAGACTGTCCATTGCAGCGATGGGACTCGGGCTTGCACAGGGCGCTTTCGAGATGGCCATGGAATATGCCGGCAACAGGGTTCAATTCAATAAACCCATTCGCAGTTTCCAGGCCAACTCCTTTAAACTGGCC
>CAYOSB010000450.1:0-2280 GCA_964406495.1 uncultured Bacteroidaceae bacterium | reverse complement strand
AATGGTGAGCGGATTGACCCCGTATCCGGAAAAACCTACAGGCATAACCAGAATAATTTTGTGTTTGAGATCTCTGCCCTGTCGTTCACAGATGAAAAATCTGTTGAATATGAATTCTACCTCCGCGGCACCGGCAACAATTATACCTCCTACCACCGGGGAGATGAATTCAAGGCCTATTACAACAACCTTCCACCGGGAGACTATGAATTTATCTATAAAGCCAAAGGCAAAAACAACCTGTGGGGCTATGCGGAGAGCTTCAGCTTTACCATAAAAAAAGCATGGTACCAGACCTGGGTATTCAGACTTGGCCTGGTCATCATTATCATCATCCTGGCCTACCTGTTCTATAAAGGAAGGGTACGTGCGATTGAGCAGCAAAAGAACAAGCTCGAACAGTTGGTAAAAGAGCGGACACATGAGTTGGAAGAGGCCAATGTTGAAATAGAAGCACAGCGGGATATTGCAACAGCACAGCGGGATAAGATCGCCGCTCAGCAGAAAGAGATCATGGACAGTATCCAGTATGCCCAACGGATACAGGAATCCATGTTGCCCTCCACAAAGGTGCTCTCCGCTGTTCTCCAGGATCATTTTGTGCTGTTTAAGCCCCGCGACATCGTCAGTGGTGATTTTTACTGGGCAGCGGAACAGCATGATCATATATATTTCACGGCAGCTGATTGTACCGGACACGGTGTTCCCGGGGCATTCATGAGTATGCTCGGGATTGGATTTCTGAACGAGATAATCACCAAACACGAAGATATTGAACCTGACGAGATTTTGAATGAGCTGCGGCTCTATCTCATCTCTACGCTTCATCAGAAAGGAGCTTCCGGCGAAAACAAAGACGGCATGGACATGGTGATGTGTAAATACAATCGCACTACCCGCATCCTGACCTATTCTGCAGCGAACAATCCGTTTTTTCATCTCAGTAACGGGGAATTGAACCGAATTAAAGGGGAAGCTATGCCGGTGGCCATTCACGAGAAAATGGATCCTTTCAAACCGGGTACGATCGAAATAAAGAGAGGAGATATCATCTACCTCTTCTCTGACGGATATGCGGACCAGTTCGGTGGACCGAATTCCAAAAAACTGATGTCAAAACGGTTCCGCCAGTTGATCATGGAAGCCTATGGCAAACCCATGAATGAACAGCGGGAGCTGCTTGACCGTGAGTTCGAGGCCTGGAAGGGAAACATTGACCAGGTCGATGACGTGGTGGTGATCGGAGTCCGTTTCTGACCAGTCAATCACGTGGTTGTGATCGGCGTATGTCCCTGAAAAATCTGCCTTTTGTGCTTACCGGGTTGCACTATTCTCACACCCCAAATCCCTTTTGGAATCAGCAAGAATCATTTCGCTACTTTTTTCTATGCCCTGTAACTTTTTCCCTCCCCCGGTCGTCATACCACCAAACAGAGTATGAACAGATAAAAATATCTATATTATGAAAAAGTTATCAGCACTTATCCTGGTGATGGCGATCATCGCTCCCGCAATGTCCCAACAGGATACGATCCCCGCACCAACACCGCAGGAAGAAGTTCTTGCCCCTGAAGCACCCAAAATTCCTGAAGCACCCGAAATTCCTGAAGCTCCTGAAGCTCCAGCGGATATTTCCTTCCAGACACCCGACAAGACGGAAGTGAAAGTGGGTAAAAATGAGATTTTCATCATTGAAGGCAATGGAGATACCACCAAGTTCCAGCTTGGGTCCAGGGGAATGAGCATTGTAGAGGGAAAAGACGGATATACCATCGACATAGTTGATATGGATAAAGAGAAAGTCGAGAAGAAAGTCGAGGAGGAAGAGGATCAGGAAGAGAAGAACAAAAAGAAAAAGTTCAAGCCCCACTATGCAGGTTTTGAAATAGGGCTCAATAATTTCATGAATGCTGATAATACCTTGCATACCGGAACATTCATGAACCTGAATACTGCCAAATCATGGAATTATAACCTGAATTTCCTCGAATACGGAATTGGTCTGGGGACCTCCTATGTTGGCCTGGTAACCGGAATGGGAGTAGAGTGGTCAAATTATGTGTTCGACGGGGACAACTCCATCCGCGAAGTAGAGGGTAACATATTGGAAAGACCTGACCCTTTGTATCCAGGTGTGACAAAATCCAAGCTTGCAACAACCTATCTGAACGCTCCACTGCTCCTGGAATTCCAGATTCCGGCAGGCAAGAAACGCATTCATATTTCAGCAGGAGTTACCGGTGGTGTGAAAATTGGTTCCAGGACCAAGATCAAATACCG
>CAYOSB010000449.1:1710-2283 GCA_964406495.1 uncultured Bacteroidaceae bacterium | reverse complement strand
GTTCTTCCTGGGGAAAACCGATTACAGTATGCAGCATAGCTTTTCTCTGTTTGACCTGGAAGCCAGGAACCTGGATGATTTTTTCCTGGTCTTTGCCATCGTGTTTCCTGCCTTTACGGGGATGACCGCTGGTGTGGGGTTGTCAGGTGACCTGAAGAATCCGTCCAAATCCATTCCGCTTGGAACCATACTTGGTACCTTTTCAGGAATGATCATCTACTTTTTTATCGTATACAAACTGGCTTCCTCAGCAAGTATGGAGGATCTGACTCAAAACCAGCTGATCATGGCAAAGATTGCACTGGGTGGCAGTTTTGTTATTCCGCTTGGACTGGCAGCTTCCACGATCTCCTCAGCCATTGGATCAGTGCTGGTGGCCCCGCGGACCTTGCAGGCGCTGGCCGGCGACCGCTCCTTTCCTTCACGTAAAATAAACACCTTCCTTGCCAGGGGAAGGGGTGAGACCAATGAACCTTACAATGCAACGCTGGTAACTGTGGTCATCGCCTTTATATTCGTAGGTCTAGGGAATGTAGACTCCGTTGCAACGATCATCTCAATGTTTTTCATGGT
>CAYOSB010000449.1:0-1700 GCA_964406495.1 uncultured Bacteroidaceae bacterium | reverse complement strand
TTTTGGAGCATCACCCTCATACCGGCCCAGCTTCAGATCACGCTGGTACATCTCTTTGGTAGGATTTCTGGCAGCTGTCTGGGTGATGTTCCGGATCAATTCATTGTATGCCCTGCTCGCGATTATCCTGATCGTGCTGCTTTATATCTATGTCAGCAATTACCATAAAGGACGAAAAGGACTTGTGTCGATCTTTACCAATGCCCTGATGCAGATCAACCGTGCGTTGCAGGTCTACCTGCAACAAAGCAGGAAGTCCAGGGGACAGCAGCAGGAATGGCGTCCAAGCGCGGTATGTATTTCAAAAGACTCGTTTGACCGGCAGGAGGCGTTCCAGTTACTCAACTGGATCAGTCACAGGTTCGGATTCGGAACCTATATCCACCTGATCGAAGATTATTATTCCCGCTCTATTCACAAGGAGGCCCAGGTGCTGCTTAAAAAACTGATTGAGCAATACAAGGGAATGGGAAGTCATGTGTATATCGACACACTCATATCGCCTTCTTATACTTCTGCAATTGCACAGACCATTCAGCTACCCGGGATATCGGGGATGGAGAATAATATGCTGATCCTTGAATACAGCAAGAAAGATCCGGTCAACCTGACAAGTATCATCGATAATTATTCGCTGATTAATGCCGGGAATTTTGACGTCTGCATTCTCGGCAGCTCCACGCGCCCATTGAACTATAAGCTTGGGATAGACGTCTGGCTCAGAACCCTGGATCATGACAATTCGCATTTAATGATCCTGTTGAGTTTCATCATCCAGGGACACCCGGACTGGAAAAAAGGGAAGATACGGATCTTTGAGATCTGCAAAAAAGGAGAGCGGCAGGAAGCCAGGAAGGGCATGGAGGAACTCGTCAAGGCAGGGAGACTCCCCATTACAACGAAAAACATCCAGATCATTGAAGGCAGTGAAGAACGAGATTTTAAGGAAGAGGTTGTGGGCAGATCAGAGAATGCGGCCCTGACAATCATTGGTTTCACTGGTGAACTGCTGAAGTTCAAAGGTAAGGCGCTCTTTGAAGGGTACGAGAAACTGGGTCATGTACTGTTTGTAAATGCCTCGGAGCGAAAACAGATAGAATAATAATCATGTCAATTCAGCAATATCTCATGCTGAATATGCGATTGTAACTTTCCTTTCGGACGATAACCTGACGGTTATGTTAGACGCAAATGCCTGCTCATAATCACTCAGGAGCCACACCTGGCTGCGATCCAGTCACCCACATCGCTGGTGCTGTGAGCTTTACCTTCTGCAATGTCCTCTGTAACCACACCTTCATCCATGGAAAGGGCAACAGCATCACGCACCGCCTGGGCTTCTGTTGTAAGATCAAGTCCGTCGAGGAGCATGGCTGCAGAAAGAATGGTGGCAAGTGGGTTGGCGATGTTCTTGCCGGCAGCCTGTGGATAGGAGCCGTGGATCGGTTCATAAACCGAGGTATGAACTCCAACCGAGGCCGAGGGCAATAATCCGAGTGATCCGGTGATCACGCTGGCTTCATCAGAAAGGATATCCCCGAACATGTTTTCCGTGACCATCACATCGAATTTCTTCGGCCATTGAATGATCTGCATGGCAGCATTGTCCACGTACATGTAGTCGACGGTTACATCAGGAAAATCCCGGCTGATTTCTTGCACTCTGGTGCGCCACAGGCGAGAAGTTTCCAGGACGTTTG
>CAYOSB010000448.1:0-2302 GCA_964406495.1 uncultured Bacteroidaceae bacterium | reverse complement strand
TGCGGGTTTTGCCTGGATGCATGGTACCCGAGGTGTTTATTATTTGTGAGGTAGGGATATGCAAGCACCCTATCCTCCCAGCCCGGGAAGGTCTCACCGTTGTCAATTTTTACCTGTACCTCCTCCGGGTAACGGACCGCAATATATTTCCAGTCTTTTGTTTTCACTCCCCTGGAATAACCGAGTTCTCCGAAAAGTGAGGGATGTGCTTCTCCTGACCCGGTTTCAATAATGTTTTTCAGGCTCATCCCATCTGTTTCATACCCCTCCGGTAGTTCAATACCAGCAAAGTCAAGGATCGTCGGCAGGAAGTCGATTGTCTGGATGAGCCCATCATACACAGATCCCTCGATAATCTTGCCTTTCCAGTACATAAACATCGGCACCTTCAACCCATAGTCGTACAAAGTTGCTTTTCCATGCCTCCACATGCCATGATCAGGCATATAAATAATCAGGGTATTTTCATCGAGGTTCAGCGATGCAATCTTATCATAGATGGCTTTCACACCTTCATCAAGCAACAGGCAATACGCATCTTTTTCCGGGTAACCGGCATTGACATACTTGTCCTGGATCGCCTGCCTCGCCGGCATAAAGTCCCAGGTAGTATCCACATACCCTTCCCCTGTAAGTTTCGGATCCGCATCAAAGCTGCTCCAGTATTCACCATCTCTGTTGGCCCATGGTACAGGTCCATGATGGAGGGTAGTGGCAAAATACAGGAAGAAGGGGTTGTCCTTTTCCTGTTCAATAAATTTCCGTGCCTTGTCTACGGTCCATTCGAGGTTATGAATATTCAGTGCGTCGTTCCAAAGCTCCTTGACATTTCCCATATAGATTCCATCCGCGTAATCAAACCCGTAGGAACGTACGATCTCCTGGTAGATGTCATGATTGTGTTTCATCCTGGCGCTTACGGAAGGATCATAGGGATCCGCTGCCTGGTCATAGCTCTGTAGACCGTAGGAAGCCCAGTTTGCCTTTTTCAGGATGTCATGCTCGGTGATGTGCGATTTCCCCACAAAACCGGTCGTATAGCCGTTTGCCTGTAATATAGTACCGAGGTGTGTCTCATCCTGCCGCAGCTCACAACTGTTTTCCGTGCGTGTCAATGTCCCGGGAGGAAATTTTTCAAGATAATTCTCCCCTTCGCAGCGTCCTGAAAACTTTCCTGTCAGCATGGCATAGCGCGACGGGGAACAAACGGTTACAGGATGGTGTGCATTGGTGAAAATCATTCCATTGGCAGCCAGCATATCTATGGTGGGGGTGTATACCTGTCCGTGACTGGTATATCCAATGCTGTTAAAGCTCTGATCATCACTTACAATAAGCACAATATTGGGTTGCTGCGCATCTACCCTGGTGAGGCTTAATATAAGAATGCAGAACAGGATTTTCTTCATAATGCATTGGTAATTCACTCCGTCAATAATAACAACTAAACCTTAAAAATTGGTTAAAAACACCTTAATCGTGTGAAAAAATTCTAACTTTTTTCTAATACTTATGGTGGTCGGACTGGTTCAACCAGGCTACGAATACCACTGATCATACAGAGATATGTACGAAACAGAACGCTGTGCGTCCACATGTGCCACTTCCGGTCATATGCCGCAAGGAACTATTTAACGCTTTCCCTCGTTTACCTGATTATTTCGGGGAATGAGTGATCATAAGGCTCATCGTATAAGGCCTGGTAATCCCTGCGGAACTTATTGAATATTTCCTTTGCAAGGCTGTGTTTTCCGAGTGCTGTCAATGCCCTGCACTTGATACTGATTGCTTCTTCATGCATGATATCGAATAATAGGATCGCATCCGCAATGCGCACCATCAACTCCGGTGGGATAGATGATTTTTCCCTTTCCAGGTAATTGATCAGTACATCTGTGATACGGTTGGAACATTCCAGTTTGAATTCATCCAGCCATTCATAGGTAGCATTTCCAAGTAACGGTCCAGCTTTGATGATCCGCAGTAGTTTTTCCAGTTCGCTTTCTGACAGGTTATCTGTTTCAGCCGTTAAATTAAAATAAACAAAATAATCACTGTATACTTGTGTGTCATCGAATAATATCTTCCAGTATTCTGTTTTTCTCGTCAATTCACAGCTTTCTATTTCAGATAAAAGATGTTTCAACTTGGCGATGTTTACGGCACGGTTGTTCTTCGCTGCCTTTGCATCCATCGGGAACCATAACAATTCCGTTAACCGGGGTACGGATATTCCTTTGTCCTTCACTGAATACAGAAAAATAAGCAGGAACAGTTCCTTCACCAGGGGTGAAAATTTCCT
>CAYOSB010000447.1:0-2307 GCA_964406495.1 uncultured Bacteroidaceae bacterium | reverse complement strand
GCTCGGGCTGACTCTTGTCAATCGTTTCCTTGCGTATCATAAAAGTGAGCTGTTGCTGGAAAGCACGCCTGATGTGGGCACCACGGCATCATTCATCCTCTCCTGCACTGCACATGAGTGACCGGTGAATAATCCTTATATTTGTAGTATACAAAACTCCTGCTATCGGTTTGAATCGAAATGAGATAAATATCGCCCGGGAAAAGTACAGGGATTTTCTGCAAATATGCGCTGAGGAGTATGACAGGAAAGGATTGCAACTGATACAACAATCGCATGATCTCCTTTTGCAGGAAATGGAAGACCATGACATCGACAATGCTGGCTGGATTACCGATTATGCATTCGGACTTTCCACGATGGTGATCAGGGAATTGGGACTTGACCCGCTGGGTGTCTCCGCAGTGATGATGCTACCGCTCATCGAAAACAGACCTGAGCTGTTGCCCGAGGTAAAAAAAGCCCTGGGAAACAGGACCGGGTTGATCCTCACTGAGTTCATAAAGATCAGCGGACTGAATACCAGCGGCTCAGACAAGCACGCGGAGAATATGCGTAACCTGATCCTTTCATTTTCAACAGATTTCCGAGTGATCCTGATCAAAATATCCGAACGGTTATATCATCTTCGAAAATCATCGGGGAAGCAGACCGAAAAAGATATCTATGCAGCCCTTGAGGCCAGGGCCCTTTATTCTCCACTGGCCCACAGGCTGGGTCTGTATACCATGATGTCGGAAATGGACGATATTTCCATGAGTATCCTGGAAAGAGATATCTATCGGAAAATCGCCCGGAAATTGCAGGCGTCGAAAGCCAGGCGGGAAAAATTCATCGCAGGATTTATCGCGCCACTGCAGGAAAAACTGGAAAAAGAAAAACTGAAATGTGAAATTATCGGCAGGCCGAAATCGATCTCTTCGATCTGGCGAAAAATGAGAAAACAACATGTTGAATTCGAGGAGGTATATGATAAATTTGCCATCAGGATTATCCTCGACAGTTCCCCGCGAAAGGAGAAAAGCGATTGCTGGAGGGCCTATTCCATAGTTACAGATACCTATCAACCCAATCCAGACCGGCTGCGTGACTGGATCTCCGTACCTAAATCCAACGGGTATGAATCACTCCATACCACCGTGGTCATCCCGGGAGGCGAATGGGTGGAGGTGCAGATCAGAACCCGAAGGATGAATGAAATCGCAGAAAAAGGCCTCGCTGCGCATTGGAAATATAAGGGCATCAAGGGACAGGCAGGGATCGATGAGTGGCTCACAAAGGTCCGGGAAGCCCTTGATCACGCGGATGCAGAAGAATCTGCCAATCTGATCGACGACCTGAAATTGAGTCAGTTCAGCAAAGAGATCTTTGTGTTTACCCCCGATGGGGACCTGAAAAAATTCCCTGAAGATGCCACGGTACTGGACTTTGCCTATGACATCCATACGGATGTGGGATCTACTTGTACCGGGGCACGGATCAACGGAAAGAATGTACCGATCCGGCACAAACTAAGTAACGGGGACAAAGTGGAAATCCTCAGGTCAAAAAACCAAAAAGCCAAGGTCGACTGGCTGAATTTTGTTGTTACGAACAAGGCAAAAACAAAAATCAAGCAATCTCTGAAAGACGAGAAACTCAAGGAAGCTGAACATGGGAAGGAGATGCTCAGGCGAAGGTTCAAGAACTGGAAGATCGAATATAACGACAGTAATGTCAGGAAGGTGATCCGGCATTTTAAATACAAGGATTCCATTGACCTGCACTACGACATTGCCACCGAAAAGATAGATCTGCTGACCATCAAAGATATTTTTTCGGAAAAGTCATCAACTCCAGGTAACAAAGCAATTCCCATTGAAGAAGAGCAGGTGGATAAAATGCTTAAGGGCGCTGTGCACAAATCAGATGATGTGCTGATCATCGATGAGAAGATCGCTAATATTGATTATAAACTTGCAAAATGCTGCAACCCGATCCACGGTGACCATGTATTTGGTTTCGTTACACGAACAGCAGGCATCTCCATTCACAGGATGAATTGTCCCAATGCACAACAGCTCCTTACACGTTATGGATACAGGGTACTGAAGGCACGCTGGACCAAGGCCTCTGACGATACGCGTTTCGCGGTGACCATCCGTATTACGGGACTGGATGACATTGGGATCGTGAGCAATATCTCAGATGTGATCTCCAAAGATCTGCAGGTGAATATGCGGTCACTCGCAATTGATTCCAAAGACGGTATGTTCGAAGGAACGATCACACTGTATGTGAAAGACACGCAGCACCTGGAGGCACTCA
>CAYOSB010000446.1:1308-2308 GCA_964406495.1 uncultured Bacteroidaceae bacterium | reverse complement strand
CGGTATCACCAAGGGTAAAGGATTCCAGGGCGTTGTAAAACGTCACAATTTCAGTGGGGTCAACGATGCCACGCACGGACAGCACAACAGGGACAGGGCTCCGGGATCACTTGGTGCATCTTCCTATCCTTCACGTGTTTTCAAGGGAATGCGTATGGCAGGACAAACAGGTGGAAAAAGGGTGAAGATCCTGAACCTGCGCGTGATGAAGATCATTCCTGAAAACAACCTGCTTATACTGAAAGGTTCAGTACCGGGATCCAATGGTTCATTTTTAATAATTGAGAAGTAATGGAATTAGAAGTATTAGATATCAAAGGAAAAGGCACCGGCAAAAAGGTGAAGCTGGACAAAGATATCTTTGGCGTTGAGCCCAACGATCATGCAATCTACCTGGATGTGAAACAATACCTGGCACACCAGCGACAGGGTACCCACAAAACCAAGGAACGTGCAGAGATCAAAGGGAGTACCAAAAAGATCAAACGGCAGAAGGGAACCGGAACCGCACGATTCGGCGATATCAAGAACCCGATCTTCAGGGGCGGTGGAAGGACCTTCGGACCACGGCCGAAGACGTATGGTGTCAAACTGAATAAAAAAGTAAAAGAGCTGGCACGTAAATCAGCCCTCTCTTATAAAGTCAAAAACAACCAGGTGATGATCCTCCAGGATTTCAACCTTGAGCAGCCTAAAACCAAGGATTTTGCTGACATACAGAAAAACCTGAAGGTGGACGATAAAAAATCTGTTTTCGTTTTAAATGAACGAAATAAAAATGTATATTTGTCGTCGCGAAATTTACAGAACTCAAAGGTCGTAACCATCTCAGAGTTAAGCACTTATGACATTATGAACGCAACAGCATTGCTGTTTGCAGAGAGTTCACTTGACGTTTTGCAGAAAAAAGCATAGGAAATCTGATTAGAATAAGGTTATGAACGTATTATTGAAGCCTATAGTAACAGAAAAAATGACAGCCGACGGTGAAAAGTACAAC
>CAYOSB010000446.1:0-1298 GCA_964406495.1 uncultured Bacteroidaceae bacterium | reverse complement strand
GTATGGATTTGTCGTTGCCAAAACAGCCAATAAGCTGCAGATCAAAAAAGCAGTGGAGGAGTTATACGAAGTGACTGTTGTGGACGTGAATACCATGCGTTATGCGGGCAAGCTGAAGACAAGATATACCAGGTCCGGCGTACTTTCGGGAAGGACCAATGCATACAAAAAGGCAGTGGTGACTGTTGCAGAAGGCGAAGCAATTGATTTTTACAGCAATATCTAGGAAATTATGCCAGTAAAGAAGTATAAACCAGTAACACCGGGACAACGAACCAAGCTGATGCCTTCTTTCGAGGAGGTAACAAGTTCAACTCCGGAGAAATCGTTGATCAGGCCACTTAAAAGGACAGGTGGTCGCAACAACAAAGGGCGCATGACGAACCGATACATGGGTGGGGGTCATAAGAAGCGCTACCGGCTCATCGATTTTAAGCGGAATAAGGATGGAATGACTGCAAAAGTGAAATCCATTGAGTATGACCCCAACAGGTCTGCCTACATTGCCCTGGTCGTTTATGAAGACGGTGAAAAGCGGTATATCCTTGCACCGGATAAGCTAAAAACAGGAGATATCATTCAGTCCGGAGAAAACATTGCTCCCGAGATAGGGAATGCACTGCCGCTGGGGAAAATTCCACTCGGTACGGATGTACACAATATTGAACTGAAGCCGGGACAGGGCGGTAAGATCGTCAGGAGTGCAGGTTCTTCTGCAACGCTGACCTCCAGGGATGGCAAGTATGCCATCGTGAAACTGCCAAGTGGTGAGACGCGGATGATACTGGTAACATGCCGTGCCACGGTCGGGGAAGTATCCAACAAGGACCACGGACTGGTACTCTCAGGAAAAGCAGGAAGAAGTCGCTGGCTGGGTAAGCGTCCGCGTGTTCGCGGTGTTGCAATGAACCCGGTGGATCACCCGATGGGTGGAGGTGAAGGTCGTGCTTCAGGAGGACATCCAAGATCCAGGACCGGCGTGATTGCCAAAGGTTACAAGACCAGGGCCAAGAAGAAGCAGTCCAATAAGTATATCGTTGAGAGGAGAAAAACTAAAAAATAATAACACATGAGCCGTTCGTTAAAAAAAGGTCCATTTATAGATTTTAAGCTGGAGAAGCGTATCCTGGATATGAATGATTCAGGGAAGAAGTCAGTGCTGAAAACCTGGTCCAGGAGATCCGTCATCTCTCCAGATTTTGTTGGACATACCATTGCTGTTCATAACGGAAATAAATTTATCCCCGTGTACATTACAGAGAATATGGTTGGTCATAAGCTTGGAGAATTTGCTCCAA
>CAYOSB010000445.1:0-2315 GCA_964406495.1 uncultured Bacteroidaceae bacterium | reverse complement strand
AAAAGAGGATACCGGCCTTTAAAAGAATATTTACAAAAAAAGAGACATCAACGAGGGAGAAGAGGTAAAACCCTGCAACACATATCATGGATATCATCAACAATAGCAATAATCTTCGGTATTCATACTTAATATGATAAAACCTCTGGGAAGTGAAAAATGTAACGATAAACATGAATGATGTCGTGATCAAAAATGCCCATGCACTGCCTGAAAGTCCGAATTTCGGCACGAGCAACGCATTGAAAAATATGTTAATCAGTGCAGACGTAACAGTTATGTACGCCAGGTAGCGTGTGGCTTTTTTTACATAAAAGATTTTAGTAACCACCATGTAATAGCCTCCCTGAATAACATATGCGAAAACCAGTATAGGTGCTATATTAATGGCTCCATAATAGGGCGCTGTGGTCAGCAAGATAATCGCCTCTTCAGAAAACATCGCAATGACTAATCCCAGGAAAACCACGACAACAGTATAATAAGTAGTAAGTTGTGCAAATATCCTTTTCGCCTCCTCAGGCTGTTTTGAACTTGCTGTTCTCATAAAAAAAGGATTCCAGGTCAGGTTAATGGAGGTAATCAAAAGATTCATGATCGTGCCTATCAGGAAAGCTATGTTGAATATCCCTGCGGCATCAACTCCCTGATTAATGTTCAGGTAATACTTTGCAGTGAGTCCAAGTACAACACCAGCCAGATTATGCGGCAGGATAGGTAATGCGTACTTCAGTAATTCCTTGAACTTTGTCACATTGAAAGAAATAATGATGTCTTTGAGAAGCAAGAAGAAAGATGCCAGAAAGAAAACACCGCAAATGATAAATTCTGAAAGGATCTTTCCAAGGGCCCCCATCTTCAGTGCAACTACCATGTAGATGGTCAGTGCAACGATCAATAAGAATTTTAAAAGACTGAAAGCACCGTATGCGATAGATTGCTGCCGCAACCGGAACAGATTCAGTTTCATATCAAATGTCAGCAGAAAAAAGCTCGTCCAAAGGCCCAGGATGATGTAAGGATAAAAATCAACACCCGGGAATAACCTTTCAAATAATGGTTGTCCGAAAAAGGTTAACAATATATTTCCGACCAGGCCAAGAAGAAGGATAAAGGTGGTGATCATCCCCAGCGTACGCTTTTGTTCAACGGATCTGTCCTTGTGATCAAAGAAAAAACGGCCATATGTTGCGCGCATTCCAAAAGTATATATGATCAAAAATGCATTGATAACAGGTGCAACAATAGATATTATACCATAGTCTTCGACTGTTAGAAAGCGCGTGTAAATAGGAATAAGAATGATCCCTATGGCTTTTGTAAGCACATTGGAAACAGTATAGATAGCACTGTGCGTTCCTATTTCTTTTATATACTGTCTCACTTAAATACTCATAAAAATCAATCTGACCGGTCCGTCTTATAATGATGATGCAAGTTATACAAACCGCATTTACCGGATTGTGAAATTCAGATCACAACAACCCTGTAAATTTATGACTGATTTGTAAAGATAATTAAAGCATTCACGCAGACTATAGATTATTGTAGATGTTGCCAATTGTTTCTGAAGACGCTTCCCAGTTCAGGTGCTTCCGGACTGCTTGAAGACCATTCGCTGCCAGTCGTCTTCTATACTGTTGATCCAACAACTTTTTAAATCCATTGATACATGAATCAATATTACCCGATGTATACACTACCCCGGCTTCTGTTTCGCGAAGAATCCGGGCAACTGAGATACAATCAGAAGCAAGGGCTTTTCATAAAACATATATTCATACAGCTTATTCGGCGAAGAGTTATCAGATTGCTCGGTGCGCAGGTGCGGGATCAATGCAATATCTGCTTTTGCCTGTATCTGCACCATCTCCCCGAATGGTTTCCAACCCCAGAATTTCACGTGATCCTGAATATCCAGCTGTGCTACCAGGGTGTTGAGTCGATCAAGATAGGATCCCGTCCCAACGATCCATAGCCGGGTATTTTCAGCAATACTGATCATTCCAGGAAGCGCTCGAATGATGTCCTGGAGTCCCCTGTGATAATTGATCCCTCCAGAATAGAACAACGTAATATACTCATTATCCGGGGCTCCCTTCACATGGGTCATCTTGGAAAGCATAGGCAAATTGGATACAATTTCAATTTTTTCCCTTTGAACACCTACAGACTTAATGCGGTCCGCCATTTCACGGATAACTGTAATTACCCTGTCAGCCCGGGGAACCATTTTTCTTTCATAATTTTTCCACTGCCTGACGGAAATCAGCAATTTTCCAAAAAAAGTCTTTGAGTAAGGTGAAGCATCAACC
>CAYOSB010000444.1:0-2342 GCA_964406495.1 uncultured Bacteroidaceae bacterium | reverse complement strand
CGGGCGACAAGAGCCTGGCTGTTCAGCTGGAAGAAAAAGGATATGACTGGTTAAAGCAAGAAGCTGGAATCGAAGCCTAAACAAGCCTCTTTTAACCATAATATGGAGATTGCATGAAGACGTTGACAAAACAAACAGATACCGTAAAGAAATTCGTTTCACTTTTCCACGAGCACCAGGGAGAGATCAAGGATGCCGAGCCTGCATTCCTTTCCGGGATGCGCGATGAAGCCATTGCGGAATTTGAACGCATGGGCTTCCCGAAAAAGAAGGCGGAAAATTATAAATATGTCCACCTGGAGCCCTTCTTCAACGGCGCCCTGGAAACCAGGTTTTCGCCCAGGAAGCTGGAATTCGACCTCCAGGAGATGTTCAGGTGCGATATCCCGACACTGGACACCCACGTGTTGCTTGTACTCAATGGATTCTACTATACCACCACCGGCGAGCGGCTTGTTGAACAGGATAATGGTGTCATTTTCGGAAGCCTCAGGGAAGCCCTGAAGCAACACCCTGAGCTGGTACACCAGCACCTTGGGAAATATGCAGATTACAAAAATGATCCTTTCGTTGCCCTGAATACAGCTTGTTCCCAGGATGGTGTGTTTCTGTACGTACCGGAAAAACAGGAACTCGACAAACCTATTCAGATCATCCATCTGCTGCTTTCCAACGAGAACGAAATGGTACAGCACCGCAACCTGTTTGTGGCGGAAAAACACAGTAAAGCAGAGGTGATCATCTGCGATCATACCTTGTCCAATCACCTGTTCCTGACCAACTCCGTTTCAGAAATGGCCGTTGCAGAGAATGCCACCCTGGACGTGGTCAGGATGCAAAACGAGCACAACCAGGCTGTCCAGATCACCAATTCGTGGATCGAACAACAACGTGATTCCACTGCCAGGCACAGCACCATCACCCTCCATGGCGGAAAAGTCAGAAACAACCTCCAGGTAAAACTGAAAGGCGAAAATGCATATTGCGGTGCCAACGGACTGTCCCTGATCGATAAAGCACAGCATGTGGATAATTTCACAGTGATCGAGCACCAACAACCCCACTGCATCTCCAATCAACACTATAAAAGCGTGCTCGACGATGCAGCTACGGGTGCATTCTCAGGCAAGATCCATGTATTCCCCGATGCACAGAAAACAGAAGCATACCAGACCAATAATAATATACTGCTGACCCGTGATGCGAAAATGCACACCAAGCCACAACTTGAAATCTATGCCGATGATGTAAAATGCAGTCATGGCGCCACCGTGGGTCAGATCGACGAACATGCATTGTTCTACCTCCAAACCCGGGGAATCCCAAGGGAAGAAGCCCGGCTGATGCTGATGTATGCCTTTGCAGATGAAGTGATCTCCGGGATACGCCAGGAAGCCTTGCGCGACAGGGTCGAAAACCTGGTCAGCAAAAGACTGCGTGGGGAACTCTCCAAGTGCGATAACTGTGCCCTGAATTGTTATGACTGAGATCTTATGAGCTTCGATATTCAAAAAATACGAAACGATTTTCCGATTCTGCGCGAGAAGGTCTACGAAAAACCGTTGGTCTATCTCGACAACGGGGCAACTACGCAAAAACCTGACGTGGTAATCGGGACCATGGAGCAGCTCTACAAAAAGAAGAACAGTTCCATCCACCGGGGCATCCATTACCTCAGCGAAGAAATGACAGAAGCCTATGAACAGGCCAGGGACACCATCAGAAGCTTTATCAATGCCCGGTCCACCGCAGAGATCATCTTCACCCACGGCGCCACCAGCGCTATCAATGCCGTGGCGTTTTCCTTCGGTGAAAAATATGTAAATGCGGGTGATGAGATCGTTATTTCTGAAATGGAACACCATTCCAACCTCGTGCCCTGGCAGATGCTCTGTGAAAGAAAACAGGCAACACTGAAAGTGATCCCGTTCAATGACAACGGGGAATTGATCATAGAGGAATATAAAAAACTGCTTTCAGACAAAACCCGTATCATTGCAGTGAACCATGCCTCCAATTCCCTGGGGACCGTGAACCCGGTGAAAGAGATCATCCGCATTGCCCATGAAAATAATATTCCGGTGTTGGTCGACGGCGCACAGATCGTTCAGCATGGAGCCGTGGATGTAAGAGATCTCGACTGCGATTTCTTCGTCTTTTCAGGACATAAGATCTTTGGTCCCACCGGGATCGGGGTGCTGTATGGAAAAGAGAAAATGCTCGAGGAGCTCCCTCCCTACCAGGGAGGTGGCGACATGGTGGATTGTGTGACGATGGAGAAAACCACTTATAATGAACTTCCCTATAAATTTGAAGCCGGTACCATGAATTACATCGGCGCG
>CAYOSB010000443.1:0-2353 GCA_964406495.1 uncultured Bacteroidaceae bacterium | reverse complement strand
TCAGCATTTAACACCATCTTGAAGGATCTGACCGGAATGACCCCCAGTCAGTACCTGGACAGTGCAGCCAAGTAATTTTTGTGGCCCCTCCGCTTCAACCGGCTGCACTATCGCAGGAACAGCTTAACGATCTTCAGCTTCAGCTTTGTATAGGGCGGATATTTCACCCAGAGCTCAAACCATGTGGGTTTACGAAGTACGGTTTTCCGATGACTGAAGCACTCAAATCCTGCTTTGCCATGGTAACTTCCCATGCCGCTTTCACCCATACCGCCAAAGGGAGTTGTTCCGTTCACAAAATGCACCACAGTATCATTTATCATACCCGTACCGCTGCGGAATGTGGATTGTATTTTCTTCGCCAGTCGCATCTCGCCTGTAAAGATATACAACGCAAGTGGTGAGGGACGTTCTTTCAGTTCACCAAGCAATGTGTCCAGGTCCCGGTAGCTTAATATGGGCATTACCGGGCCAAATACCTCTTGCTGCATCACGGCGTCCGTGATATCAACCCCTGTCATGACCGTGGGTTCGATGAACAGTGCATCCCGGTCACCCTTCCCTCCCACCACACATTTAGTGGGGTCAATGAGCTTTTGCAGCCTGTCGAAGTTGGAGATGTTGACGATGCGGGGAAAGGATTCTCCATTTTTTGCATTGCCGTTAAACATTTTTTTGATGTGTTTTTTCACCTCCTCCAACAGTGCATCCCGGATGCTTTCGTGCACATAAATATGATCAGGCGCCACACATGCCTGTCCGCCATTGTGAAACTTTCCCCATACCAGCCGTTGGGCGGTCCTTGATAAATCACAGTCTGGTAAAACGATCACCGGGTTCTTTCCACCCAGTTCCAGTGTGACCGGTGTCAGGTGCTCAGCTGCAGCTTTCATTACAATACGTCCCACCTTCGTACTGCCGGTAAAAAAGATCTTATCGAAATGTAGCTCCAGTAATTCAGTGGTTTCCGGGATGCCACCCTGCCTGACATACAGCAATTCCTGCGGAAAAGCAGTGTTGATCAGCTCCGCCAGCAATCCCGAGGTGTGTGCAGTGATCTCGCTGGGCTTCAATATTACAGTATTCCCTGCTGCAATTGCCGACGCCACGGGTGTCAGCGCCAGTTGTACCGGGTAATTCCAGGGTGAGATCACCAGGACATTCCCGTACGGGATCGGATATACGCAGCTTTTTCCGGGCAGATTCAGGAGACTCGTCGGGGGACGATCCGGCCTCGACCACCGGGATAGCCGTTTCAATATCATGGATATCTCACTATACACCAGTCCCAGTTCGTTCGAAATCACTTCAAAATAGGATTTCCCGAAGTCCAGGCACATGGCCTCGGCAATCCTGGATTCATTTTCCTGCAGCAACTGCTTTAGCTGCCTGAGATGTACTTTCCTTCGATGAATTTCATATGTATGGTCCCCCAGGAAGTATTGCTTTTGTCTCCCCAGGATTTCCTTCATCTGATTGGACGCTTCTTTCACAAGTATAAATTTTGGTTATAGTATTTATTTACAATTAATTACAAACTTCGTTTATAGGCAAGGTGACCAGTTGCCTCGCAGAATACTTATATTATAAAGGTGCTCGGGCTCCTACGCTAAAGCTACGGCGACAGCGTGCGAACCTTCATCGAGCGGCCTTACAATCCAAGCTATATATTAGCTTCGCTGAGCTCATCGCCATGGTGATTTCGGTTCATGCCCTTTTATGTTTGCTTCCTCTGAAAATAATATGCTCAGTGATGAAGGTTTCATTGAAATGCATTTTTAAATCGTCAGTCAGGCTTACCGGAATAATAAAAACATTCCGATTTCAGGTCGTAAACTTACACAAAATCAACAGATCACGTGCAGCTATACTGCGATCATTATTACTTAATCTTTACCAGTAACCTTCCCGGTGGAGCAGTCCGGACCGCTAAGCATGAACCAGTAAATTTCCCGGGACCTGTCCATTCTGAGCGGTTCGGGCGATTAAAATATGCATTCCAACTAATTTCACATAAAAAGAATCAACTTATGCGATTTATAATCTTAAACATATTGCTGTGCATGCTCACACCATTGTATATATCAGCCCAGGGTCTGTTCGAATCGGCCCTGGAAACTACCGGGAACCAGGAAAGCGATGCATATGACCTTCAGGGCGGTTTGAAAAGTGTCGTTTACACAGGATATAACAATGAGGAGGATCAGCCTTACCTTCAGAGTATCTACAGTCAGCTTAACCTGGGTATAAGCATACCGGCAGGAGGATTTGGGAATGCGTTTGCCGATCTCAGGTTCCGATACGGCCAGGAATTCGGATTCCTGCCGAAGACGTCGCCGTGGCCTCGATCGCC
>CAYOSB010000442.1:0-2381 GCA_964406495.1 uncultured Bacteroidaceae bacterium | reverse complement strand
TAAAAGCACTCCGAACCTTGACCTTTTCCTGAACACGCACATGAACTGGCTGGAAGTCAATGACGGCAAGATCGAGCGCGTGTATGCCATCAATACAAGGACAGGTGAACAACACCAGTTCCAGGGAAAATATTTCGCAGACTGCACTGGTGACGGATCGTTAGGTGCGCTTGCGGGAGCGGATTTTCGTTATGGACGTGAAAGCAGGGAGCAGACAGGCGAGCCAAGTGCTCCGATTGAGGCAGACAGCATGACTATGGGAAGTTCCAATCTTTGGAGATCAACGCAACGGGCGCATAATTCCACATTTCCTGAATTGCCCTGGGCATTGCAATTTACTGATGATTATTTTATTGATGCAACCAGTGGTACCTGGCGCTGGGAAAGCGGATTTGACAGGGATATTATCGAAGAGGCGGAGTTCATCCGGGACCATAACCTTCGTGCTGTATTCGGAAACTGGTCTTACCTGAAAAACAATCTTTCGGAAAAGTACGCGAATTATGCATTGGACTGGGTTGCCTATATATCCGGGAAGAGGGAATCCCGCAGGTTAATGGGTGATGTGATCCTGAGCGAGTTGGATATTCTGAACCAGACGGAATACGACGATGCGGCGGTAACGCTGACCTGGGGTATTGACATCCATTTTGCAGACAGCCTGAACAGTAAGTATTATCCTGGTGAGGAGTTTATCAGCTGGTATACCCACCCGAAGCATGCCCCGTATCATATGCCTTACCGCTGTTTATATTCCCGGAACATAGACAACCTTTTCATGGCCGGAAGGAACATCAGTGTCACGCATATCGGGCTCGGATCGCCGCGCGTGATGCGTACCGGCGGACTCATGGGAGAAGTCGTAGGTATGGCGGCATCTGTATGCGTGGCACATGAATGCACGCCGCGTGAAGTATATTCGGACCACCTTGATGAGCTGAAAGCCCTGATGAAAGCGGGTGTCTGACCCCTGAACCACCGTCTGCAGATATATTATTATGCATTTTTCTCAGTTCCAGCCCTCTGAAGCGCACAAATTTCCGGATATGCGCATGAATCTGACGGATTGTTCCTGAACACTCAGAAAAATCAATGCCTACTAAGGAGCAAAAGCAATACTTTTAAACGTGCAAAGGCAATACTCTAAAGGGATAAGGTAATACTTTCAAGTGAGCAAAAGCAATACTCTCAAGCCTACAAGGCAAAACTCTCGAGCGTGCAAAGGCAGGGATGCAATGATAAGTCCGGCCATTAACTCAGTGCATTCAGCCTTAACAATGCTTCAATGAAATAGTAGTCAGCATAAGTCAGCGGCACATCCACCTCGGAATTCTTCGGCAGGTGGCCTACGCTGTGTTCCAGGATAAAATAATTGTTTGTTCCTGGTTCGGCTCTGTATTCGGGTGATGCCAGCGAACGCACGACCTTTTCAGCAAATGCCAGGTAGGTTTCAGCCTCTTCCTCCGCAACATATCCGCTGAGTTCAATGAGTCCGGATGCCAGTATGGCTCCTGCCGAGGCATCCCGCGGAGCATCAGGAATATCCGGAGCATTGAAATCCCAGTATGGCACTCCGTCTTTGGGCATATTGGGGTGGCCAAGCAAAAAATCAGCAATATGGACCGCCTGGTTGAGGTACTTATTATCCCCGGATTCGCGGAACATGGTCACATACCCGTAGAATCCCCAGGCTTGCCCGCGCGCCCACGCCGACTCATCGGCATATCCCTGCACCGTCTTGCGCCCCAGCACCTCGCCGGTAATGGTATCATAGTCTACCAGGTGGTACGAGCTATAATCATCGCGAAAATGGTTTTCCAGTGTTTTATCACTGTGTGAAACACATACATCATAGAAAGTCGTATCTCCTGTTTCCCTGAAGGCCCACATGAGGTATTCCAGGTTCATCATGTTGTCGATGATCACCGGAAAAGTCCAGTTGCCATGGTCCCATGACTTAATGCAGCCCACGGTTTCGTTGTAGCGGGTCAGCAGACTGTAGGCCCCATTGATCATCACCGGCTTATACGCTTCGATACCGGCAATACGTAACCCATTCCCGAACGCATTATTGAGCATAAATCCAAGGTCATGGGTACCGGTATTATACTGTTCCTTTTCGACCAGGGCGGTCCGTGCCATGGCCATCTCCTTCAGCACTTCATCGCCGGTATATTCATACAGGTACCAGAGTGCGCCCGGGAAGAAACCGCTGCACCACCAGCGTGAGTCTGATGTAACAAGTTCTCCTGTTTCCATATGGGTAGATCTTGGTAGCCGGTCTGCCGGTACAATAGCATGCATCCCTTTATATTGTTCAACTGCAAAGCTGAGTTGCTCATCGATCAGTTCAGGAAGGGGTTGCTGGCGGTCGGTGCATC
>CAYOSB010000441.1:0-2407 GCA_964406495.1 uncultured Bacteroidaceae bacterium | reverse complement strand
AATGCTGCATCCCATGGCCTCTGAAGTGCCTATGTTTAGGATTGATGCCGGAAGCCGACAGTTCAACGCCTGGGAGGTCTTTGCAAATCGGTATGGTGAAGAGCTGGGACGGCAGTATAGTGGTATCACATTTATTGCCGATCCGTCAGGCTGCATACGTACCGGTGACAGCGGAAAAGAGGGTTTCTATTTTTATAACATCGGAGTGAATTAGTCATGAAGCATCGTAATACAAAGCAGTGGAAAGGAACCGAAATCAATCGGTTGTTTCAAATAATGATTTGTCGCAGACTAGTCTTATGTCTCTTAATTGTCAGCCGGATCTGCGGATACCCGGCTGAGATTTTTGCGCAGCAAAACAGAACGATTCGTGGTGATTGGTATATTGGGACCAATCCTGTGGCCATCCCGTTAGGCTTTAATATAAAGCCGGAATCAAAGCGTTTTTTGCCCATTCTTGCAGGAAACGAGTATGGGACAAATCTTGTGGGGACTTACTTCTTTCGTGTGAACCAGAGTATTGAAGGCAGGCTTTCTCTTTCAAATGTTCACCAGGTGGCCTTTGTCGGGCAGTTTCATCTGGGTAGCAATTATTTTGTTCAGAGGAAAAAGGTTTCCAACGGACAGAAAGGATGGTATTTTGGCGCCTTTATCAAGTATTGGGACTTCTATAATCAATTTACCCATATTCACTTTCACAATATTAGTCCATATCTCAGTTTGGGATATATGAAGGTAATGAATCGCTTTCTGTTCGATTTCAGACTGAACCAGACCCTGTCTGTTTTATCCTGGTCAAGCCTTGAGCATACAAGGGCAAATGCTGACTGGATGCTATCGCCATGGCCTGAATTTATTCCTGTATTACCAACAATTACATTCACTGTGTCGTATAGAATTTGAATACTTTAGCTCCCTGGTGGTTGCCAGGAGGGATTACTGACGTGATCCCTGAGGGATTATTCCTTTCAGTCATGATCCCTGGAGGGGGGAGGCTTCACCACCTGCAAACCCTGCCGTTCACTGCGTTCACGGCTGGTTTATTATTCCTCCAGGCCTTATATGCAGGAATTGAAAAATACAAAATTACTCAACCCTGAATTATTCTGCAGGGAAAGGGGTGCCAGCAATGTAAAAACCTGAAAAAATATACCTGGAGAATACGAATCTCTCCTTTGCACTTAAAGAAAACCCTGAAATTGGTAATATCAGGGATACGTTTGTGCTAAACCTGTTGTTGAAGAGCTGTATTGACCCCCAATTAGTTGGACAAAACTTGAAAATAGTTGTCAGATGATTTTTTTCTGCATGCAAAGGAAAAATCATTTGACAATGAATTTTCCACAACTAGCCCTGTTTGAAGATAGATCAACAAGCCTGTACATGTAGGAACCTTTTGGAAATGTAGAAATATCGACTTTGATATAACCTTGCTTTCCTCCTGATTCTATTATTATAAGCCTTCCAGAAACATCAAAAACTTCAAGATGAAAGGAAGATAAATCTGTGTTATCAAACTCAATAGTTACCCACTTATCTGCAGGGTTCGGAAATACAAATGAATTAAATTCACTATGGAACCTGGAATATATACCCTCATAGAAATCTTCAAAAAACAGGTCATCATACATCAGTCCATCTCTGTTAGTCTGGATACTGTCGCTTAAAAAGGTAAATCTAAATCGAACTGTATCGCCAATTCTCAAATCGTATCCGGAATCATTAAAGCCAACATTAAAATAGGTCCAGTCACTTAATCCCGTTAGCACTGGCTTGTTTGATGACCATTCAAATGGTTTATCATTGACCAAATCCAACCAAGTAATTCCATTATCAGGGGAGTACTCAATCAAACCAAAATCTTTTAACGAATCAGAATCAACCTTGTAAAATCCACTCAACCTCATTTTATCCTCATGAGCTAATGCAAGGTTAACTTTATGAATTACTGTAAAGACTGAAGAATCATTGATCGGGTAAGGATTTATTGTATCTGTGATAATTGCATTCGTTGACAAATGTGCTTCTTTCATAGTGTTTTTTTGTGGAGGACCTATCTGCCATGTATTATCCGGATTAGAGATCGTATCAATCATAAGCCTTCCATGGTGAGTCGTATCTTCAAAAGTAAATTGATAAACCTCATAATTCAATGACTGTGAATAACAATTTAAAGAGCATAAACAGACAATAATCAAAGTTTTCATAGGTTTGGGGCTTTAGAGTACACTATTAATGAATATTCCTCCTGAGGTCGTTTGAAGTATTCCGCCACTTTCTATTTGAAGGTTGTCTTCGTAATTAAGTTTAACTAAAGTTTCGCAGTTCTCATAAATGTTGAAAACTAATAAGATATAGAAGAAAAAAGCAGCAGGATTGTTTGGTTAATATACTGTTTATGAGTATA
>CAYOSB010000440.1:0-2412 GCA_964406495.1 uncultured Bacteroidaceae bacterium | reverse complement strand
GGTGCGTTTCAGGGGCCCATTTCTGAAGATTAACGCCGTTATAAATGATGCTGACCTTACTTCGATCAATAAGATTTCTATTATTCTTAAATATGTTATTCATAACATCTTCAGAATTCGAAATGATTTTTGTCAGGACGCTCCTGAAAAGATATTTGTTTAAAAGCGTATTCCTCACCGGTAAAGCTGTCCCTCTGCGATAAATAATCGATTGCACTCCTGCCAGTTTCGCTGCCAAACCTCCAAGTTTTACATCATTTGATAAGCCCAGTATTACGGTTGTGATATGGTGTTTTCTGTAAAGATTTCGAAGGAATACAAGTTTATACGGATTGATAAAACTGAAATTTGAAACCCTTACTGTTTTCAGAAGAATTCCTTGTTTTCCTTTCAGTTTCAGGTACAATTCGCTGTTCCTGTTTGTGACGACCATAACAAAGTAACCGAGATCATGCAGGTATGATGCCATATCGAAGTGCCATTTCTCCCCGCCTCCCCATACTTCATTAGAGTTCATCAAACAAATCCTGTTCCCGTTGGGAATGTGTTGTTGAACCATTGGTAATAATCAAAGCTGAATTCCAAATATGCATTGAAATTAGTATTTATTTTCCTAAACAACGTCTTATATGCTTAATATATTTTCAGCAATAAATGCTAATAAAACCTATTCCGAATTGCTTTTTTTTTATGATGCTGAACAATAAGATATCCACTTTCTTCATTATAGCCTCGTATGCAAAATATATTTAGTAATTTCGTGCAAATTAAATCCTTAGTTGAAGTGAAGAAGCCCAGATTCTTTTGTGTTGTACTCATGCTTTCTTTGTCCTTGCTGCATGCCCAGGATCTTGAAAATGAGTTCAGCGACCTGTCACAAATTAATGTCGAAGAGATAACAGACAGCCAATTAAGAGAAGTTATGCAGCGCGCAGAACAGAGTGGCATGACTGAATCTCAAATGAAGTCAGCTTTACTTGCCCGGGGTCTTCCTGTTACAGAATTAAGAAAGCTTGAAGAGCGATTGGTTTCACTCGAAACAGAAATATCCAGCCTGGATGTGGTGGACCGGTCCAGAGAGGAAATGCGCACTGTCCAGAGGAAGGATGTATTTGGGTCATTGTTAAAATCTGATTCAGAGGAGGAATTGGTACCAGATAGCAGGATCTTTGGATATGACCTGTTCAGGAACGAGCAACTGACATTTGAACCCAGCATGAATATACCGACACCTCCTGATTACCAGGTGGGTCCGGGAGATGAGCTCATTGTTGATATCTGGGGTGCCTCACAGCAGAATTACCAGCTTCCGGTCTCTCCGGACGGGAAGGTATTTATTGAGAACCTGGGCCCGATCCAGGTATCCGGCCTCACTGTTGAGCAGGCTTCCAACAGGATCATAGACAGGTTGGTATCTATTTATTCGGGATTGAAGGGTCCGAACAGGAATACTTATGCGCAGGTAACCCTGGGAAGCACAAGGACCATAAATGTGCATATCCTGGGAGAAGTACAACTTCCGGGTACTTTTACGCTGAGTGCTTTTGCAACGACTTTTAATGCATTATATGCAGCGGGGGGACCCTCGGAAAGCGGATCCTTTCGAAAAATTGAGTTGTTCCGAGACAATCAGAAAGTAGCGGACCTGGATATCTATGATTTTCTTGTCTATGGCAAACAGGAGAACAATATCAGGCTGCAGGATCAGGATGTGATCAAGGTGAATCCATATGATACCCGGGTGGATCTTACGGGTAAAATGAAACGTCCCGGGAGATATGAGTTAACCGGTAGTGAGACATTTGCAGACTTGCTCAATTATTCCGGTGGGTTTACGGACGAGGCATATCAGAAAATGCTGACTGTATACAGGAAAACAGATACTGAGCAGCGTATTGTAAATCTAAGCAAGGAGATGTTCAGTGATTTTGTAATGCGCGATGGAGATTCCATTCCGGTTGCCCCTGTGTTGGACAGGTTTGAAAACAGGGTTATCCTGAATGGTGCTGTATTTCGTCCCGGGGAGTATGCACTTACTAAAGGGTTGACTTTATCAGCGTTGATTGAAAGGGCTGAGGGATTGCGGGAGGATGCTTTTTTACAGCGGGCATTGATTTACAGGACCAGGGATGATTTTTCGGTTGAAGTGATCCCGGTGAACCTGGCTGTTCTGAATGAAGCAGGTCAGTCGGATATACGGCTGTACAAAAATGACATTGTGTCTGTTTCATCTATTTTTGATCTGCGTGAATCGTATTATGTTGAGATCTCAGGGGAGGTAAACGAACCCGGAGTCTATCCTTTCATGGAGAGCACTTCCCTGGAGGACCTGATCATGATGGCAGGTGGATTGTCTGAATCGGCCCCCTTGTCACGTGTGGAAGTCGCCAGGCGATACAGATCTGCGGAAGA
>CAYOSB010000439.1:0-2418 GCA_964406495.1 uncultured Bacteroidaceae bacterium | reverse complement strand
ATGTCGTCCGCCCACATTTTCGCCGGTACCCACCCAGATGATACTGGGGTCATTGGGATCGATGGTTACGCATCCGATGGAGTAGGAACCCTGATCGTCGAAGATCGTTTCCCAGGTAACCCCGGCATTCTTGGTCTTCCACACATTTCCAGAGCCGACTGCCACGTACCATATATTTTCATTTTCGGGATGAATGGCGATATCGGCGATTCTTCCTGAAGAGAACGCCGGTCCGATATTACGAAATTCGAGACCTTTTACGATAGAGGACGGGATTGTTTCGCCCGGGTCCTGTGCCAAGACTGAACCTGCCAAGAAAAACATGAGGAAGCTTAAATATTTCATAGATATTATTGTTTGTGGTTCAACAAATATAGCGAATGAAGGCTTACAATTTTCATATCTCAAACGAGAAACGGGATTCAAATCATATTAACCATTTGTAAGGGCTGGCCCCTGGTTCCTGCGGGAAAACAGGTCCTTCACTTATTCTTTGATCTGAATAAGGTCATAATATCCAGTCTTTCAATTTTTCTTAAAGTGCATTACAGGGTAACAAAAATTATTGAAATGAGAAATCACATAGATTAAAAATGTCAATTTGAGTCAACATCAAGGCTATGAAAACGATCCGGACCCGATTATTCAGAATTGGGGAAGTCTGGCAACTGGGATTTTCAAATCTGAATAAAGGTGATATCGAAAAGCTAAGGTCATTAAGAGGTTTCAGGTATAATCCTGATATGAAGCTATGGCACATTACGTTTCATGTAAACACGGTGAATTACCTTAACAATATTTTTGACGGCATTTTTGAATTCCTGGCAGACCCACGGCCCAGGGCCAGTGTCCCGGATATTGATATAGGTAATAAAAGTGCTACTGCCTGGATTTCGCTGGAAAATGCATCTGACCGGTTGATACTTCGACACGATTACAGTAGAGAATTATACCATTCGCTTATCACTCTTGAAGACGGATTATATGATCGCACCAATCGGTGTTGGGTATTTGCCATAGGAAAGCATTATGACAAGGTAATGCGTCTACTATCTGAATTTGATTTCGACGTCATTGAGCATCGTATTACAGGGCAATCTGAAGATATTCAGAACGTTGGGGTTTCGGGAAGAACATTTCACAAAGAGCAAATGCTTGCTCAGTTCCACCGCGATTTGTTTTTAAGAAAGCGTAGCGAGCGCACCATTGATTCATACCTTTATGCTTTGCGTAAGTTCCTCGAGCATTTTAGCGAACGAGATCTTCAGGAAATAACCAATGAGGAGATGCGCAACTATTTTCATGATCTGATCAAGGAGAAAAAATATACATTTTCGACATTAAATATCCACATCAGTGCCATTAAGACCTTTTACAAGTATCATTTTTCCATTGATATTCGTCAGATCCATATTCCCAGGCCGGGTAAATCGAAGCATTTGCCAAAAGTTCTGAGCAAGGAAGAAGTACAGCGGATGATCGAGCGGTGCAGCAATATGAAACATCGCACCCTAATTATCACTTTATATTCAACAGCCTTGCGCCGGGAGGAAATATTAAATCTCACCCTCAATGACTTAATGCTGGATCGCAGGCAGTTGCGCATCATTGGCAAAGGGGACAAGGAGCGCTATGTATATTTAAGTGACAAGCTCATCTCTCAGTTACAGCAATATCTAAAAACCTATGAGCCCGGTCATTATCTTTTCGAAGGTCCGGAAGGGCGCCAATATTCCGGCAGCAGTGTAGCGAATATCATCAAGCAAGCAGCAAAGCGTGCTGCTATTGACCGAAACATCACTCCACATATGCTGCGGCACAGCTTTGCGACCCACATGCTCACTGCAGGCGTGAGTCCTATGCATATTCAAAAGATCCTGGGGCATTCAGACATCAGGACTACGTTAATATATACGCATCTTACCAACAAGGATCTGAGCAATCTACCCAATCCTCTTGACAGCATGGACCTATAGCAAGCCGTGTATTCACGGTGTTTTTCAAAGGCAGCAGCATTAAATTGGAAAATATATCACCAGGAAGGCAGCGGAATTTGGGCAAGGCGCTACCAAATAATATTTAATCCGTAAATATTTGACCTAGCATCACATGTTTCGTTTAAAAACGAATCGAACCACCTTCATCATACTAAAAATCAGGTATCCAGAAAAAATTCAAATTTATATGCATAACACCACCATTTAAAATATTATCAGTAACTTTAATCAACCTAATACCTAGTTGTATGCAAGCCGAAAAAAACACAGAACAATGATTTTTTGCTGCACTATGAAAAAAAGTAAGGAAAAGCCAGCCCACAAAAGCAAGAGTGTGGCTGCCCTTCCCTTCAACCGTCCCTTCGCTTCCACACACATGCTTTTTTCCCGACGCACTTGACTACTAATAGCGATTAATGAA
>CAYOSB010000438.1:0-2429 GCA_964406495.1 uncultured Bacteroidaceae bacterium | reverse complement strand
GATCGTTGCGACGGAATTCCTTCACGAGCTTAAGTCCCAGCTTCTGCTTGGTATCGCGCTTATTATTCTTTTTGAAACTCACATCGCTGATGATACCCAGCATATTGTAGTGGTACTTTTCATAGAGTGCCATCGCCTCATCGTAGGTCTTGGCAAGCAGTATCTTGGGACGGCCCCGCATGCGCAGCATCTTCTGGTGTTCATTCAGTGCCTCTTTCATAAACTCCCTGGATTGCTGCAGCACGATTCGATACAGCTCGGGCAGGTAGCTGGAAGTGTAACGGATCGAATCTTCCACCAGCATGATCGTCTGCACACCGACCTGCTCAATGTCATGCTCGGCATTCATCCCGTCCTCGATCAGCTTAATAATGGCAAGCAACAGGTCGGCATTGCCCAGCCAGCTGAACACATAATCGATCGCCGAAAGGTCCTCTTTCTCCAGTCGCAGGCTCACTTCACGGTTAAAATGGGTGAGTACCACGATCGGGATGTTGGCGTAGTTCGCCTTGATACGTTTGGCAAGATTGAAGGGGTCGATGTCGGCAATATTGAGCATCTCGATCACCAAATTGATTTCCTGCTTCTCCAGGATCTCAAAGGCCTCTTTTGAGGTGTTGGCCTGGATAAATGTAGGAGGATACCTCAGGTTCAGGGACACATATTCATTAAAGATCTGTTCATCGATCCTGCCATCCTCCTCGAGCATGAAAAAGTCATAGTTACTGCTGATGATCAGTATCTTGCGTATCCTTTTCTGCATCAGCAGGTTAAACGCCGTATGGCTGAAATCGATCGTTGGTGCGCCCAGGTCCCTGGTCTTTAAATCCATACCCATTTTATTTAAGATGCCGGGATGCACTTTTCGTTCATCACGGCTGAAATGCGTTTTTTACCATCCATCATTACACAAATGTTTTTATCAAAAACAATATGCCTGAGGTATTTCGTCTCCTCCACCACCTTTTCCTTTTCGAGCATATCCCACCTGATAAATGAGGTGGATGAATCGTGTTGTATGCTAAAATATCCAACATTCATGGATGTGACATTGTGGAAGAAATGTGAGCCCAGCGATGCGTCCAGGGGGAAATCCTCCATGCTGGTTTCAATGATGACTTTCGCCATGGAGATCTGTGACCAGTTCACCGGGATACCGATGAAAGGATCTGCAGTTCCCCATCGTCCGGGTCCGATCAGGATGTAATGCTTCTTCGCAGATGACATCTTCCTGTTCATCATTTCCAGTTCAGTTGCTATGTCGCGCGTCTTCGTCTTATCGAAAGCTTCACGTTTCACATAGATCATCTCGTGGATATCATCCATGGTACCATTCCCCATGCTCTGCTCCGCAAAGATCAGCATACGTTCTTTTTCCAGTTTATCCATCTCGAATGTGAATCCCATTCCCGAACCCAGCATAGGCTTGATTTGAAGCAGGTGAAAGGAGGGTTTTCCATTCTCTGACTTCGCCAGGTCCAGCGCATATTCGATCTCCACCGGGGAACCCAGCGCCTCTTTCCCCACCTCCAGGATCACCCTGATAGTTTTGGCCAGTGGTGTGTAATCATATTTCAGGATATCTGCAAAGTTAATGATGCGCGGTCCGGGGGTGGTCAGTCCCGGCTCGGTCCTGTCATTATCAGCATCATAAACAGAGGCCAGGTGGGTAAGTACCCCGTCCTTTTCAGCATGCGAAATCGGCAGGCGCACCAGGTTGGCATCGCTGCCCTTGTTAATGAAATCCACATTACCCCTGGTCATATCGAGAGCAAGGAATTCCACCTGGGAATCCTTGAACTGTTTCTGTGCCGAGCTGACCTGCAGTTTCGGATATACCGGGGAAAAACGGTAGGAGCGTTCACCGTTCACAACATAATGTCCCAGTCCGAGCGCTGCCAGTGCATACCCGTCTTCCGGTTCCATATGGGCAACCGGGTAGTAATTATGTGATTGCGCAGTGCCGCTCACATGGGGATAGAAATAATCACCGTGCACGTTCCCTACCACCTCCTGGATCACCACACCCATCTTTTCCTCTTCGAGTTTCATATCGATCGCCTCGAAATAACTCCTCGACTCACTGGAATAAATGGATGCATAGACCATCTTGATACATCGGGCCAGCTGTTCATATCTTTTCTTGAACGGCGTATCATTGTTCGGAACCAGGTAGGTATCGAAAATCCCGCTGAAGGGTTGCATGCCGGAATCTTCCAGCAGGCTCGAAGAGCGTATGGCCAGGGGACTTTGCATGTGTTTCAGCAACTCCTTTAGCTTTTTTTCCAGGTGATAGGAAAGATCCGCTTCGCCGAACATCTTCCGGATAGCCTGGTAGGAATGCTCCTCGCGAATGACATCCAGCAGTCCGTTCCGCTCCATGAAGATATCGAACTCATCGGTCCCGACAATGCAGGTTTTCGGGGCGC
>CAYOSB010000437.1:0-2430 GCA_964406495.1 uncultured Bacteroidaceae bacterium | reverse complement strand
CAGCTTGTTAAAGCGTGACCGCGAGATTGCACAGCAGCGGATCATCATGCAGCTTCGTGAAAACACTGCCCTGAAAGACAAGGTCAACAGGGAACTGGAAGACAAGGTGCGTGAACGAACCAAAGAGATCAGTTTGCAGAAGGAGCAAATAGAGAAACAAAACAAAGAGATCAAATACAGTTTCGATTATGCAAAAAGGATCCAGAGCACGGTCCTTCCCCCTGTGGATGTTTTTGAAAACCTGTTCGCCGAGCACTTTATTCTCCTTAAGCCCAGGGATATTGTGAGCGGGGATTTCTACTGGATCTCACAGAGAGAGAATAAAGTGTTCATCACCGCTTCAGACTGTACCGGTCATGGTGTGCCGGGATCTTTGATGAGCATGCTCGGGATCACCATGTTGCATGAGATCGTGAATGAAAAGGAATTCAGTCAGTCTGACCTGATACTCAACGAACTGAGGGTAAGTATCGCCAGGACGCTCAAACAGGAAGGCAAACCCGGTGAACAGAAGGATGGGATGGATATGGTAATGCTGATCTACGACAGGACCACCCGCGAACTCGAGTTTTCAGGAGCCAACAACCCGATGTATATCATCAGGGATAAAGAAATGATCGAGTACAAAGGGAACAATATGCCGGTAGCTTACTACGATAATATGACGGACTTTACGCGGCATACCATCCAGCTCGAAAAGGGCGACAGGATCTACCTGTTCACCGATGGATTTCCGGACCAGTTTGGCGGCCCCAATGGCAAGAAATTCAAATATAAACCATTCAAGGAGCTGTTGATTGAAGTACATGAACGTCCCATGGAAGAACAGCGCAGGATCCTGCAAATGGTTTTCGATGAATGGAAGGGGCACCTGGACCAGATCGATGATGTACTTGTAATGGGGCTGAGGTTCTGATTATTGCTTTTCTTCTGTAAAATTCCATGCTGCTTCTCAGCAATTTTTATTTTCTTTGTATCCTGTTTCAAATTAATACAATTCATTCATGGCAAAGGTATTGACAAGCAAGTCTGAGAATTACGCTCAATGGTATAACGACCTGGTGATCAAAGCAGACCTGGCAGAAAATTCAGCCGTACGCGGATGCATGGTGATCAAGCCCTATGGGTATGCCATCTGGGAAAAGATGCGTGACCAACTGGACCGCATGTTCAAGGCTTCCGGGCATGAAAATGCCTATTTCCCGCTTTTCATACCAAAATCCTTCTTTAGTAAAGAGGCCGATCATGTAGAGGGCTTTGCCAAGGAATGTGCCGTTGTCACGCACTACCGTCTGAAAAATGACGAGGTAAACGGCGGCGTGATGGTTGATCCTGAAGCGGCCCTGGAAGAGGAGCTCATTATACGTCCCACCTCGGAAACGATTATTTGGAATACCTATAAAAACTGGATCCAGTCGTACCGTGACCTTCCCATTCTTGTCAACCAATGGGCGAACGTGGTCAGATGGGAGATGCGCACACGGCTGTTCCTGCGTACTGCAGAATTCCTGTGGCAGGAAGGGCACACTGCCCATGCAACAAAACAGGAAGCATTAGAGGAGACCGAACTGATGGTCAATACTTATGCTGATTTTGCGGAATCATATATGGCCATGCCTGTGCATATTGGCGTTAAAAGCGAATCTGAAAGATTTGCCGGCGCCCTCGAGACCTATTGTATCGAAGCATTGATGCAAGATGGAAAAGCATTGCAGGCGGGTACTTCACATTTCCTGGGTCAGAATTTCGCGAAAGCATTTGATGTACAGTTCACCAGTAAGGAAGGAAAACTGGAATATGTCTGGGCCACTTCATGGGGCGTTTCAACACGGCTCATGGGCGCACTGGTGATGGCTCATTCGGACGACAACGGACTGGTTCTCCCCCCAAAGCTTGCACCGGTACAGGTGGTGATCGTTCCTATTTACAAAGGTCCTGAACAATTGAGCGGGATCAGTGAAACTGCGGAAAAAATTAAAAAATCACTTGAGGAAAAGGGTATATCAGTCAAATACGATAACCGCGACACCCATAAACCCGGCTGGAAATTTGCAGAATACGAGCTGAAAGGTGTACCGGTCAGACTGGCCATCGGACCCAGGGATGTAGAGAACGGCTCTGTGGAACTGGCCAGGAGGGATACCCTGGAAAAGCATGTATTGCCACAGGCTGGCATCGCGGAACATATTGAACAACTGCTCGGAGAGATCCAGGCGAACATTTACAGTAAGGCGCTCCGGTTCCGGACTGAAAACACCCGCGAGGTCGATACCTGGGATGAATTTATGGATATCATCAATAGCAAGGGTGGGTTTATTTCTGCCCATTGGGATGGGACACGCGAAACAGAAGAAAAGATTAAGGAGCTGACCAAAGCATCCATACGGCTGATCCCCATAGCTGATTCCCCAGAAAAAGGCAAGTGTGTAT
>CAYOSB010000436.1:0-2441 GCA_964406495.1 uncultured Bacteroidaceae bacterium | reverse complement strand
CAGGTCGTTGTTCTGGTTAATATTATAATTGAGAAAGTCGAGCTGTGACACGGAAGTCCTGTTTTCATAAGGACTCAGCAATCCTCCCCGCAATTCACTCCAGTAATACAATTCCCGGAGGAAATCGGACATTTTTGCATAGGCAGTTCCCAGCACAGCTACAACATCTCCCTCACTTTTCCAGTATTCTTCCCTGATCAGTTCATCCTGAGGTTCAAGCATGAGAAAATCTGTACATGCAGGTGCAAAAAGCAGTGTTACAGTGAATATGAATAACAATTTTCTTATCATGACAAAAAGTGCTTAAAATTTGAAATTCAGGCCGATAACAAAGTCCATTGGAGGGGGTGTTTTTGAATCATCCACACCAATATAATTGACATCCTTGCTGGCAACGTTTACTTCGGGATTCTGCCCGGTATAGTTGGTCCAGGTCGCCAGGTTATAGATCGTGAAAAATGCATTGAGATCTTTGAGGAACACATTGGACAGCGCTTTTTTCGGAATGTTGTATGCAACCGACATGAAACGGAGTTTCAGGAAGGATGCATCTTCCACGAAACGCGAAGAGCCCAGCCAGTTATATCCATCCCGGTAAAGCGCCCTCGGGATGCTGGTAATGTCGCCCGGTTCCCGCCATCTGCGGTTCACGGAAATGGCCTGGTTGTTTTTATAGTACATATTTTCCAGGTTCATCTTGGTTTCATTCACGATGTCATGACCCACCTTGTAATGAAATGCGGTACGCACTGAAAAACTCTTGAAAAGGGATAGCCTGAATGCAAACCCTCCATGAAAATCGGGATAGGGATTCCCCAACTGAACGATGTCCAGTTCGTTGATCAGTCCATCGTGGTTGATATCCCTGTACCGGGCATCTCCTCCCCTGAATATATAGCCGCCCGAATTACCAAACCGCAGGAACAGTGGCTGACCATCGGCACCGATCAGCGGATTCCCTTCACTGTCACGTGCGATGGCATCCTCATCTGTTGGGAAAACCCCGTCAAACAGGTATCCGTAGTAGGCATGCACACCTCCACCGATCGTAATCAGGCTGGTATAATTCCCGTTTTCCAGCATGTTTGCATCATCCTCAGCCAGGTTATCCGGGACTTCAATGATCCTGTTCCTGTTGATGGTAAAGTTGAAATCAATATCAAAATTGATATTGTTCCTGTCGATTACCCTGGTGCTGGCCTGAAACTCAAATCCACTGTTTTCAATGATACCTGCGTTATACCACCTGAGGTTTTCATACCCGGTAGATGAAGGTATTTCATAATTCCGCTGCAGCACACCACTGGTGATGTCGGTATAATACTCAGCTGTTGCAGTCACCCTGTTATCAAATGCATACAGGTCGATCCCCACATTGTATTTCTCAACCAGTTCCCATTTCAGGTTATAGAGTTGAATGTTTTTTGGGGCAACACCGTTAATGTTCATGTACTGAAAGCTGCTGCTGCTGGAATACAAGCTGTAGGTTTCGAGAATATTGTCGGGGTTTTTCCCGATCTGTCCATAACTGGCCCTGATTTTCAGGTCATCGAGCCATTTCTGTTCCTTCAGGAAGTTTTCTTCAGAAACGAAATACGCCAGGGAGATCAGTGGCCGGAATCCCCATTTATTGCCCAGTCCATATCGCGAGCTTCCATCGTACCTGAAACCGGGATTGATCACGAATTTTTCCCTGAACATGTACCTGAAATTGAAAATATACCCTACTTCCCGGTACCTGTTCAGGTCAGAATCCAGTTCCGAGATCGGACTGTCTGAAGTATGGTTCCTGATCACCAGGGAGGGTGAACGTTCGCTGACCCCCACCTGGCTGATGCTGTTGGAGGACTGGATACTCATGGCAGCGATGGCAATAAAATCATGATCCGTACCAATGTTCTCATTGAACACCAGTCTTGTTGTCTGGTTGATTCCATAGCTCTCCTGGTCCTTGTGGTAGGTATAATTGAATTCTCTTTCAAGGTCTGTAACGCCTGTGGCTGACTGTGGATTAAAACGACGTTCATCCCTGTTGTTTATATCGTAGGAGAGGTCCACCAATAGTTTAAGGTTTTCAGGAGTGATCCGGTATTGCATTCCAAGCTTGGTGCGGATCCGGTTGGAATTCGTAACGGATAATGCATCGTCGATCTGGGCAACCGGATTGATCCAATCATCTCCCTCGCCCTGGTAGTTCTGAATCACGTTTCCGTCTTCCGTCTCATTGTAGTAGGCAGAAAAATATTCATTGCTTGCAGAATCCGGACCCAGCATTTCATAAATGGCCATGTTCGGAGCCTTTTTATAGGCGATTTCCAGCATTGAGTTCCCGTCATATTCCACATCTGACTTCTCACTGTCGGTCAGGGAAAACTCCGCATCAAACCTGAGTTTTTTTGACAGCTGGTAATCGAGGGTAAGCATGGTTGAGAACCTGTCGA
>CAYOSB010000435.1:0-2443 GCA_964406495.1 uncultured Bacteroidaceae bacterium | reverse complement strand
AGAAACCGTTCGGAATAGGCTATTGTATCCTGGGTCGTCAGGTTCAGTCTTTGTCCCCTGTACAGGTAGTAACCATGGGTCGGATTGATATACCTGATCCCAAACATTGTATAATTCTTCGGCACTGTATTCCACTCCTCGATGATTCTTACATCTGCAGTATCAGGTGCTACTCCGGAAGTCACTATACCACTCAGTATAGAATCCTCCACAGCATCAATAATTTTGAGTGGTACCAGGTAATTAAAACGCGCGCTTAACGGATCCTCGAAGAAGGCATCATTCAGTTCTATGCGTGTCTTTCCGCTTAGCTCTCCGGCCGGTATGGTGACATCTATTGATGCCGCATCAAGAAATGCTGCGTCGTAATAAGATTCAGGCAATAACTTCAGCGTATCCCCGGTTGAGGTGTTGATTACATTTTCGGCAAGTTCCGGGGCATAGGCAAGGGTAACTACCCTGTCGATCTCGTTCTCATAAACGCCCCCCATGGTGACCCCAATGGTAAATGCCCGTTCCAGGTCAATGGAATTATCACCCACCGATTCATCACCAAGGATCAGTGTTCGAATGGGCATTTGATAAGGAAAGTAGACCGTAGTGTAGTCATAATCATCAAATTCAATATCTCTGTTTGTACATGAGAATAGAAGAATTCCTGTAAATACTATGGTTATTATCTTTTTCATTTCTTTCCTGTGATTTAAATCTGGGTTATCTGAGATATAATATCTTTACACATTACATACATTATTAATTCCAGCCCTCATTCTGAACCAGCTCATATTTTAAGGTTTCTCCATAAGGAATCGGGCCATAGATCTGATAGTCCTTGTAATTTCGTTTCTCGACCTCAACATAGGTGTATCCGGTCCCGTCTGCCGATACCTGCACCCCATGCACAGGCTGTTGCATCACATCGATCATCTTCCAGCGTCTCAGGTCCCAGAACCGTTGATTCTCAAAACACATTTCGAGTCTCCTTTCGTTTTTGATCAGGTTCGGGAACTGACCGAGCGCAATAGCAATATCCACATACGAAGTAGAAGTAATCCCTGCCCTTTCGCGAATGGCATTAATAACATTTTTCGCTGTATATCCACCGATGTCTCCGTCGGGGCCTACAGCTTCATTTGCTGCCTCTGCAAACATCAGCAATACATCCGTATATCGTGCGTAGACATAATAATGAATACCGTTTGACCCGACCGCAGGATCCACATTCACACTGAGGTTCATGAATTTTTTCAGATAATAACCGGTCAACGAGCGATTCGGGTCCGAACTTCCGATGGCATCCTGGCTACCGGCAGCAGTATTAATTATTATGGTCGTATCAGATCGTTCGATTGCAGACCCATTGTATATGATATACCTGGAAAGTCTTGGATCGCGATTTGAATAAGGATCCGGACCATTGATTTTTCCGGGGTCTGCAGGAATCCCTGATTCAAGCGGAAAGGCATTCACAAGCTCCTGCGTCGGGTTAGTCGTCCCGCTACCATACAACGATGGAGGATAATTATTTTGTTCCCAACCGTTAAGGTTTCTTCGGTATGAGTACCAGAATACTTCCGGGTGATTATTACCCTCTGCCACTGCATTATTGCTGTAAAATCGCAAATGATCCTGGTTATCAGAGGAGATTTCACTAAGTCCTCCGTTCAGATCCATAATCTCTGCTGCGGATTCGGCTGCCTGCTGATAGGTATATGTACCGTCCGAATAGGCGGGACTTGCTGCATATAATAATGTTTTTGTCTTGATCAGTCGTGCGGCGAGCCCATTGATCCTGTTCGTAAAATTAGAACCATATGCGAGCCTGTAATAGCTATCTCCAACGTCCCTGTACCTGTTGGGCAACAAGGCAATGGCGCTATCGCAATCCGTAATGATAAATTCTACCAGCTCATTGAACGAAGACCGCGGAATCTCATAGTCATCCGGATCAGCAGGATCCAGCACATGATCTACAATGGGTACCCCGAGCATTTCTCCGTTTTTCCCAAGCCCGGCGTGGGCCTGCAATAAACCGAAATAGTACCATGCACGCAGGCCATATGCTTCTCCCCTGAGTCTGTTCGCAAACATTTCGCTCACGTTTTCAAATTCCCAGTACCAGTCCACCTCTGAGGTTTCCTCCAGGAATGTGTTGATATAAGCAATGGCATCGTATGCGCCGTTCCAGACGGAGAATGGATTGAAGTTCGATGTCCAGCCACCGTCATTAGCGGTTCTGACCCCAGCTGACTGGTTATTGGTTACCGCATCGTCACTCCCATACGCCAGTGTGAAATTGGTATGGTTCTGGGGAAGGTCTCTGTATGCTGTCAGCAATAAGCCCTCAGCAAAATTTGTATAAGACTTCACATCCTCCAGGGTATAAATATTGGAGGCATCCGGTTCCAGCAGATCACAACTTGAAATGAAAAAAACCGGTATC
>CAYOSB010000434.1:0-2475 GCA_964406495.1 uncultured Bacteroidaceae bacterium | reverse complement strand
TCGGACCAAGAAAGGAACTGCTTGAGGCCCTGTATGAAGAGGGTAAAAATGTTTCAGGTGATCAATTTCTTACTCATTACCTGCATTCTCCCGAGGTTGATCAGATCCTGCAACGACTGCAAAAAAACGGTCTGCACAACCGCACGGAAGACCAGGTAAAAGTGGTTTTTGTACCCTCTTACCTCAAGGGAAATGACGGGATCCTGAACCTGGACTATTATGCAACCCTGATCGGTTTTGACCTTACCGTGTTCCCTTCCTATTATGAGCCATGGGGATATACACCTATGGAGAGTCTCGGGTTCAGTATTCCGACGATTACTACCTCACTGACCGGGTTTGGAAACTGGGCTGCCCATAAAGCAAGCGAGGCAAAGTTCGGCATTACAGTGATTCCGCGGGACGATAAGAATGATGGCGAAGTCGTAGCGGCCATTGCTGAAAAGGTATCCCACTTTAACGCAATGGAGAAAGAAACGATTGAACAGGCACGATCCGAAGGATTTGCGATCAGTCGCACTGCCCTGTGGCCCAACCTGATCACCCATTACTGGAAGGCGTATTCAATGGCATTGGAGCGGTCTGTTGAGGGAGAAGAGGAGTATGAAACACGGGAAAGGGTCGAGCAACTTCCTCCCACTGCCAGGTTCCTTACCGATGTTGAACCGGTATGGAGAAGCATGGTGGTCCATCAGCAGATTCCTGATCAACTGCTGTTCCTTGAAGAACTTTCCCGCAATATCTGGTGGTCATGGAACAAGGAAGCGGTCGACCTGTTGCGTTCCGTGGAACCGGAACTCTGGGAAGCAGCCGGTGAAAATCCCATCGTCATGCTGGAGCGGACTCCTTACGAAAGACTTCAAATGCTGGAAAAGGACGATGAATTCCTCGGAAAGATGCAGCGTGTGAAAGCTGCTTACGAGGAATACATGAATACCCCCAGGCGGGAGGATGCACCCTCTGTGGCTTATTTTAGTATGGAATATGGACTTCATAATTCACTGAAAATTTATTCCGGTGGTCTCGGTTTGCTTGCCGGGGATTACCTGAAAGAGGCCAGTGATTATAATTATGACCTGACAGGCGTGGGATTGCTATACAGGTACGGATATTTCAGGCAGGTCATTACTTCAGGCGGTGCGCAGGTGGCACATGAGGATTTCCAGGATTTCAGCCGGATCCCGGTCGTGCCGGTGAAGGATGATCAGGGAAACTGGAAGATGGTCCAGGTGGTCCTGCCGGGACGCAATCTGACGGCAAGGATATGGAAAGCACAGGTGGGAAGGGTGCCACTCTACCTGCTGGATGCTGATATTGAGGAGAACAAGCCGAATGACCGGGCAGTGACGCATAAATTGTATGGCGGTGATCATGAGAACCGCTTCAAGCAGGAGCTGTTGTTGGGAATTGGAGGTGTAAGGGCCCTGCGTGAACTGGGTATTCATACCGATCTGTATCACCTGAACGAAGGACATGCTGCGTTTACCGGTTTTGAGCGGCTGCGTGAATATATCCAGGAGGATAAAATGACTTTCCCTGAGGCACGGGAGGTGGTGCGATCCACCAGCCTGTTTACCACACATACACCGGTACCTGCCGGACATGACAAATTCGATGAGAACATGATGCGTACCTACCTGAGTCATTATCCCGAGCGACTTACCATCAGCTGGAATCGGATGATGAATATGGGAAGGGAAAACCATAATGATGTCAACGAGCACTTTTCAATGAGCGTTCTGGCCGTGAACCTGTCGCAGGAAGTAAACGGGGTAAGCAAACTGCACGGACAGGTAAGCAGGGAGATGTTTCGGGTGATGTGGAAGGGATACATGGCGGATGAATTGCACATCGGCTATGTCACCAACGGGGTGCACCTTTCCACGTGGCTTGCTGATCGATGGAGGGCGCTCTACCTGAAGGAATTTGGCCACGATTTCCTGGAACGGCAGGAAGACAGGGACCTTTGGCGAAAGATCAGACACGTTAAGGATGCAAAGATATGGGAGATCCGGAATGCAGAACGCAAGGACCTTGTGGACTATATCCGGAAACGTCTTTCTGATGCATCAGCGAGCTTCATGGAGGATCCCAGGCTGACCATTGAGATCGCTGATTCATTAAATGAAAACGCACTGACCATTGGATTTGCCAGGAGGTTTGCAACCTATAAACGTGCCCACTTGCTCTTCAAGGACCTGGACCGGCTGGCACGGATTGTGAATAATCCCGAACAGCCCATCCAGTTCATATTTGCAGGAAAGGCTCATCCCAAGGATGAGCCTGGACAGGCGCTGATCAAAAGGATCGTTGAGATCTCCAAGATGCCCGAATTTATCGGGAAAGTGATTTTCCTGCAGAACTACAATATACAACTGGCAAAACATTTGTTGCATGGTGTGGATATCTGGCTGAATACACCCACCCGTCCGCTGGAGGCCTCGGGAACCAGCGGTGAGAAGTCTGTCATGAATG
>CAYOSB010000433.1:0-2483 GCA_964406495.1 uncultured Bacteroidaceae bacterium | reverse complement strand
ATCGCTAAAAAGAACTATGCCAACAGCGATACTTTGTACAATATCGCGGAAGGACGCTACCGGCTGGGAACGATCGCTGAGAACGAATTGCTGAATATGGAACTGGGATTTCTGAATGCAGGAACAGCACTTAATGCCGCAAACATCGATCTCGAAGTGAAGAAGTTCAGGCTCAGGTCTTTCCTGGGGTATAACGAAATGGTGGACATCGAATTGATCCTGCCCAACGAGATCCCCGAAGTTAAGATCGACCTTGGCCGTGCCCTCCAGGAAGCCAACGCCAATAATCCCGAAGTATTGGCAATGCAACGCCGCTTGCTTGAAGCAGAGCAAAACGTCGCCCAGGCGCGATCCCAGAAAGGATTGCAGGCCAACCTGTTCGCATTGTATGGGCTCAGTAAAAACGCGGATGACCTGGGGAATGTATATGTGGATCCTGAGGACCAGCAAAGGTTGCGGGTCGGATTTGAGATTCCCATCCTCGACTGGGGACTGGGAAAGGGACGATACAGGATGGCGCAATCGGCAGAGGAGGTGGTGAAGACCAATGTGATCCAATCCAGGAGTGATTTCGAGCAGCAGGTGTTTTTGCAGGTCATGCAATTCAACCTGCAGGATGACCAGCTCCTGATCGCTTCAAAATCAGACACCATTGCGGAGAAAAGGTATGAAGTGACCAAACAGCGGTTTCTCATTGGCAGAATTGATGTCCTGGAGCTCAACGATGCACTCGAGGCGAAGGATGTCGCACGCAGGGGCTACGTACAGGCATTGCGCAACTACTGGGACTATTTCTACAGCCTGAGGATACTGACGCTTTATGACTGGATCAGCGATGAGAAACTGGAGCAGGATTTCAACGAGGTATTGCTCAGGTGACAAGACCATGATCCTCCCAGGTAAGCAAAGAATAGATCATTAAAGGTTCGTTTCCGACCTCTGAGCGTATCGGTCCTGTTCAATATTCCCATCATTGCGGGGCAAATGTATGCCGCTCAGGTAATAAATTTCCGGTATTTTTCTGTGTTCATAAATATGTGGCGGAACATTTCGCGGTCTGTATCAGTTAACTTGATACCCCTGCGGTCCATGACCAGTTCCATGGTCTCGAAGGCTTTTTCGATCCTGTATACTGACATTCCCTGTGCGCCTCCCCACGTGAATGAAGGGATAAAATTGCGCGGAAATCCGGCCCCGAAAATATTTGCACTTACTCCGACAACGGTACCGGTATTGAACATGGTGTTGATGCCACACTTGCTGTGATCACCCATGATCAATCCACAAAACTGAAGACCCGTTTTGCTGAAGCGGTTGTCAGGGTAGTTCCAGATCTTTACTTCCGAGTAATTGTTCTTCAAATTGGAATTGTTCGTATCAGCGCCCAGGTTGCACCATTCACCGATTACCGCGTTCCCGAGAAAACCATCGTGCCCCTTGTTGGAATAGGCCTGCAGCACGGAGTTGTTGATCTCTCCGCCGGCTTTGCAATGGGGGCCGATCGTCGTGGGGCCGTAGATCTTTGCTGCCATTTTGACCGTGGCGTTCTCTCCAAGGGCAAATGGGCCCCGGATCACGCTACCTTCCATGATCTCACTTCCTTTTCCGAGGTAGACCGGACCTTCAGTGGCATTGATCGTAAAATATTCTCCGCTGAAGCCCTCTTCCACGAATACATTTTCCCTGTACAACACCTGTACGGATTCGCTCAGGGGTGCGGATTTTCGATCTTTGGTCAGCATCCGGTAGTCGGCTGAGATCTCCTGGCCGTTCAGCGAGAAGATTTTCCAGGGGGCATCGACAAGTGCGATTTCAGAAGTATATTCAATGGCATTTTCAAGCAGTGCGATATTGTTGAGATCGAAGTTGCCGGAGGCAGTATTCACAGCCAGCAGCCGGTCTTTTTGCTTGAGCGACTGACCGGTTTTCAGTGCAGTAACAGCCAGGATCAGGTCTTCGTCGGGCAGCAGCGCACCATTCACAAGCAGGTTGGTTTCGGCAATACTTGTCGTAAATTTTGTCTGCAGGTAATCATGGGTCAGGAATGAAGCTTTCATCTTCAGGCGTTGCTCCCATTTCTCACGGATCTTGAGTATCCCAACACGCAATTCTCCAACAGGCCTGGTAAAGGTGAGTGGGAGCAGGTTGTCCCAGCTGCGATCGTCGAATAAGATCAGGTTCATCTTTTTTTTATAAAAATAGGCAAAAAAAAAGCGCTTCACCAACGGGAAGCACTTTCAATTTTGTGAAATTGAACAGGATTACTTCTTCTTGTCGTAATGCTTCTTGTACCTGTTCATAAATTTATCGACACGGCCGGCAGTGTCCACAAGCTTCATCTTACCTGTGTAAAATGGATGAGATGTATTGGAGATCTCCAGCTTGATCAGTGGATATTCCTCGCCATCGATCTTGATCTTTTCTTTGGATGGAGCAGAAGACTTGGTAATAAACACCTCTTCATTAGACATATCCTTGAATGC
>CAYOSB010000432.1:0-2492 GCA_964406495.1 uncultured Bacteroidaceae bacterium | reverse complement strand
GTCATTACCACGGAGACTGCAGAAGACATAAAAAATGTGGTCCAGAGGCCCCTGTTCACCCGTTCGAGCTTTCCGGCCCCCATATTCTGCCCCACATAAGTAGCAAGTGCCTGGGCGAATACCATGGCCGGGATCACTGCCAGACTGTCAATTCTTACAGCTGCAGTATAGGCAGCAGTCACATTTGTGCCGAAGGTGTTCACGATGCCCATTAGTGCCATCATTCCCAATGAGACAAAGGTGTGTTGAAGGCCGGTGGGGAGGCCGATCCGCATGCTCTCCCGGAAGACTTTTTTATCGAAGGCGAAATTCCTGATATTAAAATTAATCAGTTCATGGTACCTGTCAAGATAGATGGCTGCTGCGAGGAATGCGACTCCCTGTGCGATCAGGGTGGCCCATGCAGCTCCTTCCACACCCCAGCCCCATGCAACGATAAAGAGCAAGTCGAGCCCGATATTGAGCACCGTGGCAAGGATCAGGAAATACAGGGGTGTAATTGAGTCTCCGAGTCCGCGCAAAATAGCCGCCACCCCGTTGTATCCAAAGAACAGGATAAGTCCGCCAATATATACCGAGAGATATGCCACTCCCTGGTCCATGAGTTCTTCAGGTAACTGGATCAGGCGAAAGATCTGTTCAATAAAGGGATACCCTGCAGCGGTGAGGATGATTGCGGCGATAAATAACATGATGAATACTGTATCGATTGCACGTTTCACCATCCTGAAATCCTTGGCACCAAAGAACTGGGAGATCACAATGGTTCCCCCGCTGGCAATACCAATCACCAATGCAATGAGCGTGAAGATGATGGGAAAAGATGCACCTACAGCTGCAAGCGCTTCCTTGCCAAGGAAATTCCCCACAATGATCTGGTCGACAAATGTATATAACTGTTGAAACATTTGTCCGATCAGCATCGGCAAGGCAAACTTAAAAATGGACAACCCGATTCTTCCTGTAGTAAGATCTTTCATGCTCCGGCCGGTAAATGTCGGCTTTTATTTTTAATTAACAAGGTGTGGAACACGTTGCAATGGCAAAAGTTCGGGCATCATGGCTTTTGACAGAAGAACGTCGGGGCATGTGCCTTCCATCTGCAGGCTTCGAAGAAACAGGAGCGCGGCTTTATATGTGGCTATTCTTTCCGTGGATTACCTACCGATTGGTCTGAGTTCGACAGTGAAATGCCGCATCAGGGGTGCTTCATCCAGAATTTTGTAACCACGGTTAATCTTGTCCCTTCGGTCGTATACATTTTTCAGTGTAGCAGCAATATAATCCATATGACTGCGGGTATAGACGCGGCGGGGAATCGTGAGCCTCACCAGTTCAAGTTCAGGATACCTGTTCTTCCGCGTCTCCGGATCACGGTCGGCCAGCAATGTTCCGATCTCAACGCCCCTGATCCCGCCCTCAAGATAGAGTTCAATGGCGAGGGTTTGCCCGATGTACTCCTCTTTGGGCACGTTTGGAAGAAACCTTTTGGCATCCACAAAAATTGCGTGTCCACCGAACGGTTCCTGAATGGGGATGCCATAGGCGCTCAGTTTTTCTCCCAGGTAGTGCACCTGTTTGATCCTGCTTTCCAGGAATTCGAACGTAGTAGCCTCCATCAGTCCAACGGAAAGCGCCGCCATGTCGCGACCAGCCATTCCGCCATACGAGAGAAATCCCTCGAACATGATATTGAAATGCGAAGCGCGTTTGTAGAGATCATGTTCACGCATGGCCAGGAAACCGCCGATATTCACCAGCCCGTCTTTTTTACTGCTCATGGTCATTCCGTCCGCATAGCTGAACATTTCCTTTACAATCGCCCTGATATCCTTGTCGGCATATCCTTCCTCCCGGTTTTTTATGAACCAGGCATTCTCGGCAAACCTGGCCGAATCGAAGAAAACGGGAATATCGTGTCGTTGGGAAAATGCGCGAACTTGCTTCAGGTTCTCTATACTGACAGGTTGCCCCCCGGTGGAGTTGCAGGTGATGGTGACAATGATCATGGGGATCCGATCGTGTCCATATTCTGCAAGTGTTCGTTCGAGTTTGGCAATGTCAACATTCCCTTTGAAGGGATGAAACACTTCGGTCCTGGATGCCTCGTCAATGGTACAGTCAACTGCCCTTGCTTTCCTGAATTCAATATGACCTTTGGTGGTGTCGAAGTGGGCATTCCCGGGGAGTACATCACCTTCTTTTACCGTGGTTGAGAAGAGTACATTTTCTGCGGCCCTGCCCTGGTGGGTAGGCAGTACATGCTGAAAACCGGTGAGCTCGCGGATGGTCTCACGCAATTCTATGAATGAGCGGCTGCCGGCATATGCCTCGTCTCCTTTCATGATCGCCGCCCACTGTTCCTGACTCATGGATCCCGTCCCGGAGTCGGTCAGCAGATCGATATACACCTGGTCGCTGTCCAGGTAGAACAGGTTATACCGGGCCTCCCTGATCCATTGCTTTCTCTGTTCGGGTGTGCTCCTGTATAT
>CAYOSB010000431.1:0-2535 GCA_964406495.1 uncultured Bacteroidaceae bacterium | reverse complement strand
GCAAAGGGAGTGTAGAGGAGGATGATCAGTACTTTTATTGCGTTCGCTTTGACCAGGTCAAAGCCGCAACCCAATACCAGTCCTGACAATAAGAAAAAACCAACGCCTGCCTGCAGGAAACCACCATATGCCCCTATCAGGAAGAAAATCAAATATTGCAACCATCTTTTCAGGGGTGGTTGATCCTTCCTGTCTTTGACCCAGCTGTTGGGATCCACCAGGATCACCAGGAACATCACCAGCATCACAATCCCGATGGCTGCATCCATGGCCGGAACTGATATAATTGTGGCGATGAACGCACCGATCAGGGAGCCGACCACTGCCGGGATACCCACCTTGTAATCGGTTGCCAGGTTCAATACCTTTTTCTGCTGAAATCTTCGTACCCCGATGATATTTTGCAACAGGATGGCGATGCGGTTAATGGCGTTGGCATTCACTGATGGAATTCCAAGGGGTATGATCAGCATGGGTAGTGCAAGAAGCGATCCGCCTGCTGCCAGGGTGTTGATCAGTCCTGCAATGAAACCGACTCCAATTACGGCAAGGATGAGATACCACTCCATATACACAGATCAGGCGAACATCGGGTATTCATTCATCACTTCGTTTACCTGTTTACGTACCTTTTCGATCACCACCTTATCCTCAATATTGCTGATCACTTCATCAATAAAGCTGACAATCAACGGGATCATATCTTCCTTCACCCCGCGCGTGGTGATGGCCGGTGTTCCCACGCGTATACCACTGGTCTGGAAAGGTGAACGTGAATCAAAAGGCACCATGTTCTTATTGACAGTAATATCAGCCTCCACCAGGATATTTTCCACCTGCTTCCCGGTAATATCTTCGAATTTTGACCGCAGGTCGATCAGCATGGAGTGGTTGTCTGTCCCATCGGAAACCACCTTATATCCTTTGCTGATAAAGGCATCAGCCATCACTGAAGCATTTTTCTTTACCTGTTCCTGGTACGTTTTAAATTCGGGTGCCAGGGCCTCTCCGAAAGCCACTGCTTTTGAAGCAATAATATGCTCCAGTGGTCCACCCTGGATACCCGGGAAGACCCCTGAATTGAGTAGTGAAGACATGGTCCTGACCACGCCTTTCTTAGTTGCAATTCCCCATGGATTCTCAAAATCTTTCCCCATCAGGATAATACCTCCCCGCGGACCACGCAAAGTTTTGTGCGTGGTGGAAGTAACAATATGCGCATGTTGAAGCGGATTCTCAAGGAGACCGGCGGCAATCAACCCTGCAGGGTGCGCCATATCCACCATGAACAAGGCATCAATCTTATCTGCGATGGCACGCATGCGTGCATAGTCCCATTCCCGGGAATAAGCTGAAGCTCCACCTACGATCAGCTTCGGGCGTTCCTTAAGTGCAATTTTTTCCATTGCATCATAATCGATCAGTCCGGTTTCCTCATCCAGCCCATAACTGATCGCGTTGTAGAGGATCCCCGAACTATTCACAGGACTGCCATGAGAGAGGTGACCACCGTGCGAAAGATCAAGTCCCATAAACGTATCCCCGGGCTTCATTACCATCAGGAAAACTGCCATGTTTGCCTGTGCTCCTGAATGCGGTTGTACATTGGCATATTCTGCACCATAGAGTTCACACAACCGGTCAATGGCCAGCTGTTCCACCTTATCGACCACTTCACATCCACCATAATACCGCTTGCCGGGATACCCCTCCGCGTATTTATTGGTCAGACATGATCCCATGGCCTCCATCACCTGTTCACTTACAAAATTCTCTGAAGCAATAAGTTCGATTCCCTGTTTTTGTCGCTGGTATTCCTGGTCGATCAGGCCGAAAAGTTGATTATCCCTGTTCATTGTTATTCAATTTGTGTCTGTTTATTTACCGTACTCGTAGCCAAAGTTAAGCTTAATAATAAAAAATGAAAGACTGAGAGGAAGAATTCATTGGAATCATCACTGATTTTGCAGAAAGGGGTCTGGGAAAAAACCGCTCACGCACAAGGACCTAATCGATTGTATTTTTGCATCATGCAACTTAATAAGTTTTTTTGCGTTCGCTTAACGTGCTTGTAATTATTTCTTTGTTTCATAGCATTACTTTTTATGCAATGCTATTTCAGGACATGACACAGAATAAAAAAAAAGAGGCTATCTCATTTTGAAACAACCTCTTCTTTGTGCCCAGGAAAGGACTCGAACCTTCACGTACTTGCGTACACTAGTCCCTGAAACTAGCGCGTCTACCAATTCCGCCACCTGGGCATTTATTTCAATACGTTTAAAAGAACATTGACAATCCTTAAATTACTACCCAAGCCATAAAGCGGGTGGCGGAATTGTCAGCCCTGCAGCCGGGCCCCTCACTAAATTGCTCCACCGGAGCAATTCTTTACGTTCGGTCCTGCCACCTGGGCTTTTATTTCAATACGTTTAAAAGAACTACTTAAGAAATGAAAAAACATTTAAAAAGTGCCCAGGACAAGAATCGAACTTGCACGACCTAAAACGGTCACTAGGCCCTCAACCTAGCGCG
>CAYOSB010000430.1:0-2539 GCA_964406495.1 uncultured Bacteroidaceae bacterium | reverse complement strand
ATAACATATTGTAAATTAATACTATAACTTAAATATATACTTATGAATGGGGAAAAGCAAAATGAAAGCGGGGAGAGCGAAATGAAAGGTGAAAAAGTAAAATGAAAGGTGAAAAAGTAAAATGAAAGGGAGAGATGCAAAACCACATATCGGTATTTTCGGGCGGAGGAACAATGGCAAAAGCGCATTGATCAATTCTCTTTCAGCCCAGGAGGTTGCCATCGTCTCTGAAGTACCCGGCACCACGACAGACCCGGTAAAAAAATCAATTGAGATTCCGGGGGTCGGTCCCGTGGTAATGATCGATACCGCAGGGATGGATGACATCGGTGACCTCGGAAGCAAGCGGGTGGGCCGGACCAGGGAGATTATCAGGCGGATCGACCTTGCAGTGGTGGTGTTGGCTTCAAACCTTTTCGGGGCACCTGAGGAGCAGCTCATTGAGGAGCTGGAGAAATGGGAAGTCCCCTGGATCGTAGTACATAATAAATCAGACCTGGAACAGGCCGCCCCTGCTTTAAGGGAACGGTTCAGCGAAAAGCTGATTGACTATTCCAGTGTTGCGCCTGCAAATAAGAGCGCGCTTGTCAACCTGGTCATGCAACACATACCTGAAACGGCCTACCTGTCCAAATCCCTTGTCGGGGATATCATCCGGCAAGGTGACCTTGTATTGCTGATCACCCCCATCGATGAGGAAGCTCCCGAGGGCAGACTGATCCTGCCACAGGTACAAGCGATCCGGGATATCCTGGACAATGATGCCATCGCTGTCGTTGCCAAGGAAAGAGAAATTGACACCCTGTTAAAAAGATTACAGCCCCAACCTGCCCTGGCGATATGCGACAGCCAGGTTTTCCTGAAAGCGGATGCATCCGTTCCCCGGGATATACCGCTTACCAGCTTCAGCACAGTACTTGCCCGGTATAAGGGTGACTTTGAAAATTATCTCAAGGGTACGCCACGGTTATCTGATCTTCAGAACGGGGACCGTGTACTGATCCTTGAATCATGTACCCACCATGTTTCCTGCGATGATATTGGACGGGTGAAAATCCCCAGGTGGCTTTCACAATTTACCGGTAAGGAACTGGAATATACGGTGGTAAGTGGATTGGATAACATCCCGGGTGATATCCGGGATTACAGCATGGTGATCCAGTGTGGTGGATGCATGATTACCAGGAAACAATTGGTCAACAGGCTGAAACCAGCTGTGGAAGCAGGAATCCCGGTAACCAATTACGGGATGGCCATCGCATATATGCAGGGAATCTACCGGCGGGCCATTGCCCCGTTTGTGGGGGCAGATGATACAGCAACAGATTATTTATAGCCCGGGAGAGATGTATTATGGATTTTAGAGAACGGATTGCAAAAGCACAGTTGGATGAAGCGGACTTGTTGGCAATGCTCAATGCAACAGGTGAAGCACGAAAGACATTGTTCCGGGAATCTGCAAGGATCAAAGAAGCATATGTGGGTAAGAAAGTATTTTTCAGGGGACTGATCGAATTTTCAAATATATGCAGCAAAGATTGTTATTATTGCGGTATCCGGAAAAGTAATCAAAAGGCAACCAGGTATAACCTTTCCGATCAAGAGATTCTCCATGCTGCAAACTATGCTTACGAACAAAACTACGGGTCCATCGTGATCCAGGGTGGTGAAATTGCATCTCCGGCATTCACGATCCGCATCGAAAACCTATTGAAGCAGATCAAGCAGTTATCAGGAAACAGCCTGGGCATCACCCTTTCCCTGGGTGAACAATCGCGTGAAACCTATGAGCGTTGGCGGGATGCCGGGGCGCACAGGTACCTCCTGCGGATTGAAACTTCCGACCGGGAATTGTACAAAAAGATTCATCCGGGGGACGAACACCACGATTTCGATACACGTTATGCAGCGCTTCGCACCCTGCAGGAACTGGGATACCAGGCGGGAACCGGGGTGATGATCGGACTGCCCTTTCAGACCCCGGAGCACCTTGTGAGTGACCTTCTTTTTATGAAAGCATTCGATGTGGATATGGTGGGGATGGGGCCCTATATTGAACACCATGACACACCCTTATATGCCCTTCGAGATGAGCTACTACCTATCCGGGAACGGTTCGACCTGGCTCTGAACATGATCGCGACGCTCCGGATCCTGATGAAGGACATTAATATTGCTGCCGCCACGGCCCTCCAGGCCATCGACCCGCTTGGCAGGGAGAAGGCAGTAAAAATTGGTGCCAATGTAATCATGCCCAATGTAACCCCAGGACTCTTCAGGAACGACTATGCCTTATATGAGAACAAACCCTGCACAGAAGAAGATCCGGACGACTGCAAAAACTGCCTGGATGCACGTATCCAGCTTGCCGACGGTGAGATTGGATACGGTGAATGGGGTGATTCAATACATTACGCAAAGCGGATGGAGCGGACCTGACCGTTATGAATTCCATAAAAGAACAAAAGCATTGAAATAAGCACAGGAATATAAGCATTGCACTGCGAAACGAAATACTGAACTGCATGTTCATTTAGGG
>CAYOSB010000429.1:0-2548 GCA_964406495.1 uncultured Bacteroidaceae bacterium | reverse complement strand
ACCGACTGGCGAAAGACATACCCGGTAATATTATCCATTTTTTCATGGTATACAGGAATCCGCGAAAACCGCAGGAGCGATGCCACCTTTGGGAAGTCAGCCAGCGCCATTTCCTCATCAGCTGCAGCCACTACCACGCGTGGTGTCATGATCTCATCTACCTTCAGGGTACGCAGTTTCAGTATATTCTGAATGATCTTGTTCTCCTTCTCCCCAAATACGCCTTCTTCCCTACCGATCTTTGCGAGTGCCGACAATTCCTCCCGGCTGGTGGTTTTGTCTTTCCTGTTGTTCGAAAAGACCCTGGTGAACAACGCTGAGATCAGCACAAGCGGATAGGTAATTACGATAGTCACCTGTACTGCCTGACCCACGAACAGGGTCAACTGTCTCCAGTACCTTGCGCCGATGGTTTTCGGAATGATCTCTGAAAAAACGAGGATCAATAGCGTTAATATCCCGGAAATCAGTCCGAAATACACCTCACCAAAAACCACAGTAGCTTGTGCACCGACACCTGCAGCTCCAACCGTATGTGCAATTGTATTCAGGGATAAAATTGCAGACAGGGGTCGGTCGATCTTGCTCTTTAGTTTCATCAACCGGCCAGCGGTCTTGCTTCCTTTTTCATGCTTAACGACCAGGTATGCCTGGGGCGTGGTCAACAATACCGCCTCCATGACAGAACAAAGAAATGAGACGAATAATGCAAGAAAAAGATAAAAGATCAAAAGAGCCATAAAACAGTTTTTTCAATAAAGATATATTCTTCAGGGGAAACCCTTATCATCGAACATTGATATTTCAGTGCTGCAAAGTTAAAAGAAGATGTGAAACCCTATCGCCATCCCTGAATAAACGCTTCAGGAAGTGCAAAATTCTACTACCAACTCCTGAATAATGAATTAAGAAAACACAAAAACCTACCACCATCCCCTGAATCCGATATACCAGATTTTCACATTATTCTTTAACCGGTGCCTTAACTTCCTGAATTTGCTTTTCCATCCTGTCTTTTTTTTCTCTATTTCAGAGGTTCTGTTATAATGTGGGAAAGGAATTCCCGGGATCTCTTTATCCAGGAAGGCACATAATTTCTCCCAGCGATCTCCCGTCGTAAAATCCAGTACCAACAAATCATCAGGACGATCACTAAAATAATTCATCACCTCTTTGTTGTGCTTATTGTAGACAGCGATGGTATGCTCCCTGTTATTCTTTGGTAATCCCTTTCCCCTGCCATAAATCCATTCATGGTGCGCGGCACGCAAATCTCCAATATGCTTTGAAACGCTGGTATACCATGTATCTGCATCACGGATGGTAAGAATGAATTTTGAACCGGGATACATTTGATCCAGTTCCCTGTAGATGATATACCAGGGTGTATCCTCCATGGCATCATATCCTTTGAGTATATGTCTGATCCTTGAAAAATCGCCTTTTAATATAGGAATCAGGGCGCGCGGCGTGGTATCCTTCACTTTGTATCCCAGTATTTTCAAAGCCTCTCGTAAGGTAGAGGTCCCCGTCTTTTGAAATCCTACACCGATAATTTTTCCTTCCATACAAAGCGAATGAGGTATCAAAGATAGTTAATCGGTAAAACAATTATGGTTCCGGGCAGCCACAAAAAAAGGCACCTGTTTCAGGTGCCCTGGTACAAACAATGTTATAAACCTACTCACTGATGCAAGTGCACATCCATTTGCGGATATGGAATATTGAGGCCTTCTTTGTTGAATGCATTGTACACCCGCTCATTCATATCGAAATAAAGCGGCCAGTAGTCGGATGCATTCACCCAGGCACGTACTGCAAAATTTACTGAACTGTCGCCCAGTTCAGAGACCGCAATAAATACTTCGGGATCCTTCAGTACACGGTCATCTGCATCCATCAGGTCCTTCAGCACCTTCCTGGCAGCCTCCACACTATCCCCGTATCCTATTCCAAATGTCCAGTCCACCCTGCGCCGCTCTTCTGCAGAATAATTGATCATGGAAGAATTGGCCAGTCCGCCGTTGGGAATGATAATGATTTTTGCATCCGGTGTTCTTAGAACGGTATTGAAGATCTGTATTTCCCTCACAGATCCGGAATGACCCTGCGCCTCAATGTAATCTCCTACTTTAAAAGGTTTGAAAAGCAGTATCATCACCCCTCCGGCAAAGTTTTGCAGTGTACCTGACAGTGCCATACCAACGGCAAGTCCGGCAGCAGCCAGAATCGCAATAAACGATGTCATCTCGACCCCGACCATTCCAAGCACGCTGATGAACAGGAGTGCACGCAGCAATGTGCGGGTAAGAGAGATCAGAAAAGGTTTCAGTGAATCGTCGATATTGCCACGATCAAACATTTTACGCATGCCGCGCATCAACATTTTAATCAGCCAGCCCCCGACGATGAGGACGACAATTGCACCCAATAGTTTGGGGCCATACGCAACCACTATTTCAGTAAGTTTCGCAAGGATTTGGTCTGCATTCATTAAAATAAAGGTTTAGGTTATAGAATTAAAGCTCATAACATTCAATTAAATTAA
>CAYOSB010000428.1:0-2559 GCA_964406495.1 uncultured Bacteroidaceae bacterium | reverse complement strand
ACTGTTAATCCGTAGGTCGTAGGTTCAAGTCCTACCTGAGGAGCTGAAGAGCCGGGGTATCTTCCCGGCTTTTTTATTACCTGCCAGGACATCCCGTGTTCATCGTTTTTCGTCTGAGGGGTTAATCTAAAAAAATATTGCTGTTGTTCAACAATTCTGCCTTTTTTGAAGTTTAGTATTATTATCTTCACTACAAAATACAATGAATATGAAAAATTTGATGCATACATTGACAGCACTGCTTTTGATTTTCAGTACATCTGTAATTTTTTCCCAGTCTGCTGCCGACATGAAACTTCCACTGGACCCGGAGGTCAGGTATGGAGTACTTGAAAATGGAATGACCTATTACATCCGCAGTAATGATGAGCCGAAGAACAGGGCATCATTCTACATGATCCAGAATGTGGGTGCGATCCTGGAAAAGGACAGTCAGAACGGGCTTGCGCATTTCCTGGAGCACATGGCTTTTAACGGGACAAAGCATTTTCCGGGCAAAGGCATCCTGAATACCCTGGAGAAACATGGCGTCGCATTTGGGTATAACATCAATGCATACACCTCCCAGGATGAAACGGTCTATAACCTCAGTGAAGTACCAACCGACAAACCAGGCTTGCTGGACACCTGTCTGCTGGTACTGAATGACTGGTCAAATTACCTGCTGCTCGATGAGGAGGAAATTGAGGCTGAACGCGGCGTGATTTCCGAAGAGTGGCGGACCAGGAGAAATGCTGATTTCCGAATGTACACAGCATCTATGCCATATATTTACAACAACTCGAAATATGCAGAGCGTGATGTAATCGGTGATTTGGATGTGATCCGGAATTTTGAATATGATGAGCTGAGAAACTTTTATCATAACTGGTACCGGACCGATCTTCAGGCCATTGCTGTTGTAGGTGATTTCGACGCGGAGGAGATGGAAGAGAAGGTGATAACACTTTTCTCAAAAATCCCTGCAGTGGAAGATCCCAGGGAAAGAGGTATAACGATGATCCCTGATAACGAGGAGATGATCTTCGGACTGGTTACAGATAAGGAAGCAGATCAGTCACAGATAAGCATTTATATCCGGAACTTTGTAGACGATCCTGGTATGGAGAATGTGGAACAGATGCGTGAGAATTACATTGAACAGTTGTTCAACAGGGTCATGTCACAACGCATTTCAGAATTGTTGCAGAAAGGGGAACCTCCCTTTGTAATGGGAAATATTGTAAGAACTTCTCTTACCAGGAATTATGATGTGACGTTAATCAGGACCGTTGCAAAATCCAACCAGGAGGCAGTGGCTCTTTCCGCAATTATGGAAGAAGTGGAACGTGTTAAAAGGCATGGCGTGACTCCGGGTGAGTTGGAACGTGCAAAATCGCACATGCTGAACAGAATGGAGAACAGGGTGAAAGAGAAGGATAAGATCACCAATGATCAGTATGCACGTGAATACAGGTCACATTACCTGGGGGACAATGCATACTTGGATATCGAAGTTGAATTTCAGATCATGCAGGCGTTGTTTAATTCCATTAGCATTGATGACATTGCACAGGAAATTCCCACATGGTTCAGTAAAAAGAACAACGTGATGGTGATTTCCGGACCGGAGAGTGAGGAGATAGATCACCTTTCCGAGAATGAAGCCATGGCTATTCTTGAAACCACCATGACCATGGAAGTGGAGCCATATGAGGATATCGAAGTGGCTTCTTCACTTATTGAGACTCCGTTGGCCGCAGGTGATGTGGTTGATGAGAAGGTGATCCCTGAACTTGAAGCTGAAGAGTGGACGCTTTCAAATGGTGCCAGGGTGGTATACCGTTTTGCTGATTATGAAAAGGATAATATCTCCTTCAGGGCAATCAGTCCCGGGGGTTCCTCATTGTATGAAACGGAATATGTTCCTTCAATGGAAATGTTAGCCAGTATTGTTCCTTTTTATGGTGTGGGGGATTTTGACCAGACTACGTTGCAGAAAATGCTCACCGGTAAAACAGTGGATCTGAATCTCCAGCTGGGTGAATTGACAGAAGGCATGCAGGGGAGTGCAAGTCCCAGGGATTTTGAGACCCTGATGCAGTTGATTCACCTCAGGTTTACATCGCCCCGTTTTGACGAGGAGGCACATTCTGCTATTACCCAGAGGTACCTGGCTTTCGTGGAGAATATGAACAAAAATCCACAAAAGATCATGAGTGATTCACTATCACTGATCCTTACGGATTATCACCCGAGGACCAGGGTGATGGATGCTGATTTTATCAGGGATGTGAAACTGCAGCAAATTCAGGAAGTCTATACAGACAGGTTCAGTGATGCATCAGATTTTACTTTCTTTTTTGTAGGGAATATTCAAAAGGAAGAACTTGTTCCCTATGTGGAGCAATACATTGCCACATTGCCTTCCAGCCAGCGCAAAGAGACCTGGATTGACCGGAATGTAGCTGAGCCGCAGGGGCGTATTGAAAAGGATATTACAATGGAGCTCTCGGTTCCGAAATCCACTGTAATCCTTGCATTTAATAAGGAAATGGAGTATTCACCTGAGAACCTTGT
>CAYOSB010000427.1:0-2580 GCA_964406495.1 uncultured Bacteroidaceae bacterium | reverse complement strand
CTCCCCGACTACGCCCAACTGCAAACCACCGCGCGCGTTGCCCACTGAGTCAGGTGGATTCAGGAAATTCGCCCGCAAGAAGGCGCTTATGGAAAAACAGGTCCTTTCGCTCCTCCTTGCCCTGCATCTTCAACTGCCGCAACATGGAAGTGCGGTCTACACGTATTCCCATGGAGGATAATTCAAAAGCACGCTCAAGGACAGGATTCCATACGATGATATCACCGTTCAGGCCCCTGTACCCTTCTGCAGTCTCGGTGGACCAATCATCATAATCCGGTGCCCTTCCGTCGTGGGGTGCACCCGATGGCAGCTCATGACCTATTCCAATGATAAATACCGCACCAAATTCTGCTGCGATCTTGTCCTCACGGTCCTTGGGACTCAGGGCAGGGTACATGGCTTCCAGTTCTTCAGTATGAATAAATTTAATTTTTCCGGGAAGCGTCGGTAATATTTCAGGGTGATGCTCATACACGATAAATTCAGTCCGCTTCATTACTGCATAGATCCTTTCCACGATATCCTTCAACGTCTCTAATGTACGCTCTTCCGGCATAATAATCTTTTCCCAGTCCCACTGATCCACATAAATGGAATGCAGATTATCCAACTCCTCATCGGGCCTTAAGGCATTCATATCTGTGTAGATCCCATATCCATTGCTGATTTCATAGTCGGCAAGCATCATTCTTTTCCACTTGGCCAGTGAATGGACAATTTCTGCCGTTGTGCCCTCCATGTCCTTTACGGGAAAGCTGACAGGACGCTCAATTCCGTTAAGGTCATCATTGATGCCGGTGCCCCGCTGCACAAACAATGGTGCTGTGACCCTGCGCAATTTAAGTTCTGAAGAAAGATTTTCCTGGAAAAAATCCTTGATCACTTTGATGGCCCGCTCTGTCTCTTTCAGATTCAGGACTGATACGTAATCTTTTGGGATGATAAGTTTCATATTCTAACTATTTTATTCCTACAAATAACAGATTTAAATATATAAAAACAAAATAGTTCCGAATCGAATTTGAAGAATGTTTCTTGAAGATAATTACCTATCTTGCATATTCAATAGCGTTAAATATGAAACGAATAATCATTTACATACTCATTTTTGCGGTGATCGGGTTCGTATTGGGATATCTTATTTTTGGCCGTATTTCCGGTGAATACATCGAAGTCAGGGCGATATTTACAAGCTCTGAAAATATTCTTGAATCCATTGGAAGGAGCATCACCGGGCTGAAAGAGATCAAGCAGAACATACTGATCTCCGGGGGTGTCGGGGCAGTGGCCGGATTGATTATTTCCCTGGTAAAAAAATAGCACTTCCGTTTCGGTGAGACCTGAGGCGCCGGCAGTATGATCGGCCTGGTATCCCGCGCGTGCCTCCGGGTGCTGCATGCCGCGTACCTGGTGTTATCTGCCTGATGTCATCTTATCCGGGAAAATGTCATAGATATACAGATGTAACCGTCCTGGCATGCAGGCGCATCAATTATCCTGCAATGATTTCACCCATTCATAGGCACGTTCCGGCCATCCCGAAAGGTGCCCCCTGCCTATGGCAAGTGAATATCCATGCCCGCCGTAGGGATAGATGTGCAGTTCCCCGGGGACACCATTCTTCAGCAACGCCCTGTAATAGACCATACTGTTTTCTGCCGGAACTGCCTTATCATCAGCGGAATGGAGCAGGAAAGCAGGTGGTGTTTTTCCTGTCACCTGCATTTCACTTGAATAATAACGCATCAGCTGTTCATCATCACCAACCAGGTTCCTGCGGCTGCCCGAATGCTGAAATTCGCCCGTAAAACTTATTACGGGATAGACCAGGATGGAAAAATCAGGCCTGCAACTCACACGTTCTACCGGATCATCGGAACCAGGATTGCCCGCATCAAAATGGGTGCTCAGGGAAGAGGCCAGGTGTCCTCCTGCTGAAAAACCCATGATCCCGATCAACTCCGGATCGATGCCCCAGTCTGCAGCATAGTAGCGCACCATGCGCATGGCGCGTTGTGCATCCATGAGCGGACTTTTATGTGGTATAACCTGGGCATCGGAAACAGGAAGCCGGTATTTCAGCACAATGGCTGCAATGCCTTTGGAATTCCAGAATTTGGCAATATCCTCCCCTTCCTTGTCATAGGCAAGGATGCGGTATCCGCCACCGGGACAGATAATGACTGCCTCTCCTGTCATATGCTGCTTCGCAGGAAGAAAAACTGAAATATCGGGTACCTGTACTTTGCTTATCCTGACTGCATCAGTGGTGTCCCGGATCTCTTTCTCCCCTGCATCTTTGTAATTGGGTACCAATCCCTCAGGATAAAGGTTCATCCTGAAAGATTGGGCGTGGCATATCGCGCTGAAAAAAAGCATGACCAGGATGGTAGTGACGAACTGTTTCATGGATTCGTTTTAAAGATTTTTCTATAACAACTAAAGCGAAAAAAAAGCCCGGCGACGCATCTGTGTCTCACTTCAATCACTTTAGGCTGGTGCACCGCCTCCGCCTACATTCTTGCTTCGCTCGATAGATTGCAGTGCCAGGTAGTTGTCCCCGAATTTGCGCATATT
>CAYOSB010000426.1:0-2585 GCA_964406495.1 uncultured Bacteroidaceae bacterium | reverse complement strand
GTGGCAAAGGACCTGGACCCCGGCCATGCACTTCAAATAGACTTCGATTATATCCGTGAGGATCTGAAGGCTGAGACAGCCGTGGAAGGGAGTGGCACACTTGTGCTGATGGGAGAAAAATACAAGATCAACCTGGAGGAAGCGGTCATCTGGTTTGATGGTGAAAAACAGTATTCCCTGAACATGGAGATAGAGGAGGTGTACATCAGTGTTCCGGAACCTGAAAACAAGGATTTCATGTTCTCCGATCCCATCCGGTTGCTTCGGAACTATAAGGAAGCGTTCAAATACCGTGCAATGGGTGAAGTTGAAGTAAATGGGAGGACGCTGACTGAGATCCAATTGTACCCCGAAGAACTAGGTGGTCCTTATGCGCTTATCAAAATATATTTTTCAACGGTTACATCAGAAATGAAATCCATTGTGATTCGCCATAAAGAGGGAATTCTGTATACCATGGAAGTTGCTGAAATGGACCGCATGGATGATCCCGGGGAGGATTTCTTCCAATTCAGCAAAGACGACTATCCCAATGCAGATGTGATCGAGCTGCTATAACGCAATGTACCTTCCCCCCAGCTTGCCGGATCACCTCATGAATATCCTCCTCCAAATCCCTGACGGGCAACATTCCAACGAGATATGCATGCAAAATCCAACTCCTCTATTCAGGATATTCAATCCGGGCATGATAGATATTGATCAGTTTCTGTTTGAAGATCTTTTTGATCGTGGCAATATCAGCAAAAGTGATATCTGCATTTGAATACTGGTCTTCGGCGGTCTGATGTGCCACAATATTATCCACCAGCTGATTCAGGGATTCAGCACTGATATCCTTCATGCTCCGGGAGGCCGCTTCAACAGAATCAGCGATCATGGTTACAGCCATCTCCTTCGTATAGGGTTTTGGCCCGGGGTAACGGAACTCATTGATATCCACCTCCTCACCGGGGTTGTTACTGAGATAGGACTTGTAAAAATACTGTACCGTTGAAGTACCATGATGGGTTTTGATAAACCCGATGATCTGGGGCGGCAGGTTGTGTTTTTTTGCCAGTTCGACACCATCATTCACATGATCAATAATAATTTTCGCACTGGTTTTAAAGTCAACCTGGTTATGTGGATTCTGCCCGTCACGCTGGTTTTCAATAAAGTAATACGGATTCTTCATCTTCCCGATATCGTGATAGAGGGCACCCACACGCACAAGCAATGGATTTCCCCCGACTTTCAGGACTGCCTCTTCGGCGAGATTAGCCACCTGGAGTGAATGTTGAAAAGTACCGGGTGCCTGTTCTGCTAGCCTGCGTAAAAGGGGTTGATTGGTATCTGATAACTCGAACAACGTTGCATCAGAAAGGAATCCAAACAAGCGTTCAAATATATAGATCAGGGGATAGACGGTCAGGATAAGCAGTCCGTTACCGCCGAACCAGAGGATCTGGGTCCAGTCGATGCCATCCAGGCTGCCCTCCTGCAGTAGTGAAAGGATGATGTAGACCAGGGTGTAGGTCAGTCCCACAAAAGTGGCAATATAGAACAGGATGCTTCGCTTGTAATAGGAGCGCATGGAAAAAACGGCAACCACGCCTGCAAGGAAATTCATCAGCAGGAACTGGTAGCTGTTGGGGATCCAAAAGCCTGCCAGGAGCAGGATCAGGAAGTGCACAAACAGTGCAAACCGAACATTGAAAAAGGTTTTCAGGAAAATCGGGATGATTGCAAAAGGGATCACGTAATAGCTGATCGCCTCATTGTTCACTGTGACCTTGGCAAGACCTACCATGATCACAATCAGGGACAAAAGGAACAGGGTCTGAGCTCCGCTGCCCATCATATCCCTGCGGAAATTGGATACATACCAGAGCAGTGAGAGGAAAAGCACCGAAATAAGAATGAATTGTCCCAGGTAAAGAAGTGAATAGTTTTTGTATACATTCGAATTGGTCTCATACTCTTTACGCAGGGACTCAACCAACTGGTACCTGGAAGGTGATACAAGTTCCCCGCGGGAGATAATGATCTGCCCCGACTGCACCATCCCCTGGGTAGTACTGATCTCTTCCAGCTTTGATTCAAGTACATTCCTCGTCATCGATTCATCATAGCGCAAGTTGGGTTCAATATATTTTGCAATGGTATACCTGGAAAGGATGTCATCGTCAGATCTTGCCGTATATCTCTTCAGCGTGTTCATGATATACTCAAAAGCCTGTTTTTCGGTAAATAGCGCTGCTAAGGCAGTCTCCTCTGCCATCTGACCGCGCCTGACGATCACCTGGTCATCATCGGGGTCGGCCTGCAGGATCACAGGATGCATTTCAATGATCCCTTTATCATAAACTTGTTGCAGCAGACCGGGCAATGTATCAAGTACCCTGCGCTGAAACGGCTGCAAGGCTTCTGATTGTCGTTCTGCACTGCGTCCGGCTTGCAGGTCAGAGCGCACTGTTGCGAGGGCATCCTGTGCCACGGATGAATCAAGTGTGAAATAAGGAAGGTTGTTCATGGTGATGCTGTCGATCTCCTTTTCGATCTCGGCATCTTCTTTATAGACGGGGAAATCAAATGGGGCGATC
>CAYOSB010000425.1:0-2597 GCA_964406495.1 uncultured Bacteroidaceae bacterium | reverse complement strand
TCCGCAGTTTGATCATCTTGATCGTGCCTGCCCAGAACCGCGCACCGCCATCCCTGAGGTCATCCCGGTTCACCGATGTGATCACTGCATGTTTCAATCCCAAAATCTTAATGGTATCTGCCAGCCTGCCAGGCTCTTCCCAATCGAGCGGATCCGGGACCAGGTTTTCCACGTAACAGAACCGGCAGTTCCGTGTGCATTTTGATCCCATGATCATAAAACTCGCCGTTCCTGCGTTCCAGCATTCACCCTTGTTCGGACAGTTTCCACTGGTGCAGATGGTATTCAGATCATGTTCCTTAATCAGGTTCCTGACTTTTGAATAATTCTCTCCCTTCGGCATGGGCACTTTCATCCAGCGCGGCAACCGAAATACGGTATCTTTCGCCTCCATAATGCTATTTTTAAATCAACATACCCTGCATCACCGGGTCGGCGGAGGGTGTGGCCCCGGTTAAACGGACCTTTTCAAACCTGTTGGTGGTGGAATCGTCGACAGCAAACGTAACGGGCAGGTAATGTTCACCATACCCCCTGGCCATTCCATCGGCCACTTTTTCTATCAGTACGCGCTGTTCTTTTCCTTGCATGGAGTGCATATATTTTAGCCGGTTCTCTTCTGAAAGTTTCCGGATAATCTCGCTTCTTTCGGCCATCACCTTTCCCGAAACCTGTTCCTTCATCCGGTCCGCCCTTGTTCCTGTCCTCCGCGAGAAACGGAAGGTATGCACGTGGGAGAATTTCGCCTCCCTGATGAAATCGACTGTCTTCTGAAAATCATCATCGGTCTCCCCCGGAAAGCCCACAATGACATCGGTTGTAAAATTGAAATCAGGGATCGCTTTCCTGAAGCGCTCTAAGGTTTCCATAAAATATTGTGCAGAATACATCCTGCGCATCTTCAGCAGAATTTCCTCGGATCCGCTCTGCAGGCAAAGGTGCAGGTGCAGTGCCAGTTTCGGGTGACTGAACAACTGGTGGAAATCATCACTGAAACCATCCGGCTCCAGGGATGAAATTCTCACCCGGAAATCACCCGGCAGTTCCAGTACCTGTTCAACCACATTTTCAAAAGTGTGTCCTTCATAGTCATACCGGCCAATATTGACCCCGGTGATGACCACTTCCTTAAAGCCATTATCGACAACCCTTCTTACGTTATCCAGCACATCCTTCACCGGGCGACTGACAGCCCTTCCGCGGACCGACGGGATGATACAAAAAGTACAGAAATTATCACACCCGTCCTGGATCTTCACCGAGGTACGGGTATGCAGGCTTTTTTGAACTGTGTCGAACCCGAACCGGTCCCCCATCATCTTATCGGGATGAATGATCTCCCCCGAAAAATGGCCATTGACCAGCTCCACGATCTGGCTCTTGCGGTCGTTGTCCACGACATATGTGATCTGCTCCTGCCCTTCCAGTTTCTCCTTGTAGTTATCTGCCATGCAGCCGGTCACCACCACCAGTCCTTCCCGGTTTTTTGCCGCAGCGTGATTGATGGTGTGCCTCGATTTCTGGTCGCTCTGGTTGGTAACGGTGCAGGTATTTATGATAGTGACATCCGCGTGTTCATCTCCTTCCACCACGTGGTAACCGGCATTATGAAAACTGGTCACCAGTGCGTCGGTCTCAAACTGGTTGAGCCGGCACCCCAATGTCTTAAACGCAACTGTTTTCAGGACTTTCATTCGTCTTCTCCAACTTCATCTCAACAAGTTCCAGGTTAATAAACGGATGCTAAGAAAGCGTTGAGTCATTCATCCACCTGGTCACCTGTATCCTCACTTATGCTAAAAATATACTTCAGTAAACAGCTGGTCGTGCCTGTATCCCTGCGCACGCAGGATATCCATGGCGTCATAGATCATGCTGCTGTTGCCACAAAGATACACTTTATCTGCTTTTTTTTCCTGTCCGGTTAACAGGTAATCGGTGATCCTGCCATTGAAATCTCCTTTGTTTCCCCTGGATGTACAGGCAAAATAACGATCCGCCTTATAATGTTCCCGGTCATACGCCTCGTTGATATTTCGTATTCCGTGTATCAACCGGTAATCTGCTTCCGGATAGAACATCATAAAGCTGTGAAAAGGTGCAATCCCTGTGCCTGAGGCAATAAAGAGTAGTTTTTCACCCTGTTTTGGCTGTGCATCAGTCAGGAAAAAACCATATGGTCCCTTTACACTCAGCTCATCGCCTGGTTGCACATCCCTGAGTTGCTGGCTCACCAATCCGTCATCCACTTTTTTTATCAGCACCTCAAGGGAGGGATTGTCCGGACTGCTGTAAATTGAGTATTCCCTGTGCTGTCCCGAACCTTTCGTCCCAAGATTCAGGTGCTGCCCGGGTTTAAACTCCATTCCTCCCCTGGAGAATTGTAATACGTACGTTGAATCGTTCAGATGACGCACCTGTTCCACTGTATATTTATCCACATCTGTAATCGTATGCATTCTTTTATTCGTTTCAGAAAGTATAACAATTCAGACGAAAATTGTTCACGAAAAAGAGGTTTTTGACCGCAGAGGGCGCCAGGTAACGCGAAGATTATGCATAAAGTCATTCAGCAGCTAAAACGACCGGAACCCACC
>CAYOSB010000424.1:0-2603 GCA_964406495.1 uncultured Bacteroidaceae bacterium | reverse complement strand
CAGGAACACCGCGATGACAGCCTGGGCCACGTTCACAAATAGCACATTGATATAAGGGATATTGGCCGGGATCGCTCGCGGGGTCCACCGGGCACCGGGCTCTGCAAAAACGCCCATGTTCATGCTGAATAAAATCAACAGGGTGAGGATGGAGAAAATTCTGAAGAACCAGCTGCGGAACAGGGTTTTCCGCTCGTAGGCAGCCACAGTCCATATGTTATCCAGGTTGATCACAGGTCCCAGTGACTGAAATTATTTTCCATATAATGCACATATGCGTGCTCCAGGTTGGGTGGCACCGGCCTGGCCTGAATGTGGGCCGGTTGCTCGCCGACAAACTGGATCTCCCATCCTGCACCGGAAGGGATCGTGGAGATGACCGGGTAGTCCTCCTTCAATTGGTCATATTGTTCCTGGGTTACCTCCGCTGACCATACAGCACCCCGCGTCCGATCCACCAGTTCATCCGGTGTGCCGCGATACACTAGTTTTCCTTCATTGAGCAGGGCCATCTGGTTACAGGTGCTGGAAATATCACCTACGATATGCGTGGAAAGGATAATGGTTGTATCGGTGCGACCCAGGTCTGAAAGCAGGTTCCTGAAACGGATCCGCTCCTCGGGATCCAGTCCCGTAGTGGGTTCATCAACAATGATGATCCGCGGGGAAGCGATCAACGCCTGTGCAATTCCCAGGCGGCGTTTCATGCCTCCCGAAAGTTTGTTGGCCATCCGGTTCCTGAATGCATACAATCCCACGCTGGTCAGCATTTCATCGATCCGCTCCCTGCGTTCCCTGCGGTTGTTCATACCCCCGAGCCGGGCTGCGTAATCGAGGAATTCCCATGACCTGAGTCTTGTGAAGAAACGGAAGTCCTGTGGCAGGTAACCCACCATGCTGCGGACTTCTCTGCGGTGTGTATTGATGTCCATCCCGTCGATCTTCACCTCCCCGGAAGTAGCCTGCATCAGGGTGACCAGGATCCGCATGAGTGTTGATTTCCCGGCACCATTGGGTCCGAGCAGTCCGAACATACCATTCCCGATGGTGAGGTTGATATTATCCAATGCCTTGAATCCCCCGGGGTAGGTCTTGTCAAGATTATTGATCTGGATCTTCAAAATTAAACCGTGTTAGAGGAGTTGCGGATTATTGTCTTTTGACTGTGATCAGCACATAAAGTTTAATACCGGAACCAATAAATTTAAAAAAAATAGAACTGCAACAGGTGTATGCTTTCAGAAAAATATAATATTTCGTCACTTATATCCGGCCAGGCGGAATGCAGGGAGGTGGATTGAATGGTGAATTCAAAAAAAAATGCAGTCGGGCTGATTCTGATTAAACCTTTTGGATAATCAGCAGTCTTAATTGAAAATACCAACACTTACTTAATCCATACAATATGAAAAAAGCAGTTGTATTCAGGACATTCACATTCCTGGCAATCATGGCTCTCTTCGCCTATCCCACTTTTGCACAGGGAGGTAACAGGCCGGGTGGCGGGCAACGACCCGATGCGGGTCAGCGACCGGCGGGTGGACAGCAACCCGGCGGCGGAATGGGTCGCCAGTTCACAGAAGAAGATGTGAAACAACGGGTAAAACGACAATCAGAAGCGCTCAGCATGAACGAAGATCAGGAAAAAAAGATCCTGGATTTCGAACTCGAAATGTACAGGAAGAACCAGGTGGAGCGCCAGAGATTGCGTGATGACCGGGAAGGCATGCGCGCATATATGCGGCAGCAAAGAGATCTCCGGGATAAAAAATATGAGGAGGTGCTGACCGAAGAACAGTTCAAAATGTACAGGGAGAACCAGGAAGAAAGAAGAGAACGAATGGAGCAGCGGAGGAACCGTGCGCCCGGTGACAGACCAGATGGAACAGACAGACCTGCCAGGGGCAGGGGAAGAGGTTGACCAGACCGACCGGTGACAGACCAGACGGAACTGACAGGCCCGCCAGGGGCAGGGGAAGAGGTTGAGCTGCGTGAAATCGATTTTTATATAGTAACAGCTATAGTTGAGTAATAGTAAGGCTTTCCCCGCAGATTTTTTTTGTAACATAAGTTTTAGTTGAGTAGTAGTTTTAGTTGAGTAGTAGTTTTAGTTTTTTTGGTTAAGCCTTTGCGCCGGTCCGTGACCTTCGGATCGGCGCGATTGATTTGCCGGTCAGGCTGGACGCACACCAGGGTTTTTGATACAGTATTACCCACGGACATAAAGATGTTTGGTGCACTTTGAAATCCTATAGAAGTGCCTGAAAGAGAACGAAAAAATCCGTTGTATCCGAAACATGAAAAATAAAGCAAGTAGTGCTCAATGAATCAGATATCATTAAGTGATATCCCCCTGTAAATGATCTGATAATCTTTTAGCTGACCGGTTGACCTCAGGAAATTATAACTTTTCTGCCGGAGCTTATCCATGTCTATATTCGCCGGATTTCGCTTCACTTCTATGAACGCTGCCGTTTTATCAAGTTCATTTACACTAATCAAATCAATCTCTGTCTCACCTTTCCTGTCCCAATAGGAGCCTATGAGCGTAATTCCATTCTCTTCGATCAACTTTGTCCGAAAATATCGTTCAAGTATTTTAC
>CAYOSB010000423.1:0-2613 GCA_964406495.1 uncultured Bacteroidaceae bacterium | reverse complement strand
GTGGCCGGCTCCCCCCATTACGGCATACAGGCTCCCGCTTCGGATGCACCCGTGGTGATGGTGGAATATTCCAGTCCCAATACCAATAAACCCCTCCACCTGGGCCATATCAGGAACAACCTGCTGGGCTTTTCCATCTCCAGGATATTGGAAGCCAATGGGTTCAGGGTAGTTAAAGTCAATTTGGTCAATGACCGGGGGATCCACATCTGCAAATCCATGCTTGCCTGGCAGAAATTCGGAAACGGTGAAACACCAGAAAGTACGGGGATGAAAGGCGATAAGCTGGTGGGCGAATATTACGTTAAATTCGACCAGGAGTATAAAAAGCAAGTCCGCGAGATGACAGAAAAAGGCATGGACAGGAAAAAGGCAGAGGAGACTGCTCCGCTGATCGTGGAAGCACGCGAAATGCTTCGCAGATGGGAGGCCGATGATCCTGAAGTACGACAGCTGTGGGAGATGATGAATGGCTGGGTATACGATGGTTTTGACATCACCTATAATCGTATGGGCGTCTCTTTTGACAAGATGTATTACGAGTCGGAAACCTATAAACTGGGACGCGAACTGGTCCTGGAAGGACTCGAAAAAGGAATCCTGGAAAAGGAAGAAGACGGATCGGTCTGGGTCGATCTTACCGACCGGAAACTGGACAGGAAACTGCTGCTTCGTTCGGATGGCACTTCTGTCTATATGACACAGGACATTGGAACAGCCCACCAGCGGTTTGCTGAATATCCCATCGAAGAACATATCTACGTTGTGGGAAACGAACAGAATTACCATTTCCAGGTGCTCGCTCATGTACTTGATAAATTGGGGTTTGCGTGGTACGACAAGCTGTACCACCTGTCTTATGGCATGGTGGAGTTGCCTGAGGGCAAAATGAAATCCAGGGAAGGCACCGTGGTGGATGCCGACGACCTGATGGATGAAATGACCCGCACGGCGAGACAAATGTCAGATGAACTGGGCAAGCTCGAAGGATATGGTGATGCCGAGAAGCAAAACATCTACCGCCAGATCGGGTTGGGGGCGTTAAAATATTTTATCCTGAAAGTTGATCCACGGAAGAACATGTTGTTTGACCCGAAGGAGTCGATCGATTTCAACGGGAATACCGGACCATTTATTCAGTATACCTATGCGCGTATCCAGAGTGTATTGCGCAGTGCTGGTGAATATGATACCGAAATACCACGCGTGGACTTAAATGAGAAGGAAACAGACGTGATCAGGCTGGTACACGATTTTCCGAATGCCGTCATGACCGCTGCCCAGGAACACAATCCTTCCGTGGTTGCGAATTTCATGTACGACCTGGCAAAAGAGTTTAACCAATTCTATCACGACCACAGCATTTTGAGCGCTGAAGATCCAGGCACCAGGACTTTCCGTATCCACCTTTCGCAAATCATTGGCGACATCATTGAACGGGGTATGGGGTTGCTTGGTATCGAAGTTCCTGAAAGAATGTAGGGTATTCACTGTCATTGAGATCCGGAAACCCATGCGTTGGCGCACTGTTGGCAAATGCCACCTTGCTCATTAAATCGCCGCGGATGCAATGCTACCTGTTATTGGCTGCCTTCAATGTATTCAGCAACAAAGAAACCCGGGTCATGGGCCCCACTCCTCCTGGTACGGGAGTGATATAAGAACATTTTGGAGCTACTTTCTCAAAATCCACATCGCCCTTGAGCCTGAACCCGCTCTTTGTTTCACTGCTGGGAACACGTGTGGTGCCTACATCAATGACTACTGCTCCCTCTTTGACCATGTTTTCCTTGATGAATTCCGGTGCACCGAGAGCGGCAATTAAGATATCTGCCCCGGCACACACTTCTTCCAGGTGCTTCGTGCGGCTGTGTGCAACGGTAACCGTGGCGTTGATCGCTTTTTGCGACATCAGTACACTTAACGGGCGTCCTACGATATTGCTTCGTCCCACGATCACGCAATTCTTTCCTGAAGTCTCTATGTTATAGCGCTTGATGAGTTCGATAATACCATAGGGTGTGGCGCTGACAAAGGAGGGAAGCCCGATTACGGTCTTACCCACATTCACAGGGTGAAATCCATCCACATCTTTTGCAGGATCGATGGCTTCAATGATCTTCTGCTCGGAAATATGCGCGGGCAGGGGGAGCTGGACAATGAATCCATCCAGGCCGGCGTCTGCATTAAGCGCAGCGATGCGGCCCAGCAGCTCTTCTTCGGTTACATCATCTTCATAGCGTACCAGGGAGGATTTGAAACCCACCTGCTCACAGTCCTTGATCTTATAGGCCACATAGGTCTCGCTTCCTCCATCATGCCCAACAAGTACCGCAGCAAGGTGCGGGCGTTTTTTTCCCTGTTCGACCATTGTGGATACTTCTGTTGCGATCTCTTCCTTGATCGCTTTTGCTGTGGCTTTACCGTCTATGAGCTGCATAATTTATTTTTCCTGGGATGGTTGGTATTATTGGATCCTGTTTTATTTAATTTAATGTTCAGTATTGAATGTGTTTACATTATTTGCCAGGTGTGACCAAATTCGCCGGGTCAGATCTTCGGGTCCTATCTCCTGGGCATATTCTGCATGGCACGACCCATGGTTTTCCCCTT
>CAYOSB010000422.1:0-2623 GCA_964406495.1 uncultured Bacteroidaceae bacterium | reverse complement strand
TTCATCATTATGCCTTTAAGCTTCGTTCTATATATACATGTTCTTTTGTCATTGCACCGCTGAAATTAAAATGCTCAATGATGAAGGTTTCATAGGTAAGTTTAGGTTGTATAGGTTAGTATGATAGGTCACGGTATCTCCGTGGCCTATTTCTATATACAGGAAGTGAATATAATTTCTCTGGACATAATTGATTAAACGACGCATCATTATTTAATCCATCAGGGATAAATTTTATGCCCGGATACACTTATGCATGGTCAAGAAGTTTCTTTAATGTACAAGGTGATGTTCCGCATCGGAGAATTGATTAGATTTATAGCTGAATCAGAATGTGTATTCCATGAACCAGCAAACTTCCGGATACCTGTTTGCGCTGGGTGCGGCGCTGGCACTCTCCTCCTCGTTTATTTTCAGTAAATCGGCATTGAACAGTGTGTCCATGATCCAGTTTGGGGCAGTCTGGTTTACATTGGGTGTGTTTTGGAACGGGGCATGGTACCTTGGAAGAAGGAAGTACATCAACTTCAGGATAAATATGCAACAAAAGCTAAAAGTGGCTTTTCTGATTGCCATCCTCGAAGGAATTGCCACTGGCTTATTTTACCTTGCCATCCGGGCAATGGAAAATCCTGCAGTGGTATCATTTATTGGGAATATCGGGCCTGTTTTTGTTACGATTATGGGAATTTCATTTCTCAAAGAACGTTTCAGAGGAGCACAGGTGGCAGGAATCCTGATCACAATTGCCGGAGTATTCGCGCTGAATTTCCGTGAGGGGGCATTCCGGGGATTTACAGATCCAGGCGCTATGTACGTGATTACTGCTTCATTCTTTTTTGCACTGGCAACAATCGCCGGACGGAAGTTTAAAGAATACCTTGAGCCAGAACTGATGTCGCTTATCAGGACCATTCTCCTGGCACTTGTTTTTATTATATTAATCCTGGTCACTGACCAAAAACTTCACTTCCCTGTGTTCGTCTGGCGTGACCTGGCCCTGGGATCACTGTTTGAAACCCTGCTCACTATCGTTTTTGCATACCAGGCATTGCGAAGGATAGAAGCTACTTCTACTTCGCTGATCATCAGCTCAAAAGCTGTGTGGACCCTTATCCTGGCATGGATATTCCTGGAGGTGTTTCCGTCCGGCATTCAACTGATTGGCGGCATGATGACACTTGCAGGTATTTACCTGATCACCTGGAGACCGCGGAGTCGAATTCGCGAATAAATTCATAGCCTGAAAGTTGCCTGGATTTTCTCAGGTACCGACGGGCATTTCCAGCATCTCTTTGTTGTTCAGCAATTCTGGATAAACCAGCCATGGAAATGGATGCATACAAATTGGCGATAGGGCCAAATGACTCTGCTTTTGAGATTGCCCGAAGATAATATTGCTCAGCTGCTTTCAAGTCTTTCATCTGGTTTTCAAACAAAAACCCTTGTGTCATCAGGTATATGAGCCTGTGAAATTCACTTTTATTGAAATCGATTTGCTCATTAAGAATGGAAGCAATTGTATAGTTTGAATTATATAGCAGGAGGATCAGGTATTGTCCAGTATAATAAATATTCTCTGAAAAATTATTATAAAGCAATGCCGCATAATCCAACGCACGTTCCAGATCTTTTTCATAATTGAGGTATAGAAGGGAAAGGAAAAGGATGGATTCGTATTTGATGTAGGTTGTGTTTTCAGCTGCAAATTCAAGTTCCTTTAATCCGCGTTTTTTGTTCCCACCCCGGAATAAAGCAATAATTGGCTTGTATACTGGATGTATTTCTGCATAAGCTTCAATATAATAATTGTACAAACCTGAACTGAAGTAAAACTCATTGAATTTTTCTTTCAATTCAATAGCGACAAGTGTTTGACGGTACATATTATCGATATCAAAGATCACCTTTGCCGGCTTACCGTTGTCAGCCCAGAACATCGCTTTAAATGCCCTGGCATGCAGATCAAAAAATATTCCTTCAAGATGATCAGGTTCTGTTTCCAGCATCTTTCCGGCAAGATCGATCGACCGATCCATCAATGCTTCGAATTGTTTTGTTTCTGAATCCTGCGGAAGCAGGGGAAAATTTTGCCAGTAGATGATCAATGCCTCCAGGAAATATGGTGCAGGGTGAAGCGGTATCTGCTCTTGTAGTTTAGATTGCATTTCAAGGGCTCTCCCAAAATCGCAACCATAAGTGGCATATAAACATTGCTCGACGGTCTGCTGTATTTCCGGATTGTCTAATATGTTTTGCTGACTGCTACCCGGAACAGAAAAGATCCAGCAAATGATAAGCAAAATGCATTTCTTCATCATTATACAAAGATGATGTATCGGAATGAAAATAAAAAGGCTGCACACGAAATGTGTGCAGCCTTTGATGTGAAAACATGAAAAAGTGCTTACCTCACAACCCTCACTTTATTCGCAAATGCACTGTTTCCAGAGTTCACAATGATTATGTAGATTCCATTTTCCATTGCATCGGTTCCCATAACATGATCGTGGGTACCAGTCGGAAGTACGCCAAGATACCTTTCGGCAACTTTTTGTCCTACCATATCATAAACTTCAATGGAAACTTCAGAAGTATTACTCATTTCAAACCTGAAATTAAT
>CAYOSB010000421.1:0-2626 GCA_964406495.1 uncultured Bacteroidaceae bacterium | reverse complement strand
TCCTGTATCGCTGTCACCGTATAGGTGGTGTCTGTGAGATCTACTACTGTGAGGCATACCCCGTTATGCGAGATGCTCTGGTCGATCTTGAGTTCTTCCACGAAAGAGCACTCCAGTGTGATATGCAGATTGTCTTTTTCTTTTTCAAGCGCAACAACGGTTGCTGTTTCTTCGACTATTCCTGAAAACATGGTATATACGTGTTAAATGTGTAATGTTCTAAAAACCGCTTTATTAATCAATTACGTTGCCCGGGTAGTTTCGGATTGCTGAAGTGTTACGCAGTGAACCGCCATGAATGGTGCTTATAGCCCAAAGGCCTTTTTGAAGTCCTCCACCTTATCCAGATTTTCCCATGTGAACAGCTCAACCTCTAATTCCACAGGATCGAAATACTGGGAAGTAAAAACTTTTTTCACTGTACGGGGATCCCTTCCCATATGTCCGTATGCGGCTGTTTCGGTATAGATCGGGTTCCGCAATTTCAGTACCTGCTCAATGGCGGCCGGCCTGAAATCGTACAAACCGGGATCACTGATCTTTGCTGCGATCTCGCTGTCGCTCAGTCCTGTTTTGGAGGTGCCGTAGCTATTGACATAGATCCCCACGGGCCTGGCTACCCCAATGGCATAGGAAAGTTGCACCAGGATCTCATCTGCCACACCGGCCGCTACCAGGTTTTTGGCAACGTGCCGTGCTGCATAAGCTGCAGAACGGTCTACCTTGGAAGGATCTTTCCCGGAAAAAGCACCACCACCGTGTGCCCCTTTGCCACCATAGGTATCAACAATGATCTTACGACCTGTCAGGCCGGTATCCCCGTGGGGTCCGCCGATCACAAATTTACCGGTAGGATTTACATGAAGGATAAAATGGTCATCAAATAATTGCTGTATTCTTTCGGGAAGGTCACTGACCACGCGTGGGATCAGGATGTTCCTCACATCATTTTTAATCTTCTCCAGCATTTTATCATCATCCGGGTCAAATTCGTCGTGCTGCGTAGATACTACAATGGTATGTACCCTGACCGGGGTATTGTCATCCCCGTATTCGATGGTCACCTGTGACTTTGAATCCGGGCGCAGGTAGGTCATTTCCTGTCCTTCGCGCCTGATTTCTGCCAGTACCTGCAGGAGGCGGTGACTGAGGTCCAGGGGCAGGGGCATATAATTATCTGTTTCATTTGTGGCATAGCCGAACATCATGCCCTGGTCGCCGGCACCCTGTTCCATGGGGTCTTCCCTTACCACACCCCTGTTGATATCGGGCGACTGTTCATGGATGAGCCCCATTACACCGCAGCTGTTGCATTCAAACTGGTAATCGCTTTTGGTGTAGCCAATGTTGCAGATCACCTGCCGTGCCACCTTCTGTATATCGATGTAGGTTGTGGTATGCACCTCTCCTGCAAGAACCACCTGCCCGGTAGTAACCAATGTTTCGCATGCGACCTTGGAATCGCTGTCGAAGGCAAGAAATTCATCCAGCAGCGCATCGGAGATCTGATCAGCGATTTTATCCGGATGTCCCTCGGACACTGATTCAGAAGTAAATAAATATGACATTATTCAAGATATAAGTTAATACTCATTGGGGATGGTGGCGATTGATTCGGGTGAAAGACACTGTTTTAGCATTTTTTTTCCGTGGTTGCAATCAGCCAAATCCTTCCACTTATTTTTCGCAGATCAAAGGAAACTATAATTTGCCTGATCACCAAAAAAAATGCAGCGATTTAACACCGCTGCATTATCCTATGTTGAAAACATTTGGTTTTAGCTACAACCAAGTTGTGGCGTATCCAGTTTCTTTTCGGCTTTGGAAAGGAATGGTTCCTCGGTAACGTTCCCGTATGCTTCACACGCTTCTGCATAACTTGCCGTGTTCTGGTATCCCAGGCCTAGTTCGTAGTAGAGGGCAGAACGAAGGACCGGATCTGTTTCTTTTTCCAGTCCCTTTTTTGCCAGTTCGATGGCAGCATCGTATTCAACCATTTTATTCCTTGCCATGGCAGCCTGCCAGTAGGCATATCCGTTTGCATCATTTGCAGCAATTGCCTGGTCACAGATATCGAGGAGAAACGTATAATCGGGGTCTTCCGTATCCATCATCATCAATTCCTCATCGATCAGTGTCCGGTAATATCCATTGATGGCTTTATTGATCTCTTCGATCACCTCATCGTCACCTTTTTCAGCGGCTTTGGCCTTTGCGATATTGAATTCCTCCATCATATTATCTATTTCGCCACGTTCTTTGTATACCAGTCCTTTACCCTGGTGTGCCTTATAGAGATCAGGTTGCAGTTCCACTGCTTTATCGAAGACCTCCATGGCCTTGTCATACTCAGACTGTTTCAGCAAAACGTTTCCTTCACGGAGGTAGAGGGGAGGCAGATATCTCAGCGCTTTTTCAGCAAATTCAGGTTTTACCCCGTATTCAGCTGAAGTTTCAACTGTTTTTTCAAGTGCCGGAAGCGCCTGGTCGTATTGTTTTCTTTTCATCAACGTAATTGCCTGCCTGTAGTGTGTTCCCACCACCTGCTCCTGGGCCTGAAGTTTCATGTCATCAGATTCTTCTCCAACTTCTTCGCTTAAAGCAAGGGCGTTGTTGAATTGGTCCA
>CAYOSB010000420.1:0-2654 GCA_964406495.1 uncultured Bacteroidaceae bacterium | reverse complement strand
TGAAAAGAACTGGTGCTTGTAAGCAATCCATTCCAGTTGTGTGAGTGCAGTTTCCTCCTGGATTGATTTCTTGGAGCGCATATTGAACTTCTCAATATCGCCATCCCTGTACCTATAATAGAGCGTTGTATAATTGTTCTCATTCTGGTAACCCTTTTCCGTGGATGGAAAATAGATTTCGTACAGGTAGGTTACATTGTCTGTCCGGAATTGCTCCATGCCCACCATGCGGATATCAAAATCAACCAGGTATTTTTTTGGATGAAGCGTGTAAATATATTCAATATAGGCGCCATCGGCAACATCCAGGCGCATGGTGATGCTTTTACTGGATTCTGAGGCATTCAGTGTTTTTTCGGATGTGCCGGGTTTGAAATAGAGCTCACTGGTGTTGATCCTCCTGTTATCGGCAAAAAACTGGAGATCAAATTGCGATGAATCACCATTGAACAGCACAACCGGAAGCGAGTCATGTGTCTGGTATTTTTTCAGGGTGGCGCTGTAGGGTCTACCACCGCGGGTAGCCAGTTCGAGCTTAATGAGTTTATTCTCCAGAGTATAATATTCTTCCTCTCCCTGCAGTCCACTCATGAATACACCGTAATTCCTTTGCTGCTGACGGTAGCGTATTGAATCTTTATCCGTCGTGGCACCGGCTATCTCGGCTTGCTGAGTCGATTGGTCTGTACTCAGGTCCTGCTCCCTTGCAAGTTCCTGCCGCTTCATCTCTTCCACCATGGCAATGGAATCACGCTTCCGTATAGCCTCCATCTGGGCTTCACGTGCAGGTTTGGTAATCAGGCTGTATCCGACAAGTATCACACCGATAAGTACTATACCGATGATAGAATTTCTGTCCATTATAAAATCTTTTGAATTGCAGCCACAAAAGTAATGTTTTAGTGCAAATAATCAGGCATTAATTACAAAACTCCGTGTAAATTCGGTGAATAGAAAAAGTGGAGGGGTCATTCAGCATGTTCAAGGGCTGCTTTTACAAAGCTAATGAACAGTGGGTGCGGGTTCAGCACTGTGCTGCTGTATTCGGGATGAAACTGTGTACCCAGGAACCAGGGGTGATCTGGTTGTTCCATGATCTCCACAAGATTGGACTCCGGGTTGATCCCTGCTGCGACCATTCCATGCTGCTCAAAATCTGCAAGAAAATCGTTATTGAATTCATACCGGTGCCGGTGCCTTTCACGGATCAGTTTCTTTTTATAAATTTTTTGTGACCGTGATTTATCAACGAGTTCACAGGCATACCCACCCAAACGCATGGTTCCTCCCTTTTCAGTCACACCCTTTTGTTCCTCCATGAGGTCGATCACCGGGTGTTGAGTAATGTGCGTCATTTCTGTGGAGTGGGCGTCCTGGTATCCCAATACGTTTCTTGCAAATTCGATCACAGCGCATTGCAGGCCAAGGCAGATGCCGAAAAACGGGATCTTTTTCTCCCGGGCAAACTGCACTGCGAATATTTTCCCGTCAATTCCCCTGTCGCCAAATCCCGGAGCCACGAGTATTCCATCATATCCTCCAAGGTCTTCTGCGACTGATTCCGGTGAAATCATTTCTGAATGCAGACATGTAACATTCACTTTTGCATCATTGAGCGCCCCGGCATGTGTAAGAGATTCAAGAATCGATTTATAGGAATCGTACAATTCCACATATTTTCCGACAAGTGCAATATTCACTTCCCGGGAGGCATCTTTCAATTTTCGAACAAAATTGCGCCAGGGGGCCAGCTGTATCTTTGACCTTGCCTCCATGTTCAACCTGCTGAGCACGGTCTTGTCCAGGTTTTCTTCCTGCATGAGCAGCGGCACCTCATAGATTGTGGAAACATCGATGGACTGGATCACAGATTCCAGGTTCACATTACAAAACAGTGCGACCTTTTTCCTGATTTCCTTTGTAAGCTGATGTTCGGTACGCAACACGAGGATATCGGGCTGGATCCCGTTTTCGAGCAGTACTTTTACCGAATGCTGTGTAGGTTTTGTCTTGAGTTCACCTGATGCATTAAGAAACGGCACGAGGGTCAGGTGAATGATTGCTGTATTGTTATGCCCCAGGTCCCACCTGAGCTGCCGCACTGCTTCAATATAGGGCAAGGATTCAATATCACCCACCGTACCGCCGATCTCTGTGATGATTATATCATATTTTCCAGTTTTTCCCAGGAGTGTTATTCTCCGCTTGATCTCATCAGTGATATGAGGAATGACCTGGACTGTTTTCCCAAGGTAATCTCCCCTGCGCTCCTTATTGATCACAGATTGGTAGATCCTGCCGGTTGTTACGTTATTGGCCTGGGATGTTTGGATATCAAGGAACCTTTCATAATGCCCCAGGTCCAGGTCGGTCTCTGCACCATCGTCGGTAACATAACATTCACCATGCTCATAGGGATTGAGCGTACCGGGATCCACATTTATATACGGGTCAAGTTTCTGTATAGTGACAGAGAATCCACGAGCCTGGAGTAAACGACCCAGTGAAGCAGAAATAATGCCCTTACCAAGTGAAGAAGTTACTCCACCTGTAACGAATACATACTTTGTCTTGGTCAAAATTAAAGGAGCTTTAAGTAAGCCACATAAATAAAGGACTGCCGTATTTATTTAATGCATTTAAAGAAATAAACA
>CAYOSB010000419.1:0-2658 GCA_964406495.1 uncultured Bacteroidaceae bacterium | reverse complement strand
AACAAAGAGATCAATCCCCGGCTATTTGAAGTGCCGGAAGATTATGTAGCTGTTTCAAGGGAATCGATGGAAGGTATTATTAACAGCTTGTTCACAAAAGAATAAATAAGCTTTCCCCGTTATCATTACATTAGTAAATTCAAATAAATAATATAGTTTGCCGATCAATACCAAGATGAGCAGGAAAAAGAAGAAGCAGTCAAAAACAAATACATTAAAATCAAGGTTCTCCCTGTTCAGGGATGACCGGTTTCGTTATGCATTGGGTATTGTATTTATCCTCTTTGCTTTTTATATGTTCCTCTCTTTTATATCCTATTTTTTTCAGTGGCAGACCGACCAGGATTTCAGGTGGGCAGAGATTTTTTCAGGTCCCGAGATCACCGTCGAGAACCAGGGTGGTAAATGGGGCGCCTGGCTTTCCGACACCTTCATGAACCGTTGGTTTGGTATCCCGAGCCTGTTTTTCCCGGTCATCCTGATTGTTTGGGCACTGGGACTTTTCAGGCTCAGGATCCTGAAAACCTGGACCGTTACCCGCAATCTCCTCATCCTGATCATTCTCTCCTCGGTTACCCTGGGTGTGATTTTTGGAAGTGCCTCGGGTTATCTCGGCAGCGGACCGGGCGGAACGCACGGTTACCACATCAGCAGGTGGATGATTGCAGCCATGGGGTATGCCGGTACAGGAAGCGTATTGTTGATCCTGTTCTCTGTCTTTGTCCTGTTCACCACCCCCGTACTTCACCGCCTGCGGGAGAAAAAGGAATTACTGGCTGCAAAAACCGGGGAAGATTCCGGATTTGACAGTGATGCATCTGCAACTGCGACCGGAGACGAAGACATGGTCATGGAGACTGCTATTAAGCAGGCGGAAAAAGAAACAGAATCCTCCGGGGAAGCGCATCTCCACGATGAAGAGTCCTTTATCGTAACTGATAAGGGCAATGATGTGACTGCGCCACGGGATCTTGCAACGGACCCCCAGTCAGAAGATATTGAAATGTCCGTCAGCCAAAGCAACACTGAAGACAGGATCAGTGGTGAAGATGCAGCAGGGGAATTACAGGACTACGATCCCACGCTGGAACTGCCGCGATATAAGCTACCGCCGCTGAGTCTGTTGCGTGACTATGATTCGGGTGAAACTACTGTTACCAATGAAGAACTCCTGTCCAATAAGAACAGGATTGTAGAAACCCTCGCCTCCTACAAGATCAAGATCGACAAGATCAAGGCGACCATCGGTCCCACGGTAACACTTTACGAGATCGTTCCGGCACCCGGTATCCGGATCTCCAAGATCAAGAACCTGGAAGATGACATTGCCCTCAGTCTGGCGGCACTGGGCATCAGGATCATCGCACCGATCCCCGGCAAAGGTACCATTGGTATCGAGGTACCCAACCAGACACCGAAAATTGTGTCCATGAAAACGATCCTGAGCTCAAGAAAATTTCAGGAATCGGATTTTGACCTGGCCATCGCACTGGGAACAACGATCTCGAATGAGACCTTTACATTCGATCTCACCAAAATGCCACACCTCCTGGTGGCAGGAGCAACCGGTCAGGGTAAATCGGTTGGCCTGAATGCCATCATCGCTTCCCTGTTGTATAAGAAGCACCCTGCACAATTGAAATTCGTGATGATCGATCCTAAAAAAGTGGAACTTTCGCTTTTTACCAAGATTGAAAACCATTTCCTTGCCAAGCTGGAGGATTCAGAGGATGCGATTATTACCGACACCCAGAAAGTAATCAGCACGCTCAATTCGCTCTGCGTGGAGATGGATGAGCGTTATGACCTGCTGCAGAATGCCCATGTAAGGAACATCAAGGAATACAATAAAAAGTTCATTGCCAGGAAACTGAACCCGGAGAAGGGTCATCGCTATATGCCTTTTATCGTGGTGGTGATCGATGAATTTGCTGACCTGATCATGACTGCAGGCCGGAATATTGAAACGCCCATTTCACGCCTGGCGCAGCTTGCAAGGGCCATCGGCATCCACCTGGTAATCGCCACACAACGCCCCACCACGAATATCATTACCGGTGTGATCAAAGCCAATTTCCCGGCAAGGATCGCATTCCGTGTGATGTCAGGTATTGACTCCAGGACCATCCTGGACGGACCGGGGGCGGACCAGCTGATCGGTCGCGGAGACATGCTCTTCCTCAGTGGCAATGAGCCTGTAAGGCTGCAATGCGCCTTTATTGACACCCCGGAGATCGATGACATTACCGCCTTTATCAGCGAACAAAAAGGATATGCGGGTGCCATGGAACTCCAAAGGGTAGATGAAGAGGCCGGTGATACGCCCGATGTCGATCTGAAAAAGCGCGACGATCTGTTCGAAGAGGCCGCGCGACTGGTCGTTCAGCACCAGCAGGGTTCCACCTCGCTGATCCAGCGAAAACTTGCACTTGGGTACAATCGTGCCGGCAGGATCGTCGATCAGCTGGAAGCAGCAGGCATTCTTGGCCCGCCCGAGGGAAGCAAGGCCAGGCAGGTACTTGCAAAGGACGAAATGAGTTTGGAACAGATTTTGAATGAACTCCGGTAAATATTGATCATGAAAACCGTATTCACATTTTTTTTGCTCTTGATGGGAGTAGTCCTTTTTGGTCAGAAAGATGCTGCGGCAGAGGCTTA
>CAYOSB010000418.1:0-2662 GCA_964406495.1 uncultured Bacteroidaceae bacterium | reverse complement strand
GTCAAATATGTACAGGATTCCATTGATTCAGGTCGCGTCATCGAGGAAAAGGGAATCAATGCAAGCCGGAATGTACTTCAGACAGTCACGCTGCTGGATGCGATCGAGGAAATGAAATTCGATGCGGCCCTCGGCGGTGGCCGACGTGACGAAGAGAAAGCCAGGGCCAAGGAACGCTTCTTTTCACATCGCGATGATTTCGGACAGTGGGACCCAAAAAACCAGCGTCCCGAGCTCTGGAACATCTTCAATGGTAAAAAACACATGGGTGAACACTTCAGGGTGTTTCCTCTCAGCAACTGGACCGAAATGGATGTCTGGCAGTATATATACCTGGAGAAAATACCTATCCCAAATCTGTATTTTACCCACAAACGTGAAGTCTTTAACCGCGATGGGGTATGGCTAGCTACGGCCGATTTCCTTCCGATGAAAGACAGCGAGGTGCCCGAGGTTAAGGATGTTCGCTGCAGGACCATTGGCGACATAACCTGTACAGGACTTACCCTGTCCACTGCCAATACCCTGGAGGATATTATACAGGAGGTGGCTGCGGCCCGGTCCACAGAACGCGGCGGCAGGTATGATGATAAACGGTCGGAAGCTGCGATGGAAGACCGTAAAAAAGAGGGATATTTCTAAATAAAAATTGCAATCTGCGTATAAAATTTTCAATATGAGTACGGATATGAACCCGGCACAAGGTTACCTGGATATGAAATTGCTACGCTTCACCACCGCGGGAAGTGTGGATGATGGAAAGAGCACATTGATCGGCCGGTTGCTATATGATTCAAAGGCGATCTTCGAAGACCAGATGGAAGCACTTGAGACGGCAAGTACGAACAGGGGAGAGGAACAGGTGAACCTGGCGTTGTTAACGGACGGACTCCGGGCCGAGCGCGAACAGGGAATAACCATCGATGTTGCGTACAGGTATTTTGCCACCCCGAAACGAAAATTTATCATCGCCGATACCCCCGGTCATGTCCAGTATACCAGGAATATGGTCACCGGTGCTTCTACAGCCAACCTGGCGCTTATCCTTATTGATGCAAGACATGGCGTGCTGGAACAAACCAAGCGACACGCGTATATCGCATCTTTGCTGGGGATTCCCCACGTCGCGATCTGTATCAATAAAATGGACCTGGTCGATTATAGCAAAGAGGTATATGACGACATTTTGAAGCAGTTCGAACCGGTCCGGAATATGTTGAAGATCAAAGATGTACGATTCATACCGATCAGCGCCCTCAAAGGAGATAATGTGGTCGATCGTAGTTCCAGCATGGATTGGTACGACGGTCCTGCACTGCTGGAACTGCTGGAAACCATTGATATCACAACCGATGCTGATTTTAAAAATAAACGTTTCCCGGTTCAGTATGTGATCAGGCCACAACGCGAGGAATACCACGATTACAGGGGATATGCCGGGAGGATTGCCGGAGGAGTGTTCAAAGCAAATGATGAGGTCGTTGTACTTCCGGGCGGTCAGAAAACCAGGGTAAAATCCGTTGATGTGATGAATGGGGAGCTGCAAGAGGCTTTTCCACCACAATCGGTTGCGCTGTCCCTGGCTGATGACATTGACATTTCCCGCGGCTATATGATCGCCGATGCCAATAATGTGCCCAAATCGGGACAGGAGATCGAACTGATGGTTTGCTGGCTCAGTGAGCAGCCCATGGTTCTGGGTGGCAAATATACCATACGGCATACAACAGCCGAATTGCGCTGCGTGATCAGGGATGTAAAGCACAAGGTGAATATCAATACACTTGAGGAGTTGGACGGTGACAAATCAGTAGGACTGAATGAGATCGCCAGGATCAGTATCAAGACTACCCGACCCATCTTTTACGACAGCTACCAGGAAAACAGGATCTCGGGAAGCATCAGTATCATTGATGAGGCTACCTTCAATACCGTTGGAGCCGGTATGATCATCTGATCTTAATAATTCATTGTAGTCATTATAGCTAATTTATGGCCGCATAACCCGTGGTTGTCCACTGCGCTGCTTCTTTAATTGGCAAATAAGAGGAGCAGTCCTGCATGAACGAGCAGGCTAAAGGCGTTTGAGCACACGCAGCTTATAGGTATATTGACCCAACTCCTCGTTATAAATCCCCTGCTGGTCAATTTTATCGATCCTGACCATACCTGAAGCATGTATAATGTGATTATTTCCGAACATCATCCCCACATGGTGGATCAACCCTTCCGGGTTGTCGAAAAATGCAAGGTCACCCGTCCGGGCTTCGTCCATGAAACTGAGCGTCTGCCCGATCGCCGACTGCTCACCTGCATCGCGCGGTATCTCCTTCCCGTTGATCCTGCAAAGGAATTGTGTCAACCCGGAGCAGTCAAAACCGTAGCCACACCGTCCTCCCCAGATATAGGGAATGGAAACCAGGTCGTTGAACAGTGCCTCAGCACTGATCGCACCAGCTTTTTCCAGACTGCTGGTATCTTCAATGATAAATTTGTGCGCTGCAAGTTCGAAGGTTCCATTCACCAATTCCGGTACGGAGGAACCTATTGGAAGGATCACGGAATGTTCTGCCGTCAGGTCCCGGATGCGGATATTTTCCCTGGCTACAAAATAGCGGGTCGGCTGCAATACCTCAACACGCCTGATGCATTTTTTGTCCAC
>CAYOSB010000417.1:0-2665 GCA_964406495.1 uncultured Bacteroidaceae bacterium | reverse complement strand
GAACTGGACCGCGTGGACAGTTATTTTGCCATGCGTAAGATCTCCCTGGAACGCGATGAGAACGGGATTGTTCGGATGCAACTTAACAATGAGAACCTGTTTCAATACGGAACCCTCGACCAGGGATGGTGGCCCGATGGGTTGTATACTGCACCATCGGATGAGGCACTCAAATATGATATTGTTAAAACCAAAGACCATGGGTTCAATATGATCCGCAAGCATGTGAAAGTGGAGCCGGCCAGGTGGTACACTCACTGTGACCGGATCGGGATGCTGGTGTGGCAGGACATGCCTAACGGTGACAAGGGTCCGGAATGGCAACGGAAGAAATACTTTGATGGTATAAAGTTCGTCCGCAGTGAGCGGTCTGAACAAATCTTCCGTACTGAGTGGGAGGCAATCATGGATTTCCTGGATCCCCATCCCAGTATTGTAGTCTGGGTTCCCTTCAACGAACGCTGGGGACAGTTCAAAACCAAAGAGATCACGGAATGGACCAAGGCATATGATCCCACCCGGCTGGTCAATCCGGCCAGCGGCGGAAACCATTACCCCTTGGGGGATATCCTGGACCTGCACAATTATCCGAACCCGGATTTGTACCTGTATGATGGTCAGCGGGCTACTGTCCTGGGAGAATATGGCGGGATCGGACTGGCAAAAGAGGGTCATCTCTGGGCTACGGACCGGAACTGGGGATATGTACAGTTCAAGACCAGCGAGGCAGTGACCGACGAGTATGTAAAATTTGCAAAGCAGTTAAAAAAACTGGTAAAAGCCGGGTTCTCTGCGGCCATTTACACACAGACCACCGATGTGGAGGGAGAGGTAAACGGGTTGATGACCTACGACCGGAAAGTGATCAAGCTTGACGAGGAGCGCGTACGAGCGGTCAATATGGAGGTCATCAACACAGTTAAATAGCTGGAGACACTTTGAAATAGAGGGATCCGATCACTTGTTTTTATTACTTGTCTTTCGTTTTCTGAACAAGGTAATTTTTGCCCTGAGAAGACAGGTAAACCTTTTATCATTATTTTTTGTTACTTGGTAAACAAATATAAATAATGAGGAAAGATAAAAAGCATATTCTGGTCCCTGTAGATTTCCGGGAGCCTTCCAAAAAGGCAGCAGCCTATGCTGTCCGGCTGGCAAAAAAACTAAATGCAGAAGTTTTTCTTCTGAATATCATTGAGACGCCAGGGATGTTATCCAAATACTTTGAATCCGGAAATTTGCTTGTGAAGCTTACGGATAAAGCAAAGGATGAATTGCAGGCGATGGTCAGGGAGCTTGGCACGGTTGATCCTGAAGTGAAGGTGAACAGCCGCGTAGACCGGGGGAAGCGGTATGAACGCATCCTGAAGATGGCTCGTGAGATTGATGTGCGCATGATCATTCTTGGCGAAAATCACGAAGGAGATGAAGCAGAGAAAAACCTTGGGTCCACAGTTTACCATGTTACGCTGAAGTCACCTGTTCCAGTACTCACCCTGAAGGGTAATCCGGAGGAGTTTCCTGAGTCGATCGTAGTACCGCTGGACCTTGCACATGAGGCAAGAAAGCAATTGTACAGTGCTATGGTGTACGGTCTGAATTACAATGCCAAAATCCACCTGGTTTCCTCTTTGGTGCCCGGGGTAACTTTGAAGCAGAGCCTCATCTATAAAAAACTGAGAAATGCAAGGCGCACGTTGGAGCAAAATGGCGTGGAGGTGGAGATACAGGTCTTTGAAAAGAAAGGCACCCCTGCTTATAAGCAGGTGTTGAATTATGCAAAGGAGATTGATGCCGGGATGATCCTGTTGATGACCCACCAGGAGGGGTATAATTATGATAATTACATTGGTGCTTTTGCCCACCACCTGATCAATGGTTCAACATCGCCGGTACTGACGCTCACCGCGTCGGCTACTGATTTTAATTTCAGGGAGCTGATTACAACAATGGTTGATCCCGTAGGCGTCTTTTTCAAGAAATAGAGATAAGATCAAAAAATTAGATGTACCCCATGTTACTGCTGATCCTCATATATCTTTTATTTCCTTTGATCCTGATCAGGCTTCCCAGGTTCCTTTCTGAATCCAGATCACTTATTTTTGCAGCCATTCAGCTCGGGGCATTCCTCTATTTTCTTGTTCAACTCAATACGGTGGTTTCAACAGGCATGGTGTATTCAGAGCTCCCCTGGATCCCGGAGCTTGGGATCAATATCACATTCCGCCTGGACACATTGAGTCTGATCTTTGGATTGCTGATCACAGGCATTGGTTTCCTTATATTCCTGTTTGCACATACATACATGAAGCACTATGAAGGGCGGGGAAGATTTTCGATTTTCCTGTTTCTGTTCAGTGGTGCAATGCTGGGCCTGGTCCTGTCGGAGAACCTGGTATTGATGTTTATATTCTGGGAGCTTACCACGGTGCTTTCTTTTCTGCTGATCAGTTTTTTTAATGAAAAGGGCGAAGCGAGGAGAGCAGCATTCCAGTCATTGTTCCTGACCGGTTTTGGAGGTCTGAGCCTGCTTGCCGGGATCGTGTTGTTGGGAACGGTGGTGGACAGTTATGCTGTATCGGACTGGATTGCACAGGCTGATCAGATCAGGGAAAGTTCAATGTATCTTCCGGGACTGATCCTCATCCTGTTGGGTGCATTTACG
>CAYOSB010000416.1:0-2670 GCA_964406495.1 uncultured Bacteroidaceae bacterium | reverse complement strand
TGACGATTACAAGGGGAGTGCGCTCCAGGTATACCGGTTCCAACAGGAATCCTTTTGCTGAGATCGAATCAGGGCGCTCATCTGCCAGGGCCCTTGCAAGCTGGGGCGTATACCAGGCCATGTCAGGTTACCAATATGACGGGACACGCAGGGAAATGCAATTTTCGCCGGCAGAGGATGTATTACCGATGCGCTTTTTCTGGTCGGCAGGATCGCGGTGGGGGACCCTGGAAGTCTCCCGGGCAGAAATCAGTCTCACCTGCCTGCACGGTTCGCTGGAGCTGGACGAACTGGTGCTCTCAGGCAAATCATTTTTCGTATTTCGAGAATTCCTGCCATCGCACGACGTGGATGTAAGCTATCACAGCGGGTCCTTGCAAATTGGATTTAAGGACGGCATTTCGCTCGCTGAAGGAGAAGCGTTCAAAATGGAACTTTTCTAAGCTACCTAATGAATGGTTACTTTTTCTCCACCAGGTAGCTGTTCACGCTCTTCGCAACTCTTCTGCCACTGGCAATGGCATTCACCACGAGGCTGGCACCCGTGATCGCATCACCCGCTGCAAACACGTTCTCAATATTTGTCTGGTGATTTTTACTGACCCTGATATTATTCCTTTCAGAAAGATCAAGTCCCATGTCTGTTACCAGCCCTTCCAGCACCGGGTGCACAAATCCCATCGATAACAATACAAGATCTGCCTCGATGGTTTCTTTAGTACCGGGAACTGCTTTCATGGAGTGGCGCCCGTTTTCAAGTTCCCATTTAACCTGTTCGATGTCTGCAGAGACGACTCTTTCCTGAAACCCGTTGAACCGAACTGTTGAAATATTCCATCGACGTTCACATCCTTCTTCATGGGAGGTGGAAGTTTTCAGGATCTTTCCATAATAGGGCCACGGGTTGTCCGGGGTTCGCTTCTCCGGGGGTTTGGGCAGGATCTCAATTTGTGTGACACTCTTTGCTTTCTGACGTATGGAGGTTCCCACGCAGTCAGAGCCGGTATCCCCGCCTCCGATCACCAAAACATGCCGTCCTTCAGCACTGATATGTTCGTCGTATGGTATGGTCATACCATCTACGACCCTGTTTTGCTGGGTAAGGAATTCCATGGCGAAGTGGACGCCGTCCAGGTCTCTTCCAGGAATAGGAAGATCCCGTGGTTTCATTGCTCCGATCGTAAGACATACTGCATCATAAGAATTGATAAGCTCTTCCGGTGAAATGTCCCTGCCTGCCATCATATTGCATTTCACAACCACTCCTTCTTCTTCCATCAGGTGGATCCTGCGATCGACGGTATACTTATTCAGTTTAAAATCAGGAATACCATAACGAAGCAGTCCGCCTGGCTTCTCATCTTTTTCGAAGAGGGTGACCGTGTGGCCTGCTTTATTCAGGAGGTCAGCAGCAGCCATTCCTGCAGGACCTGATCCGATAACAGCCACAGTTTTCCCGGTGCGCTGTTTCGGGGGCCTGGGTTTAATGTATCCTTCGGCAAAGGCTTTTTCAATAATGGCTACTTCATTTTCCCTGATCGTCACCGGTTCTTCGCCAATATTCAGCACACAGCTGTGTTCGCAAGGTGCAGGGCATATCCTGCCTGTGAATTCCGGGAAATTATTCGTGGAGTGAAGCAGATCGATCGCTGCTTTCCAGTCGCCTTTGTATAACTTATCATTCCATTCCGGAATCAGGTTATCCACGGGACACCCCCACTGGCAAAAAGGAATGCCGCAATCCATACACCTGGATGCCTGCAATGCCCTGTCTTCAGTATTCAGCGTCTGTTCAACTTCACTATAATCTGATATACGTTCACGAATGGGCCGGTTCCCCGCATCCTTCTTTGCCACCTTCATGAATCCTTTAGGATCAGCCATAATATTTTTGTTTTCTGTTTACTTCTTTGAAAAATAACTGTTCGCTGGAAATCCTGTCAGTCAGTGGATACATGTTCCACATCTTTCTCAACTTCTGATATACGCTTGTTCAATTCCGCAAGCTTCTGTTCCTGGAGCACTTTCTTATATTCAAATGGTATGACTTTCAAAAATTTCGGGATGTACAGGTGCATCTCTGAAAGGATTTTTTCTGCGATCTTACTGCCGGTATGTTCATAATGTTTCGAGATCAATTTTGTCAGTTCCCTGATATCTGACTGTTCATCCAGCAGCGAAAGTTCTACCATACCCATGTTACAGTAATAATCCACATTTCCTGACTCATTCAATACATAGGCGATTCCGCCGCTCATTCCTGCAGCAAAGTTCCGCCCGATCTCACCCAACACTACCACACGACCTCCTGTCATGTATTCGCACCCGTGGTCACCTACACCTTCCACAACTGCTGTGGCGCCGCTGTTCCGCACTGCAAAGCGTTCTCCGGCCATTCCTGAGATATAGGCCTCGCCCTGTGTAGCACCATACAGTACTGTATTGCCGATAATGATGTTCTTATGTGCTTCAAATGTAGAGCCCGATGGAGGCACCACGACGATACGTCCGCCTGAAAGGCCCTTTCCCAGGTAATCATTGGAGTCCCCTTCGAGATAGAACTCCATTCCTTTCGTAAGGAAAGCGCCGAAGCTCTGTCCCGCGGATCCGGAAAACCTGCATTTAATGGTACCCTCAGGCAATCCTTCGGAACCGTATTTTTTTGCGATT
>CAYOSB010000415.1:0-2693 GCA_964406495.1 uncultured Bacteroidaceae bacterium | reverse complement strand
TTTTCCCAAATCCCCTGCAATGATTTTTCAAGCGACTGTTTACCCACCTGGTGTAAATATTCTTGAATGATATTGTAAAAATAGATACCTTGAACGCTTAAAATTAATATTGAACCTATAAAACTGATCGGTATGTTAGAATTCGATGCTGTAATTTTTGATCTTGACGGTGTGATTACCAAGACAGCCCTTGTGCATGGATCTGCCTGGAAAAGAATGTTTGATGAATATCTCAAATCACGGGAAGAGCGTTTTGGTGAACCCTTCAAGGAATTTACACATGCGGATGATTACCTGCCTTATGTAGATGGGAAGCCGCGTTATAAAGGGGTCGACTCCTTTCTTAAATCACGTGGTATCGACATCCCTTTTGGAGATCCTGATGATGATCCGGAAAAAGAGACGGTATGCGGACTGGGCAACAGGAAAAACGTGCTGTTCAATGAAGTTCTTGATGATGAAGGTGTTGAGGTGTATGACTCAACTGTGGACCTCATCAAACAGCTGAAGAAAGAAGGTGCCCGGATCGGTGTCGCTTCCTCAAGCAAAAACTGTAAACCGGTGTTGGAGACAGCAGACCTGTTGCACTATTTTGAGACCCGCATAGATGGAGTGGTATCGGCAGAAATTGGTCTGCATGGCAAGCCTGAACCGGATATTTTCACCACTGCCTGTGACCGGCTGGGTGTTGAATACCACCGGGCGATCGTCGTGGAGGATGCAGTATCGGGCGTGCAGGCTGGCAGAAACGGAAATTTTGGTCTCACCATAGGCGTGGCCCGGGAGGGGAATGTGCGTGAACTTCAGATGAATGGCGGAGATATCGTGGTGGAAGACCTTGGTGAGCTTACACTTGAAAACCTGAATAACTGGTTCAGAACGGGTATTGAAGACGATTCATGGCAACTTCATTACTACGATTACAACAAAGAAAAGGAGCGTTCACGTGAGGCATTGCTGACGGTTGGCAATGGCTATTTTGGCACCAGGGGAGCGCTCGAGGAGAGTGAGGCAAATGAAGTGAACTATCCCGGCACCTATATGCCCGGGCTATTCAACCGCAGGACTTCGAAAGTTGGTGACCGGGATATTGAGAATGAAGATTTTGTAAATTCCTCCAACTGGTTGCCGGTCAGTTTTCGGATTAATGGGGGGGAATGGTTTGAGTTCAAGCCTGACGCTACATTCAGTATTGAAAAGATTCATCGCCGGCTTGATATGCGTAACGGAACGTTGTTCAGGTATATGATCGTGGCCGATAATAACGGACAACGTACCCTCATCAAGACAACAAGGTTTGCAGGAATGCATAATTCCCACCTTGCTGCACTGAACTATTCCATCACTCCCCTGAATTATTCAGGTCCCGTGGAGATTCAGTCCATGCTTTCCGGGGATCATATTAATGCAGGTGTGGAACGGTACAGTGACCTGGAGCAGGAGCACCTGGAGCCGGTAAGCGAAAATGCCAAGGACGGTATCCTGCAGTTGTTGGTAAAGACAACGGAATCAGATATCAAGATAGCCACCGTTGCAACACACCGGATCAATCGCATTCATATCGACAGTAAGATCAAAACAGGCAGGGCAAAAATATCGGAATCATTCAAGATCGAGGCAAAAGAGGGGGAGGAGATCTCCCTCGAGAAAATGGTAACGGTATTTACAACCCTGAAAAACGATTCCGAAGAACCCATTAGGGATGCAGTCAGGGCCATCAATGAAGTGGAAGGATTTCGAGATGAACTGGAGAAATCAGCTAACGCATGGAAAGAGATCTGGGACAGGATCAATATCAGGGTTACGGGTGACAGGAACGCACAGCGCTTGCTTCACCTGCACCTCTACCATATGATGGTCACAGCTTCACCGCACCATGCACAACTGGATACAGGTATTCCGCCAAGAGGCTTACATGGTGAAGCTTACCGGGGTCATATTTTCTGGGACGAGCTCTATATTGTGCCCCTGTACAATATTCATTTCCCGGAGGTTACGCGGTCCACATTGCTGTATCGTTACCACAGGCTGGACGAAGCCAGGAAATATGCAAAGGAATATGGGTATGAAGGAGCGATGTTCCCCTGGCAAAGTGGCAGCGACGGCAGGGAGGAGACCCAGGTCGTGCATCTGAATCCCATGTCGGGAGAATGGGGTCCCGATTACAGTTCCCTGCAGCGACATGTTTCCCTGGCGATCGCCTTCAATCTCTGGAGTTACTACCATACTTCGGCTGACCGGGAGTTCATGATCAATTACGGGAATGAAATCTTTTTTGATATCTGTAAGTTCTGGATCAGCAAGACCCGCAGGGGTGATGACGGGAGGTACCACATCGATAAGGTGATGGGTCCGGATGAATTCCATGAAAAGCTTCCCGGAAGCGATGAGGGAGGACTTACCGACAATGCATATACCAATATTATGGTCAGCTGGATGCTCACCAGGGCCGAGGACCTTGCGGAGGATTTTGATTCGGAAGGAATTGCTGATGTACTGAAGCAGCTTGAAATTTCAGAATCAGATTTCACGAAGTGGAAGGAGATCGAACGCAACCTTACCCTCCATATCAACGAAGATGGGATCATCGAGCATTTTGACGGCTATTTCGGTCTGAAGGAACTGGACTGGGATGCCTCAATCGTTGTCGAGTTCGGGAGCCAGATCAAGGCCTTGGAAATCCTGGCGAAGCA
>CAYOSB010000414.1:0-2754 GCA_964406495.1 uncultured Bacteroidaceae bacterium | reverse complement strand
GCATATATCTCTGCGTACGGATATACCCGTGAGATGGCAGTGAAGATTTCCGAAGGGCTTCAGTCGGGCGGAGATTTCGGTGTGGACCTGGTGGATATTGAAAACATATTGCTCGGTGACCTGGAGGAAAAAGTGGTACGGGCTGATGCGATTATCGTAGGATCTCCCACCATCAATCAGAATACCCTGCTGCCGGTGTACAAACTTTTTTCGGTGATCAATCCGATCCGGGACAAGGGAAAACCTGCCGCTGTTTTCGGTTCATATGGCTGGAGCGGTGAAGCGGTCAAGCTTATCGAGGACCACCTTCGCAATCTGAAGCTCAATGTCACCAATAGCCTGTCCTCAAAATTCTATCCCAATGGCGAAAAGGCAGAGGAACTTTTTGAATTCGGAGCAGCTTTCGGAAAGGCACTGCAAGACCATGAATAAACAAACGCTCGAATATGTAACAATAGCATTGCCCTACACGAATGTTTGGATCGGATGAGCGCGTAAATAAAAAAATTGCCCGCAGGCGCGAAATGGTGTTTATCATCCTGTCAGGTGTGTTTCTGGGCACACTTGCCGTGTTGAATATCCTCGGGCTCTCGCGACAGATCGATTTCTCCTTCTCCATCGGACAAGTGGAAGTTCCTTTCGTGGTGTTCGTCGGGGTGCTGCCCTACCCAATCACCTTCCTCTGCACCGATTTCAGCAGTGAATTATATAGCCGCAGGCGTGCCAATTATGTTGTGTGGGTGGGATTAATGCTTAATATTTGGGTGCTGTTCATTCTCTGGATCGGTGGGATTCTCCCCCCCAGGCCTGAACTGGGCGCCGACGGACTGCCGGATATTGCACATCCAAACTTTAGCTTTTTCTACATCCGCAAACTCACTGGAATGGCCACTGCGGCTTCCATGATCGCCTACCTCACTGCCCAACTCGTAGATGTGCAGGTGTTCCATTTACTCAAAAAACTGACAAAGGGCAAAGCACTCTGGCTGAGAAACAACGGATCTACCCTCACCAGCCAGATGGTGGATTCGATCGCGGTAATCCTCATCACCTACGCTTTCTCCGATGCCATCCACATTCAACCAGGAGATACAGTGGTCCATGGCCTGTTTATCCTGATCATGTCGAATTACACATTTAAAATGGTATCTGCCCTTGCAGATACAATCCCGTTTTATATAGGTGTTAAATATCTTTCCCGGTACCTCCATCTTGATCCTAACCGGGGATTCAGATAGGCACCACGCAGATATCCGATTACATTATCTCACATTTCACTGTTATTTAAATTACAACATTTTTTAACTTTGTTTAGGTTTGTTTAGACTTTTTGTTGTAAATTTTAAACAAAATTTTATTTTACGTGTTTATGCTGTAATTAAAAACCTAATTCTTTGCAACCTCTAAAATCTCAAATAGAAGCGAATAAAACTGAATTCGAAGCACGGCTTGCCCATCATAACAAACTGCTTCTTGAATTCAAGTCCCATCTATCGGAAGTGACAAAAGGAGGACCTGAAAAAGCCCGGCAGAAACACACCTCCCGCGGCAAATTGCTGGTCCGGGACAGGATCAACCTCCTGTTGGATCCCAACACCCCGTTTCTCGAGTTTTCTTCCCTTGCGGCATTTGGACAGTATGATGATGAATTCCCCTCGGCGGGGATCGTCACCGGTATCGGGCTGATCCATGGCAAGGAAACAGTAATTATTGCCAATGATGCAACGGTAAAAGGTGGCACCTACATTGAGGAAACCATCAAAAAACATTTGCGTGCCCAGGAAATCGCGTTGAAAAACAGGACGCCGGCCGTTTACCTGGTAGATTCAGGGGGTGTGTTCCTTCCCAACCAGGCGGATGTTTTTCCTGACAAAGATGATTTCGGACGTATTTTTTATAACCAGGCCAGGATTTCTGCCGAGGGGATCCCGCAGGTGGCAGTCGTAATGGGATCATGTACTGCCGGGGGTGCATATGTGCCTGCAATGAGCGATGAAACCATTATTGTAAAGGAACAGGGAACCATTTTTCTCGGCGGACCACCGCTGGTCAAAGCAGCTACGGGTGCAGACGTGACCGCAGAAGAACTCGGAGGAGGACACGTACACACCTCCATTTCTGGCGTAGCCGACCACCTTGCTGAAAATGACAGGGACGCGTTGCAGATCTGCAGGAATATTTTTGAAACCATACAAGTCCCCGAACGGCAAAAGCTTGACCGCGCAGAAATCCGGGACCCACTCTACAGTACGAAAGATATTACAGGTGCCATTCCGGTCTCCAGTCGCGAGACTTACGATGTAAGGGAGGTTATCGCCAGGCTGGTCGATGACAGTTAATTTTCAGAGTTCAAGGAGAACTACGGTACGACCCTCGTCACAGGTTTCGCCCATATTATGGGATACCCGGTAGGGATCATTGCCAATAATGGCATTCTTTTCTCCGACTCCTCACTGAAAGGGACACATTTTGTCGAACTATGCGATTACAGGGGAATCCCCATTATCTTCCTGCAGAACATTTCCGGCTTCATGGTGGGCAAGGAGTATGAACATGGCGGTATTGCCAAGGACGGGGCAAAGATGGTGCATGCGGTTGCCAATACCCGGGTGCCCAGGTTCACCGTGATCATAGGAGGATCCTTTGGTGCCGGCAATTATGCGATGTCAGGAAGGGCCTATGACCCGAACCTGTTGTTCATGTGGCCCAATGCAAAAATCTCTGTGATGGGAGGTGAACAGGCTGCCGAGGTAC
>CAYOSB010000413.1:0-2770 GCA_964406495.1 uncultured Bacteroidaceae bacterium | reverse complement strand
AGCAGCAGGAACAGTAAGAACAAAAGAAACGGCTAGTCCAATAGCAACGGAAGGAAAGTCAGGAAGTGCAACAGCAATAATTTCCCGAAGCACAGCAAGGATGATCCCGAAGCTGCCAAATCAAACTACTCCGGCGGGGAAATTGACTGCAAACTAATGTTCAGCCGTTTCATCTTGTTGTACAGGGTCTTCCTGTCGATCTTCAGGATGCGGGCTGCCTTGGATTTGTTGTTGTCTACGCTGCGAAGCGTTTCAATGATCAGCTCTTTCTCTGCTTCAAGCGATGTTTCACGCAGGTCACTGGAGGCATCAATGATCCCCGTATCCAGGCTTTGCTGCAAATGAAAGCTCCTGATCTCCTCGGGGAAGGACTCCTTGGTAATCATATTCGAAGGTGTCATTAAAACAGCCCTTTTAATGACATTCCTGAGTTCCCGGAGATTGCCCTCCCAGGAATACTGCAGTAATATTTCCCGTGCACCTTCATCAATATTGCTGATGTTCCTGTCGAGCTGTGCATTGGCTTCCTCCATGAAATATTCGGCATAGGCAATGATATCCTTTTGCCTTTCACGCAGCGGGGGCAGTGCGATCATGAACTCATTGAGCCGGTGGTAGAGGTCCTCGCGGAAATTATTTTCCGCCACCTGCTCCTTCAGGTCCTCATTGCTCGCGGCAATGATCCGGACATCCACCTCGGTGGTTTTTGGGTCTCCTACACGGGTCACCTTTCTTTCCTGCAGGGTACGTAATAGTTTCACCTGCACCTCGTACTCCAGGTTACCGATCTCGTCCAGGAACAAGGTGCCGCCATCTGCTTCCTGGAATACACCGATCTTATCAGCCACGGCACCTGTAAAAGATCCCTTGATATGCCCGAATAACTCGCTATTGGCCAGTGTTTTTGGAATTGCACCGCAATCCAGTGCAACGAATGGTTGTTTGTTACGGCGACTGTTCATATGGATGTATCGGGCCAGGAATTCCTTTCCTGAACCTGTTTCTCCATTAATGATCACGCTCAAATCAGTAGGTGCCACGGTCCTGGCCAGTTCAAGTACTTTCGTGATCTCTGGGCTGTTGCCGAAAAAGAAATCACCGTTGTCTTTTACCTTTTTGGTCTGGGGCGCTTCCGGTTTGCTGATCAGGTCATTGACCAGGTGCAGGATCTCCTCCTGCTGGATCGGTTTGACCACGTAATCAGACGCACCACTCTTGATCAACTTGACGGCGATATTCACATCAGCATATGCAGTGATCACCACTACTTTTGCGCCCGGATCCAGGCGCCGGATGGTTTCCAGCATCTTGATTCCGTCACTGTCCGGCAACCGGTAATCACAGAGGACCACGTCAAATTCTTCTTCCTTTAAAATATTCTTGGCAGAAGCTGCTGAATAAGCCGACTTCACCTCGTATTTATTATCCTTCAGATATTTTTCCAGGATATTACAAATAAATACGTCATCATCAATGATCAGGATCTTATGCATCTGTTCGACTGGCTATGATTTTTTATAAATATACTCATTTTTAAGTTGAGGCAATATTTTTTCCAGCATGCCGGTCAGATCACTCAACAATTCTGGCACCAATTCATGGTTGTCTGATCGTACCGTATTGTCTTCTATTTTCGCACAGGTATTGGCAACAGTTGTAAGGCCAAGGAACCTTGAAGATGAAATAATCTTATGTGCCTGCTCTCCCACTTCGTGCCATTGCTGTTTCTCATACAATTCCCTGATCCGCACTAAAACCTCCTCTGCAGTAGTTACGAATGACTTCAGTGTCCTGTTATAAAACTGTATATCACCCTTTGAAATATTGATCAGATCATTCAGATCGTAAGGTTTAGATTCATGGTCACTTCCCAATTCCGTCTTTCCTTCAAGTTCTTTGTTGAGTGCTCCGGAAGAACGCTTCAGCTTCAGTACATTGCATATCTTATTAAACAACCCCTCCTCACGGAAAGGCTTGATCAGGTAGTTATCCATGCCTGCCTCCCTGTAGGTCCGGATATCACTTTTAATTATATTGGCAGTCACTGCAATGAATTTTGTATTCGCATTGCGATGATCCGGGTCTGAGCGTACCTTTTTCACTACATCCAACCCACTGATCTGTGGCATATGAATATCCATCAAAATCACGTCATAGCTGTTTTTTTCCAGGTATTTCAGGGCTTCCTTGCCCCCGGTGGCCACATCATATTTCACTTTCCAGTCGTCGAGAATCGTTCCCGCCAGGAGTTGGTTCGTTTCGTCATCATCAGCAACCAACACCCTGATTCCCTTGAGCAGGTCCTTGTCTGGCGTATAAAACCGGTCCTCTTCCGGGAGATCCTTTTTATTTCCAATGCCGTAGGGGATCATGACCCTGAATTCTGTTCCCTTACCTTTTTTACTGGTCACATTGATAGTGCCTCCCTGCAGTTCAACCAGTTTTTTGACAATGGTCAGGCCGAGTCCCGATCCGCCGAATTTCCGGGTCATCGATGTGTCTGCCTGCTGGAAAGCAGAGAAAATAGAGTCCATCTCCTCTTTTTTGATCCCAACACCGGTATCCTTCACCTTAATATGAAATCGCACACGCCCATCCTTTTGCTCCTCGGATGTGGCTGTCCACCTGACATATCCGAACTGGGTAAATTTAAGTGCATTACTGACCAGATTGATCAATACCTGCTTCAGCCGGACCGGATCGCCGATCAGCACCTGCGGGACATCCTTGCTGATCTGAAAATGCATATTCAGGTTCTTCTTCTGTGCCC
>CAYOSB010000412.1:0-2802 GCA_964406495.1 uncultured Bacteroidaceae bacterium | reverse complement strand
GCAAGGCCGACATTTTTGCCGATGCATGGTTGCCCGAAACACATCAGCAGTATGTTGAAAAATACAAAGAAAATCTCGAACGCATAGGCATCATATACCCTGAAGCAAGGATTGGATTCGTTGTCCCCGGATATAGTGAACTGGTAACCATCAATGACCTGGAAAATTATCCGCATACACTGATCGGCATTGAAGAAAGCGCAGGAATTATGCAGAAAGCACGCATGGCGATAGACAATTACGGTTTACCCAATACCTTGTTGAACCTTTCTGAAGAAGAGATGGTTCAACACCTGGAAGACTCAATTAAAAGAAGAGAAGATATTGTTGTAACCGGATGGGAGCCCCATTGGACATTTGCACGATACGAGTTGAGATTCCTGAACGATCCGGATCAAATTTTTGGTAATAAGGAAAACATTTATTCCATCGGACGCATCGGCATTGAGGAGGAACACCCCCATGCCATTCGTTATTTTGAGCGTTTACAACTTACCGAAAAACAATTGAACCGGCTGGTGTATTTTGTGCGATTGAGCCAAGACCCAAAGGAAGGCGTAAAAAACTGGATCAATGAAAACGAATATGTCGTCAACCAATGGGTCAAAAACCTGAAACCGGAACGTAAGAAGATTATGTAGGATCAGGAAACTTACAAATAATCCATGATCCCGCCCGATAGCTGCAACAGGGAAATCTCCGCAAGCTTGATCTGGTATTTAACGGATATCAGTCGCTCTTCTGCGTCGAGCAGGCTCTTTTGAACTTCCCTGAGTTCGAGTCCCGCCAGGCTGCCGAGCTTATAACGCTCCAGTGCGATCTCCAGGTTTTCCTGGGCCACTTCCAGGTTCTGTTCCTCTAGTCGCATCAGCCGGATGTTGTTCTCGTAAGCATAATAGATCGTGAGCAGGTCAGCTTTCACCGACTGTTCCAATTCTTCGTAGCGAATCTGACTGCTTTCAATGCCGATCCGGGCATTGCTCTGCTCTCTCTTCCTGTTGAATCCATCGAAAATATCCATCCCGAGTGTAAGGCCGTAATTCAGACCATGGGTCTGCTGGTTCAACAGGTCACCGGCACCATAACCGTTGTAATTGTACCCATAGCCCGAGGTAAATGACAGGTAGGGATAGGTTCCCGATTGAATGATTTTATAATCCAGCTCAGAAATGATCCTGTTCTTTGAGGCGATCTGCAGGCCGGTATTGTTTTCCATGGCCAACGCCAGGAGTTCATCATAATCCAGGGTTGTGTCGATGGTGATCCTGTCATCCGCCAGCTCGAAAACTGCGCCTGGATCATCGGTTGCCATTAGTTCATTCAGCCTGATCTGGGAAGAGCGCAGGACCTCATTCTGGCGGGCCAGCCTGGAACTGTCGGCATTCAAATACACAATAGACTGCAGGAGCTGCATCCGGGATGCCGAGCCCAGGATGTATCGCTGATCGTCAATACGCACCCGCTCACGTGACAACGCAACGGCATAGGCCAGGTTATCGTAAAGCGTCATTTGCTGCAGGTAATAATTGTATTCGGCAACGATGCCCGCCACCAGGTTTTCTATAGACATCTGGGTCCTGAGACCTTCAAGCTCCACCTGTTCGCCAAGCTTCCGGTACCTGGTCTGTACCTCAAACCCCCTGAAAATGGTCATCCCCATGGTTACAGCAGCCGAACCTGTATTGTTGCTTATGTATGGCGTTGCAGCTGTACTGCCATCCTCAAGCTGCTGACTGGTGATATTCAGCGTGCCTCCAAACCGGCTGGTGGCAGTGACCACCGGAAGCATACCCGCATTGCCTTTTGTATAATTGTTGGTAGCGACAGCTTCACTATTCCGCACGACCCGCAGATCAAAATTCTGCTCCAATCCGGTCTGAATACAACGTCCGACATCATATACCTCCTGTGCTCCCGCTACGCCTGCAATACAAAAGAAAACAAGAAGTACTGCGAAACGTCTACCGGTCTTCGGTGTTCTCAGCTTGAATGGAATGATCGGTTTCATTTACAATTTTTTTCGATTCGCTTGAAATTAATAGATAAATCGCAGGCACAACATACAAGGTTAGCAAGGTTGAAAGCGTGAGCCCGCCAACCACAGCAACCCCCATAGCTACGCGACTTTGTGCTCCTTCTCCCCAGCCCAGTGCCAGGGGCAGCACGCCCAGGATCGTGGAAAGACTGGTCATCAGGATCGGCCTGAATCGCGCGGCAGCGGAGAACCGGATTGCCTCTGATTTGCTCATGCCGGCCAGTTTTCGCTGGTTGGCAAATTCCACGATCAGGATACCGTTCTTGGAAACCAGTCCGATCAGCATGATGATCCCGATCTGGCTGAAAATATTCATGGTGATCCCGAAGTACCACATGAACAACAGGGCACCAGTGAGTGCCAGCGGAACAGTCATCATCACTATGATCGGATCCTTAAAACTCTCGAACTGTGCCGAAAGAACCAGGAAGATCAGGATGATGGCCAGCAAAAAGGCAAACATCAGGCTGGAGGAGCTTTCCATATAGTCTTTGGAATCCCCGGCTAATGCAGTCCGGAACGAATCGTCCAGGACTTTTCTAGCGATCGCATCCAACTCCTCGATCCCCTGGCTGATGGTCTTCCCTTCTGCCAGACCGGAACTCACTGTAGCCGCCACAAAACGGTTATACCTGTATAACTGCGGCGGTGCGGTAGATTCCTTCAGTGTAACGAAATTATCCAGTTGCACCATCTGTCCTGTGTTGTTCCTTACATACAACGATTTCAGATCAAGTGGCTTGTTCCTGTCCTCCCGGTTCAGTTCG
>CAYOSB010000411.1:0-2803 GCA_964406495.1 uncultured Bacteroidaceae bacterium | reverse complement strand
ATATAGGTACCGACAATCACCCCGAGGAGTGCAAGGATGGCGGTATAAATTGATGTGCCTGATGTGGACCTTTCATCGAGTTTGATTCCCACCCAGGTAAAAATACCAATGATGGCCAGCATCTGAAAACCCAGGCCGGTATATTTGATATAATCATTCAGGCCTGATCGGCCCCGGGAATCATTTTTCCCCTTTTTTTCCTTGTTCTCCGACGGATTCTCCGACTGGTTCTTTTTTTCCACCCATATCGCATTTTCCGGTTAATATAGCACCTGGTTCAATGGCAAGTTTGTTTGTTTTGATCTCGCCATAGACTTTTGACATGGAACGAAGGGAGAGCAATTCCTCAATAACGATCCTGCCCTCAACAAGTCCTTCCACCTCGCAGTTCTTGCACCTGATTTCGCCATTCACTTTTCCCGACTGCCCGATAAAGACTTTTCCCTTGGTGGAGAGGTTGCCGATAAGGATGCCATCGAAACGGATGTTCTCATTTGAACTGATATTTCCTTCGATCGTTGTGCCTACACCGATCATATTGATCTTATTTGTGTTCTCTGATTCAGATACTTTTGCCATATTTCCCTTTGTATTATTTTTTTTTGAAGATCGTTAATTATTTACAACGAATAAAGATAACAAATATTTCCTACGGCGTTTTGTTATATTATTTAGGGTCATACGCCCATTTCAGGTAGATGGAGCCCCAGGTAAAACCACCGCCGAAGGCCGCCAGGATTACATTGTCTCCTTTATTGATCTGCGATTCATATTCCCAGAGGCACAGGGGAATTGTTGCTGCTGTGGTGTTGCCGTATTTCTGGATATTGATCATTACCTGCTCCCTTTCAATCCCCATTCTGCGCGCCACTGCCTCGATAATGCGCATGTTTGCCTGGTGCGGTACCAGCCATTTCAACTCATCCGGTTTCACTTTATTCCGTTTCATAATATCCACCGACACATCCGCCATCTTAGATACGGCAACCTTGAAAACGGCCTGCCCTTCCTGGAACACAAAATGTTCGCGGTTGTCCACAGTTTCATGTGATGCGGGGTGTAGTGAACCACCGGCTTTCATGTGCAGGTTCTTGTATCCGCTGCCATCCACCTCGAGGATATGGTCGAGTATACCCACCCCTTCCTCTACGGGCTCCAGCAAAACAGCACCTGCAGCGTCGCCGAACAACGGGCAGGTGGTCCTGTCGGTATAGTCGGTAATAGCCGACATCATATCCGCGCCCACCACGATCACTTTTTTGTGTGTGCCATTGGCAACAAACTGCTCTGCAGTGGTAAGTGCAAAAAGAAACCCGGAGCAGGCTGCGGAGACATCAAATCCCCATGCATTTTTCAGTCCTGCCTTGTGACAGATCAATGTGGATACAGCCGGGAACATCATGTCAGGTGTTACAGTAGCTGTGATAATGAGTTCCACCTCTTCGGGTTTCGTTCCTGTTTTCTTCAGTAAGCCCTTCACGGCCTCTGTCCCCATATCCGAGGTTGCCTTCCCTCCTTTCAGGATCCTGCGTTCCTTGATCCCGATTCGTTGCATGATCCATTCATCGGTGGTATCCACCATCGTACTCAATTCTTCATTTGTGAGCCTGTATTCCGGGACCCACCCATGAACGCCTGTTATGCCTGCCGCAATCATACCTAGTTATTCAATGTTTCAGTAATATTATTTACCAGTTCCGAATCAACCACATTACTGGTTTGAATGATCATATTCTTCACAGCCCTGTCATTTGAGATGCCATGCCCGATCACCAATGGTGCTTTGACCCCTAATACAGGAGTGCCTCCAAAATTTTCAAAATTAAACATTTCAAAGTATCCGTTGCATATGTTTCGGGCAGAAATCAAATTATAAAAGGCTTCTGCTTCCTTCAATACAATATTCCCCACGAATCCGTCACACACCAGCACATCAGTTTCCGATTTCAGGAAGAGCGCATTCGCTTCCATATTCCCGATGAAATTGAAATCATCGTTCTCCTCCATCAGCTGATAGGTACTCCTTGCAACAAGGTTTCCCTTTTCTTCTTCCTCACCGATATTCAGCAATGCCACCCTTGGGTTGGCGATGTTGTTGACAAGCCTGGCATAGAGACTGCCAAGGATACCATACTGGTAGAGCACATCCGGTCTTGCATCGGGATTCAATCCAACATCCAGGATCACCGAATCCGGACCCTCATGGTCGGGGATCATTGCTGAAATCGCCGGCCTGATCACCCCGGGTATCGGGGTAACGATCTGCATGGCACCCACGAGCATTGCACCGGTGTTCCCGGCACTGCAGAATCCGTCCAGTTCGTTTTTCTTCAATAACCGTTGCCCCAGGAATATACTTGCCCCGGGCATTTTCTTAAGGGCTTTGAGGGGGTGATCACCCATCCTGAGCCAATCCGGAGTGTGGATGATTTCAAATGTCGAAATGTCGTATGCTTTTTCACTGGCATAGTTGTGAATAAGCTCCCTGTCGCCGATCAGGATGATCTCTACAGCGGGGGGCAACGCTTTACGGGCGAGAAGACTGCCCTCAATAGCAGCTTCCGGGGAATAATCCCCGCCCATAATATCTATGCCAATGCGCATGATGGATTAACGGGCTTCCCAGTCAGGAAGTTATGCCAGGTCTGCCTCGTTATCGATCACCAGTTTACCTTTATAATAGAGGTTGCCATCAACATAGTAGGCACGATGGCGCTGGTGTACGGTTCCGGTTGTGGAGCAGGTTGATAGTGTAGGTGCCTCAGCTTTATAATGTGTACGCCGCTTGTCCCTTCTTGCTGGC
>CAYOSB010000410.1:0-2814 GCA_964406495.1 uncultured Bacteroidaceae bacterium | reverse complement strand
ACAGTGATAAGCCTTTTCGAACTGCGCGATATTCTTACCGAACTGGTGCTTCACCACCAGGTTGCAGTCCAGCAGCAATTCAATGGTGTTGTAGAGTGTCGCCCTGCTGACCCGGTAGTTCTTGTTTTTCATGAAAATATACAAGGATTCTATGTCAAAATGACCTTCTCTTGAATAGATTTCATCGAGGATAGCGTATCGTTCCGGGGTTTTTCGGTGTCCTTTCCGCTCCAAATACTCAGTAAATATCTGTTTTACAGTTTCACGGGTATCTTCAGTTCCCATAATTAGTCTAAGTAAAAATTACAGGACGAAGATACTAATCTTTTTGATTTTTTGGAACAGGCTGCAGTGAAACTTATTGATCTTTGATCTCCACCCTGTGAACTGATTCAACACCTTTCAGCTTCACCAGATTCATGATGAGATTATTCAGGTCCCGTGCATTGTGCACGTAGAGGTCAATGGTACCGTCGAAAATTCCATCATGACCATGCAGGTTGATGGTGCGCATGGAAATGTTAAACTCCTGAACAATGGTGTTGGTGATCGAATTGTACACTCCGAATCGGTCCCAACCGTTCAGGTGGATCCGTGCGAGGTAGGAAAATACCTTGTGCTGGGTCCAGCTTACCGCGACAAGACTTTCGCCTTGTGACGACATGATCTTGATGGCATCCGCACAATCGGTCCGGTGAATCACGATCAAACCATCATCCTGCCGTTCGCCAATCACTTCGTCACCCGGGATGGGATTGCAACAATTGGCAAGCTCATAGTTATGTTCCCCGTCCTCAACATTCTCCTTCAGCAGGAGTCGACCTTTTTCATCATGCGTATCTTCCTGATCGGATTTCGGCTGTACGGTCGGACGGCCCAGGGAGAGGTCCCATACACGCACCCACTTGTTCTTGGTGTTTTTGGCCAGGACATCTTTCAGGTTGTCCAGTGAAACCATACCTGTTCCAATCTTTGAGTATAGTTGGTCTTTATTACTCGAGTTATAGGCAGGTAATATTTTCTTAAACACCCTTCCGCTCGGGGTAAGATTGAGCGCATTCAGCTTATCTTCAAGCATCTGTTTGCCACGCTCGATGCGGTTCTTTTTTTCGGCTTTGAGCGCAGTTTTGATGGCAGATTTGGCCTTTACTGTAGTTACATAATCATTCCATTCCAGGGATGGTTTCCTGCCCTCGGCGGTCAGGATCTCCACCTGGTCGCCGCTGCTTAGTTTTGTATTTACAGGTTGCAGTTTGTGGTTGATCTTTGCCCCGATGGCACTGTTGCCAATCTCGGAGTGAATCTCGTATGCAAAATCCAGTGCTGTGGCATCTGCAGGCAGGGTAATAATATTGCCTTTCGGGGTAAAGACCATGATTTCCGAAGCAAAGAGGTTCAGCTTGAATTCATCCAGGAACTCCATCGCATCTGAGTTTGGGGTTTCAAGCATTTCCCGTATGTTCTTGATCCATTTATCAAGCTCTGTCTCCTGTGCGCCTGGTGCCTTGTATTTCCAGTGGGCGGCAAAACCTCTTTCCGCGATTTCATCCATTCGGTGGGAACGGATCTGGACTTCCATCCACTTGCCGTTGGGTCCCATCACAGTAGTATGCAACGCTTCGTAGCCATTGGCTTTTGGTGTGGAAACCCAGTCACGGATCCGGTCCGGTTTCGGCGGGTAAATATCGGTGATATTGGAATAGATATCCCAGCATTGCGCTTTTTCAGGGATGTCAGGCTTCGGATCAAAAACAATGCGGATGGCGAACAGATCATAAATTTCCTCGAAGGATACATTCTTTTGCTGCATCTTCTGATAGATGGAATAGATCGATTTTGACCGCCCTGAAATGTTAAAAGAAAATCCACTTTCATCCAGCCGGCTGATGATTGGTATTGAAAAATGGTTGATGAGCTGCGTGCGCTTTTTTTCTGACAGGGATATCTTTTCACTGATCTCGGCATACACTTCAGGATACCTGTACATGAGACTCAGGTCCTCCATCTCTGTTTTGATATTGTATAGCCCCAGCCTGTGTGCAAGTGGTGCATACAGGTAGATGGTCTCACCGGCGATTTTCACCTGCTTTTTCCTGGGCAGCGAATCCAGGGTTCGCATGTTGTGGAGACGGTCAGCAAGCTTGATAATGATCACCCTCATATCATCTGAAAGGGTCAGCAGCATCTTCCTGAAATTTTCGGCTTGAAGAGAATTCGACTCTTTATCGAAAACGCCGGAGATCTTGGTAAGCCCGTCTACGATCGTGGCAACTTTCTTCCCGAAGGCATTTTCAATATTTTCAATAGTCAGTTCCGTGTCTTCAACCACATCGTGCAGGATGGCACTGATGGTGGAGGTTACGCCCATGCCGATCTCCTCGCTTACAATTCGGGCCACTGCCAGCGGGTGCATAATGAATGGCTCTCCCGACTTGCGGCGCATTCCCCTGTGCGCCTCGTTGGCCATTTTGAATGCCTTCATGAGCAGCTGCTCATCCTTCTTGCTCTTGCAGTGCGCACAGTTTTTCAGGATCGCTTGTAATTCCTCCTGTATCTGCTCCTCTTCTGTTAAAATCTTTTCGTCCATACAAACTCCCTGGTTTTAACTGGTCTTTTAGTGCAAAATTAGTTAATTCTACACAATTACTGGTAACAATGAAAAAGAAATGGCTAGGGATAGATCAGTGTTAGATTTCCCGTTGCGATCTGCCTTGTCCCGTTGTAGGAAAGATATTCGATATGATAGACATATACCCCTTCACGCGCCTTGCCGGAACCGTTGATCGATCCATCCCACCCGCTCAGCGGATCCGT
>CAYOSB010000409.1:0-2817 GCA_964406495.1 uncultured Bacteroidaceae bacterium | reverse complement strand
GAGTGGTTCAAGACCCAGGACGAAATGCGCGAACTGTACAGTGACATCCCGGAAGTGCTTGATGCAACCATGGAGATCGCCGAGAAAGTCCAGGAGTACCCGCTGAGCTCCAATCCTATCATGCCAATCTTCAAAATCCCGGAGGAATTTGAAAATGAGGACGATTACCTTAGGCACCTGACCTACAAAGGAGCTGAAATGCGTTGGGGAACCATCTCAGATGAAGTGAAGGAACGGCTCGATTTTGAATTGAATACGGTGAAAAGAATGGGATTCCCGGGATATTTCCTGATCGTCCAGGATTTTATTGCATCCGCAAGGGAAATGGGCGTCGCGGTCGGACCCGGGAGGGGCTCTGCTGCAGGCTCTGCTGTGGCATATTGCCTGCGGATCACAGACATCGATCCCATTAAGTATGACCTGCTGTTTGAACGTTTCCTCAATCCCGACAGGATCTCCATGCCGGATATTGATATCGATTTCGATGAGGATGGTCGTGATAAGGTACTTCGATGGGTGGTGGAAAAATATGGTCATGACGTGGTGGCACATATCATCACCTTCGGGACCATGGCAGCAAAAATGGCAATCCGGGATGTGGCCCGTATCCAGAAACTTCCACTCCCGGAGGCCGACCGGCTGGCAAAACTGGTGCCTGAACGGCCGGGGACTTCTCTCAAAAAAGCCTTCGAAGAGGTGGAAGAACTGCGGAAGGAGAAAAATTCCACCAACCCACTCGTGGTCAACACCCTGCAATACGCAGAGACCCTTGAAGGATCCGTCCGCCAGACAGGCCTGCACGCCTGCGGGATCATCATCGGGCGGAGCGACCTGACGGATAATATCCCCATCTGTAAAACCAAGGAATCTGATCTGCTGGTGACCCAATATGACGGTAAACATGTGGAAGATGTGGGGATGCTGAAGATGGATTTCCTGGGACTGAAGACCCTGTCCATCATCAAGGATACAATCGAAAACATAAAAGAATCCACCGGGAAAGAGATCGACATTGAGCACGTTCCCCTCGAGGAACAGAAGACATTCGAACTCTATGCCAGGGGAGACACTACCGGCTTGTTCCAGTTTGAATCAGCCGGAATGAAAAAACACCTGCGGGAACTCAAACCCAACAGGTTCGAAGACCTCATCGCCATGAATGCCCTCTACCGGCCGGGTCCCATGGAATATATACCCAGTTTCATCCGGCGTAAGCACGGTTCGGAAAAGATACAGTACGACCTGCCGGTAATGGAAGAGTACCTCAAAGATACATACGGCATCACGGTGTACCAGGAGCAGGTGATGTTGCTCTCCAGGAAGCTGGCCGGATTCACTGGCGGACAGGCGGATTCATTGCGGAAAGCCATGGGAAAGAAAATCCGCAAGATGATGGACGAGCTGAAGGTGAAGTTTACTGAAGGTTGCGAAAAAAACGGCTACAACAAAAAAATCATCGACAAGATCTGGAAGGACTGGGAGGCCTTCGCGCAGTATGCATTCAATAAATCCCATTCCACATGCTATGCATATGTATCCTATCAGACTGCATACCTGAAGGCACACTATCCTGCAGAGTTCATGGCTGCGGTGCTGAGCAGGAACATCACGGATATCAAGAAGATCGGTTTGTTCATGGATGAGTGCCGCAGGATGGAGATCTCGGTACTCGGCCCATGTGTGAATGAAAGTAACCTGAAGTTCACAGTCAACAAAAACGGTAATATCAGGTTCGGTCTGAATGCGATCAAGGGCGTGGGTGAATCAGCAGTGGAGCAACTGATCGAAGAACGGAAAAAGAATGGCAAGTTCCTGGATATCTACGATTTCGTGGAACGCAACAATCTTTCTTCCATCAACCGGAAAACATTGGAAAGCCTGGCAATCGCTGGTGCCTTCGACTCCCTGGGAGAGATCACGCGAAGACAATACATCGATGTGGAGGATAATGAAGCCACTTTCGTGGAGCGCCTGATCAAATATGGCAACAAACACCAATTTGAACTCAACACGCCACAGCAAAACCTTTTCGGGGAAATGAGCCAGGGAACCATCGCCAAGCCTGAACCGCCTGATATAGATGACTGGCACCTGCTGGATAAGATCAACAGGGAAAAAGAACTGATCGGCATGTACCTGACGGCGCATCCGTTGGACCGTTTCCAGACAGAGATCAACTCGTTTTGCACAACGAATTTGCATGAAATGAGTGACCTGAAAGCGCTTTCAGGACGCGATTTTACCTTCTGCGGGATCGTAAAAACCATTCGGGACACTGTAGATCAGTGGAGGAACAAGCCCTACCTGATGGCGGTCATCGAAGATTTCACAGAATCTTTTACTGTCCGTTTGCGTGGAGACGATTATGTGAAATTCAAACATTTTTTTAACCCGGAAATCGCCTTACTGATAAGGGCCTCAGTGAATGAATGGCGGCCCAGGGATGAGCCCGGAAAAGTAGTCTACTCCCTGAAGGTAAAACACATCGAACTACTCTCAGAGGTGCGGGAGAAAATGGTCAGGGCAGTCGATCTCAGCATCCCGCTTTCGGCAATCAATGACGACCTGATCGCGGAACTCGAGCAACATACAGTAACCTCCAAAGGCAAGGTGCTGAAAATAAATATCACCGACCCGGAAACAAATCTGAAGGTCAATTTATTCAGCAGGAACAGGCAGGTAGAGCTGAATGAAGAATTTATTGAATACCTAAACAATACACCTGAGATAGAATTCAGGTTGGTGTGATAAACTTTTTATATATTTTTGTGTTAAATTTCAATACACAATTTTAAAATATTAATTATGGCAATAGAA
>CAYOSB010000408.1:710-2859 GCA_964406495.1 uncultured Bacteroidaceae bacterium | reverse complement strand
TGTCTTGCAGGAGTTGCGCATCAGGATCATGCGCAAGGATAAGTTCCAGGTCCTGCCTGAATGTCCTGTTTTCCATATTCTTTACATTTTGATTGCATTCCGTGATCATCAGCACAGACAACCACAATAGAAAGAAATGTCGTATTGCTCTCATAAGTGCTACGATAAATTGTTATCGTCTGATCTGCCCTGACAATTTTCTAAAAAATTCCCAAATCACAATACCGGCAGATACTGAGATATTTAATGAATGCTTGGTCCCGAATTGCGGGATTTCAATACTGTGATCACTCATATCTACAATGGCCTGTTCGACACCACGAATTTCATGGCCAAATACAAGGGCATATTCCTGTCCCTCCTGCACCGGGAAGGATTCAAGCATGATGCTCTGCTCGGCTTGCTCGATCGAACACACTAAGTAATCCTTCTTTCTGAGTTCTTCAAGTGCGTCTTGTGTATGCTCAAAATACTTCCAGTCTACAGATTCTGTTGCCCCAAGTGCGGTTTTATGTATCTCTTTGTGGGGAGGAACAGCAGTAATGCCACATAAAAACAAAGATTGAACCCGAAAAGCATCAGCTGTTCTGAACACCGACCCAATATTATTCATACTTCTGACATTATCCAGGACAATCACAACAGGAATCTTATCGGCACGTTTAAATGCTTCAACTTCCAGTCTGTTCAATTCCTCATTTAAAAGCTTTCTCATAAGATTGCTTTTTACGAAAATACTGAATATAAATCGCAGTATCCCGGAAAAAAAACAATAATTTTGTTACAAAGAACGATAATAAGTCTACTATGAATATCCACGAACACCAGGGAAAAGAAATATTAAAGCAATTTGGCGTCAGTGTGCCATTTGGTTTTGTAGCCGCTACTCCCGAAGAGGCAGTTGAAGCAGCCAGAAAAATCAATGAATCAACCGGTGCAGATACATTTGCAGTGAAGGCACAGATCCATGCCGGTGGACGTGGAAAAGGCGGCGGTGTTAAGATTGCAAAGAGTATCGAAGAGGTAAGGGAACATGCTGCCTCCATCCTTGGCATGACCCTGGTCACGCATCAGACCGGTTCCGAAGGCAAACTGGTTCGCAAGATCCTGATAGAACAAGGGATCTATTACCCCGGTGAAGCCGACCCGGAGGAATTCTATATGAGTGTTCTGCTGGACAGGGGATCCGGGCGAAACATTATTATGTATTCCACAGAAGGTGGTATGGACATAGAAGCAGTAGCAGAGAAAACACCGCACTTGATATTCAAGGAAGAGATCGATCCTGCTGTAGGGATCCAGCCATTTCAGGCCAGGAGGATCGCTTTCAACCTTGGGGTCAGCGGAAATGCGTTCAAGCAAATGGTGAATTTCGTGATTAATCTGTACAAAGCATATGAAGGGTCTGATGCTTCGCTGTTTGAAATCAACCCACTGTTTAAAACCTCCGATAATCTGATAATGGCTGCCGATGCCAAGGTAAATATTGACGACAATGCCCTGTACCGTCATCCCGACTATGCCGCAATGAGGGATATTCATGAAGAGGATCCTACAGAAGTGGAAGCAGGGGAATTCAACCTGAACTTTATCAAACTTGACGGTAACGTGGGCTGTATGGTCAATGGTGCCGGACTGGCAATGGCCACTATGGATATTATCAAGCTTTCCGGGGGGAAACCGGCCAATTTCCTGGATGTTGGTGGCACTGCCAATGCAGAGACCGTTGAAGCCGGTTTCAGAATTATCCTGAAAGATCAAAATGTGAAAGCGATTCTGATCAACATTTTCGGAGGGATCGTCAGGTGCGACCGTGTTGCCCAGGGAGTCGTTGATGCCTATAAATCCATCGGGAATATTCCAATACCGGTAATCGTTAGGTTGCAAGGCACCAATGCTGAAGAAGCCAAGGTGCTCATCGATGATTCCGGCCTGGCAGTCCATTCTGCCATCAGCCTGCAGGAAGCTGCAAACAAAGTGAAAGAATTGGTCTGAACCAAGGTCACCAGGAAATATTCAATCGGTATTAATTACACCGGAACCTGATCAAGCAGGTATTTTTGTCAGACAAGTGCAGCCCTGGAGAGCAACGCTTCCATTTGGTCACGATAATCTATTGCCTTTTGACGTGCGGAAATCTCAAACCTGC
>CAYOSB010000408.1:0-700 GCA_964406495.1 uncultured Bacteroidaceae bacterium | reverse complement strand
CCTGCTGGTAACGTCGGCATAAATGATAGACCTGCTCACATTTACCAGCAGTCCACACTGGCTGTTGTGCCCCGAATGAAAGACCTCTTCCAGGTCTCCCCCCTGGGCACCAATACCCGGAACAAGTAGAAAATGATCTGGTATAATTTTCCGGACCTGTTGTAGCAATTCAGCTTTCGTTGCACCGACAACAAACATAGTATTGTCCGTATTCCCCCACGTTTTAGCTGTACGAATTACCTTTTCAAAAAGTAACTGGTCCTCCGCTGTCCTGATCTGTTGAAAGTCCTGCGAACCTGCATTGGATGTAAGTCCAAGAATAATACTCCATTTATTCCTGAAATCGAGATAAGGCTGAATACTATCGCGACCCATGTAAGGAGACAAGGTCACAGCATCAAAATCCAGGTTCCGGAAAAATGCATTTGCATACATGCCCGAGGTGTTCCCGATATCGCCGCGCTTGGCATCTGCGATAATAAAAATATCGGGGAAATTATTCCTGATGTAATTCACTGTCATCTCAAGGCTGATCCAACCTGCTGCACCCATGGTTTCATAGAAGGCAAGGTTTGGCTTGTAGGCCACTGCCAGGTCCTCGGTAGCATTGATGATGCGTTTGTTGAATTCAAAAATTGGATACTCTTTCTCAAGCAATACTTTGGGGATCTTATTGAAATCCGTATCCAGGCCAATACAA
>CAYOSB010000407.1:0-2874 GCA_964406495.1 uncultured Bacteroidaceae bacterium | reverse complement strand
GAATAGCTGAACGAGAGAAAGGATAGGTTTGAGATCCTTTTTTACCCGAAGCTTCAGAATGGCACCAAAAAGGATAAAGAATACACCGTATCCTGCATCTCCTAACGCAAAACCAAAAAATATCATGAAAAAGGGTGCAAAATAAGGGGTAAGATCCAACTCCATGTAATTGGGCAGGTCGAACAGTTTACTGATGGGTTCGAATAATCTTGAAAACCGGGAGTTCTTAAGTTCAACCGGCGGTGCTTCGCCTTCTTCGGGCGGACGCACCAGGCTAACCACCTCTTCGTTTTCCAGGAATTGATCCAGTTTGCGTTTGGAAGATTCAGGCACCCAGCCTTCAAGGACCATCAGGTGATCATCTGAGACGCTGCGGCTGTCCAGATAGGCTTCGCTGAATGTAATTTTGTCTTCCAGGTAGTTTCGGTAGCTGAGAAGGGCCGGAATCGCATCCTGGCTGAATTCTTCCACCTTTTCCTGGACAGTTGACTTTTCTGCCTCAAGGTGTTTGTACTCATTCTGCAGATCTGAAAGAGGCAAGGATCCCGGGTCTACGAGGTCTGCATTAATTGTTGCCGTTTCATCCTCTTTTGTGATCACAAGAAAATAGCGCTTGCCGTCCTGTTCGTTGACCTGAAACAGGTGGTACTGCGCTTCCCATTCCGGATCAAACTGGCTTGCGGTACATTTGTAGAGGTTAATTTCATACCCCGCCTGGCTAAGTTTTTCCAGGTCGTCTGTGCTGAAGTCGCCCCATGGCTCCAGCCTTTCAATTTCCAACTGGATCTCATCCAGTTCTGATTCCATCTCACGCACCTTTTCTGCAAGATGTTCTGTTTTTTCCAGGGTTTGCAAAATACCTTTATGGTCGAAGGAATCTTTTTCTTTTTTGTGTTCCGAATCCTTTTTACCTTGTTGCAGTATTGTCAGGGCGGTATTAATCCGTTCGATCAGTTCGTGGTCGTCACTGAGTTCTTCTTCCTTGTTAATTCCTTCCCGCTCAATGACATCCAGTACACCGAGTTGTCCCAGTTTCTCAAGGAAATTCTTGTAATCCTTGTGAAAGACAATAAACGAATATTTAAACATTGGGAGAATCATAGGCTTGCCTCCGTTGCTTTCTGTTGCCTGTTTTTAACAATCTTCTGGGCCGCTTTGGCCAGGTTATCTTCATCCTCAAGATATCTTTTTATCTTCAGGATGGCATCCTCATATGCAGGAATCTGCACTTTCTCATACAGATTGACTTTCTGTGTAGTTTTTTTCCTGGCATATTCCAGCAGTTCAAGCTTTTCCTGGGCCAGGTCCTGTTCTATGACAAACGTAATCAGTTTTTTAAGATACTCTATGCCATCCAGCCACCATTTCGGACGAGCAAAGACGTTGAATGCAACCTCGTCGAAGACCAGCTCATCAAGTTCTGGGATTTTGACACCGGCGATCTTTTTATATTTGAGCTTTACTTCGCGGATCCGAACCAGTGAGTCATCGAATTCATGCCACATCATCAGGTCCTTTTCTCTTTCCCTTATAGCAGCCTCCAGGTCGGTGGCAAGTGTTTCTGCCTTCTTTTTGGCAGCCTTGACCTCCATTCTCAGCGCTGCCTCCTTGTTTTTAAGTGTAGGCAGGGCCCTGAGTCGGATCTTCAGTTGCTTGTCGAGTAACTGGAGATAAGTTTTGTTATATTGAAATTTCAGGTTCATTTGCTCCTCTTCAGATTATCCGGTTTCCGGAATCAATTTTCCGCGGGCCAGTACTTGTCTGTCAGGTCTTCACGGATTCCCACTTCGTTCTTTGAAAAATATTTCGAAAGAAGTTTCCACCCTTCATCCAGCATCTCGTCAACTGACAGGTTTACGTCAACGGCAAGCAACTTCTCCTTGTAATCCTTCGAAAATCCAAGTGTTCGCTCATCGTATTCAGTCAGGTCAAATCCGTTTTCCTGTTTTGTTCTTGCATTGACGGCATCGGCATAAAGCCTGATCGATGTATTCATGATCTGCGGGTGGTCCTCCCGGGTCTGGTCACCGATCACCAGCTGCTTCAACCTGGAAAGGGAACGGAACGGATCGATCAATACCTTTCCTATTTCTGTATCCCGGCGCAGGAATAACTGCCCTTCTGTGATATAACCTGTATTATCAGGGATAGCATGTGTGATATCACCGCCTGACAGGGTTGTTACCGCAATAATGGTAATAGAACCGCCATCCGGGAACTGAACCGCTTTTTCATAGATCTTGGCCAGGTCACTGTATAAAGAGCCAGGCATACTATCCTTGGAGGGAATCTGGTCCATCCTGTTGGATACGATGGAAAGGGCATCTGCATACAGCGTCATGTCTGTTAACAATACCAGTACTTTCTGATTAAGTTCTGATGCATAATGTTCAGCTGCAGTGAGGGCCATGTCGGGTACCATTAATCGTTCCACCGGTGGGTCCTCTGTCGTGTTCACGAATGCAATGATTCTTTCCAGGGATCCTGCATTCTGAAATGTTTTTTTGTAAAACAGGTAATCATCGTTGGAAAGTCCCATTCCGCCCAGGATGATCTTATCTGCATCTGCACGTAATGCCACCAATGCCATGATCTGGTTGAATGGCTGATCGGGATCGGCAAAGAAGGGTATCTTCTGCCCGGTCACCAGCGTATTGTTCAGATCGATCCCTGCAATACCTGTCGAGATCAGTTGTGATGGCTGCTCCCTTCGCACGGGATTGACCGAGGGTCCACCGATTTCACGTTCTTCCCCGGTAAGCTCCGGACCGTCATCAATCGGATCACCATAGGCATTGAGAAAACGTCCTTCCAGGTCGGCGCCGATCCTGAGTGAAGGGGGACGCCCCAGGAACATCACCTCGGCGTTGGTCG
>CAYOSB010000406.1:0-2902 GCA_964406495.1 uncultured Bacteroidaceae bacterium | reverse complement strand
CAGTAAAAAAGACTGTTACGCTTCCGATATCATCAATACCATGAAAGAGAAGAATCTCATCGTGGTAGAAGGAACCCTCTATCCCCTGCTGACCAGGCAAAAAAACGCCGGTTTGCTCCATTACCGCTGGGAGGAATCCAGGCAGGGTCCTCCGCGGAAATATTATGCGCTCACAGAAAAAGGCCATGCATACCTGGCGGAACTCCAGGAATCCTGGAAAGATCTGGTAGATTCCGTAAATTCGATTATTGAAAAATAAAAATCAACAGATGAAAAAAGCAATTAAAATAAACCTAAGCGGCATCATTTTTCATATTGATGAAGATGCCTACGAAAAGCTAAAGAAATACCTTGACGATATCAGCCGTCACTTTTCCAACAAAGAAGAGAGTGAGGAGATCCTCCGTGATATCGAAGCCAGGATCGCAGAACTTTTCCAGGAAAAGAAAAAGAGAGAAGAAGAGGTGATCTCCACCCCACTTGTGAACGAAGTTATAGAGATTATGGGAGACCCCAAAGATATTGTTGATCCTGTTGATAATGGAGCAACAGGTGCCGGGAACTCACGTTCTTCTTACAATGGCCGTTCACGGAGACTCTATCGTGATCCTGAAAACTCCGTTTTTGGAGGGGTCTGCGGTGGACTGGGAGCATATTTCAGTGTTGATCCGCTCATCTTCAGGATCCTGTTCCTGATCTTTTTCTTTGTAGGTGGTGCCTCTGTCCTGGTTTACCTGATTCTCTGGATCGTTTTGCCAAAAGCTGAAACCGCAGCGCAAAAGCTGGAAATGCATGGTGAACCTGTCAATGTGTCAAATATCGAAAAAAAGGTGCGTGAGGAATATGAAGCCACGAAGGAAAATGTAAAAAAGGCAGCAAATTCTGAAACGGCACAAAAGACGAAAAAAGCAGCAGGTAATTTTTTTTCGGAGGTCGGGAAGATCCTGATCCTGTTCATTAAGGTCATCCTTATCCTGATCGGCACCGCCTTTGTGATCTCGGGCATCGGGATTATTGTAGGTCTGATCTCAGGTACCTTTATCGGACTCCAGGTCTTCCCTTTCTCAGATTTCAACTTCTCCCTCGGAGACCTCCTGGCCCCATTTTCCGACCCTGTCAGTATCACCATGCTGATGATCGCACTCACACTTCTATTCCTCATTCCCGTCATTGCCATGATCTATGGCCTGGTAAAACTGATTTTCGGGATCAAATCGAGGAACCGCGGACTCGCTGTAGGATCTACATTGCTCTGGTTCGTTGCACTGATCATGACTATCGGCATTCTTGCCATTGAAACGGGGAACTATTCCGACAATGGAATCAGCAGAACCACAAGTCAGCTGCCAGTCGCTTCCGATACACTATATGTATCCCTCAATGAACTGCAGAAACGGGAATTCGAAGATGAACTTGCATTCGATTTCGATATGGATAACCAGTGGTACCTCACTGAAAACCTGGACCGGATCTATGGAATGGTCGAGCTGGATATTGAAAAATCATCGAACAGGGAGTCCCGGGTGGAAATAGAAAAACGTTCCAGGGGGAAGAACAGGGAGGATGCTGAGCGCAATGCTGCAGGTATTACCTATAATTACCGGCTGCGGGATAACAATCTTGTGCTGAATCCCTATTTCTTTATCGAAGGAGGTGTCAAATGGAGGTTTCCCCGGGTGGATATTACCCTGGAGATTCCTGAAGGTCAATATGTATACCTTGATACCGAAACCCGCAAGATCCTGGATGATATTTACAATGTGGACCACATATCCGACTGGCGGATGGGTGGAAAACTCTGGCAGATGACCGACGAAGGACTAAAACTGGTGGAGGAAGACTGATCCCCCGGGAGAATTATGAAAACTAATAAAGACCCGGAAAGATCATCATATCTTTCCGGGCTGATTTTATATACATCCCACCAGGATCAGGAACCATTCCTTACCATAGAAATAGCGATGCTTTCAGCTGCCTTAATAAGCGGATATGCAGCTGGTGATGCGGTCAGACAGGGATGGGTGCCAATTTGCGCGGTAAGCAATGAATTTACAGTCATCCTGTTCTGAATAGCCAAACCGATCACATTGGTAAGTTCACCGGCTTCCACACCTCCAATAACTTCTCCGCCAATGATCACACCTGAATGACGTGCACTGATCAGTTTAACAATTTGCTTATGCGCTCCGGGCAATTTACCGGGATGGCGATCCACACCCTCAAACAATCCTGTTTTGGTGTCAATTCCTTCTTCCTTCGCCCTTAATTCTGTTACACCGGCTGTACCAAAGCCAACATCCCCAATGGCAGTAGAATAAATAGCGATCGTTCCACTGAAGGTCTTTACAACATGCAGGTTGTAGAGGTTCATTCCAGCAATGCGGGCCTCAGCACAAGCTGTTGAAGCCAGCATGGTAGGAACCCGCTTCCTGGTCACAAAATCGCGCTTCTGGGCACAATCGCCCACGGCAAATACATCTTTTTCATGCGTCCTCATATATTCATCAACTGCTACAAAGTTGCTTTCATCAACGTAAATTCCCGACTCCGAAGCCAATTCACTGTTGGGCTGATATCCCATGGAGAGGATTACAGCGTCCATCTCTAGTTGTGTGCCATCTTCAAGCGTCACAGATTCAACTTTGCTGCTTCCGTTGACGGACTTAATGCCCTTACCGGTGATTACTTTAACACCCCGATCAACAATCATTTCCTGAATCTTTTCCGACAGCTCCTCGTCGAATGCCAGGTTCAGTATATGAGGTAGTTTTTCAATCAGCGTGACCTCAAACCCCTTTTTATTCAATTCATCTGAGAGTTCTACACCAATAAAACCAGCCCCGCTAACGGCAACCGTTTTCATCTTGTGGAGCTTCGCATTCATTTCGTCCAGGTAATTCCT
>CAYOSB010000405.1:0-2930 GCA_964406495.1 uncultured Bacteroidaceae bacterium | reverse complement strand
ACGGGAAACCTTTCTCAATTTGAGCCGGTATGCTTACTTTAATTCAAAAATAGTCTTCCTGTTTATTCTTTCTGCCCTTCAGATGTTCGTATTCGTTTTGATTGGAAATCATATTCTTGAGATCCGTGGACTGAACCTGAATTTTTGGCTGATACTTTTTTCCACTTCCTGTTTTGCTGTGATGCTCGGGTTGAATATCTCTGCAGGATTGAAGTCTGTTATTTCCATTTATATCGTCATCCCGTTTGTGTTGGTTCCTTTAATCCTTTTGTCAGGTGTGATTGTTAAGTATGATAAACTGCACCCCATCGTGGCGAGGACTGAGTATGTTCCCTTTTCTGCTGACCTGATGGCATCCAGGTGGGCGTATGAAGCACTGATGGTTAATCAATTCGGGAATAACTCGTATGAACAGCATTTCTTTGAAACCGAGCAGGCACTTGCCAGTGCACAATATAAGATCAACTTTCTCATCCCGGAACTACAGAATCATCTGGATTTGCTTCAGGAATATATCGCTAACAATAAATTGAATCAGGCTGAAGCAGAATTGCAGCTTTTAACCAACACTTTACAGCAAATACAGGAACTCCCAAAAGGTTTGAAAGTGACAGATCCTTTTCAAGTGGATGTTCAATTGTTTGACAGGTTTCTTGCCAGTTGGCGGGATTACCTCGAGGAACAGGCGCATGCGCTTAGAGTAAAAAAAGATGCAATTATCATCGACCTGGTGGAGGAGGGTACGAACGTGGTTGAATTGAAACGCCGCAATCACAATGACCGGGTGGCGGAAATTGTTACCAATAGAAATGAGCTAAAAAAAATTATTCTGTCAGGAAATAAATTGATCCGCAAAGATCAACCGATCTTTCAGGTTCCGGATTCCAGGATTGGGCGCGCCCATTTTTTTGCTCCTGTGAAGAAGATTGGGAATAGTGAGATGAATACAATCACATTTAATGTCGTGATATTATGGATGATGACATTGATTTTGTATTTTGCACTCAGATATGATGTATTGAGAAATATCATCAGAAGTATTGTTAGGTCAGGGAAAAACTGAAAGATCCCGCAAAGCAGTTCAGGTTTATTGAATTTTTTGAAATACAATTTTATGAATAAGTTGACATTTTTAACGTTGATTATTTTCATGTTCTCTGTTACAGAGGGATGTAATAATCAGAAAAGGAAGATTGATGAGGGTTTTAAATTTGACCGCGATCAAATCGAAACAGAAATCAAAAAATCACCTATCTACCTGTTTCCTTCCCCCGGAGAGGTCCTGAACCAATTCTATGCTGCAGAGCTATCCTACAATGAGGAATTGTTGCATGATCCAAGCCAGTACACAGACTATGTAACCTACAGGGAAAAGGGATTGAACCTGGGGATTTATATTACTGACCTGGCATATGCTTCCCTCTTTTCCAGAAATACAATTGTTTCAGAATACCTGGATGTTGTTAGGAAGCTAAGCAGTGAGCTGGATGTCGCAACCACTGCATTCGAATCACTTGCTGAAAGAGTCGGGACCAATATAGGCAACAGGGATTCACTGATTGTATTGAGCAATGAGGCATTTAATAATGTCCTGGAGTTTCTTGAAACTGCCGGCAGGGAGAATACAATCGCGCTCATTTCGAGTGGTGCATACATTGAGGCGATGTATCTCGCGCTATATTCACTTGATGAGTATGATAAAAAAGATCCGATCCTCCAACAGATCTCAGAGTTGAAGTATCCCCTGGAAAACCTGCTAAAACAAGCTGAATCAGTTTCTGACGATCCCAATGTGGAGGGCATCCTGGTTTATATCAGGGAATTAGATAAAATCTATAATGAACTGGAATCAGAAAGTACAATTGCCAGCATCGAAGAGCCAGGTGTAATCACATTGTCTGGCGGCTCACTTCCTGATATTACTGAAGAAAATTTTTATATGATCAAACGCAGTGTACTAGACACCAGGGCCTATATTGTCGGTAATTAAAATTTGAAAATATTTTCCTATGAAACGATTCATACTCGCCATAGTACTTATCACATTTGCGGTTCCTGTTGTAACCGCGCAAAAAAATTCCTGCAGAAAATTTCACCTGTATTCTGATTGTAATGTAAATCCGGGACCCAGATTCAAATACGATGGACAGTCACGAAGCAATATTATTGGTGCAGGTGATCAGATGATATACAATCTGGTGCTTTATGCCGAAAGGCAATACAAGATCAACGTGTGTGTCTCCGATCATTTCGAACCAATTCATATTATGCTTATGAACGCAGTGACTGATGAGGTGATCTATGACAATGCAAAGGAAGAATACCTCGGCACACTCACCCTGAATATTGAACATACCCAACGCTTAAAAGTCTCGCTGGAAGTATTGGCAGAGGATATGACTGAACAGGAAAAGCTGGACTACTTTGGATGTATTGGTATGATGATTCAGTATAGGAAAGAGAGAAATTGAGTTGACCCTGGTATTTTCAATATTTTTATAAAGTATGCAACCTGACTGTGATACAGGTCACCCCGTTTCACTAATGCGCTGCAGCTTCTCAACATCAGCTACTTCGATGTTTTTTCCATTCATCCTGATCAAACCATCCTCACTGAATTTTTTCAGCAAGCGCACCACTGTTTCAGAGCTCATTCCCGATAGTTCAGCGATATCTTTCCTGGAAAGAGGAAGTTCGAATTTTCCTTTCTTAAAGATGCGTTCTGACAGGCAAAGAATGATATCGGCAAGCCTTCCGTAGGCCTGCTTGTAGGTAAGGCAAAAAAAGCGGCCGTAGATCTGCACACTATTGGCGCTGAGTATATTGATGATTTCCCTGGCGAAATTGTTATTGTTGTTTAATACCTTACGAAAGGTTTTAACACCAGCTATTAACGTTACCACCAAACAGGAAAAAGTGATCCCACTTCT
>CAYOSB010000404.1:0-2931 GCA_964406495.1 uncultured Bacteroidaceae bacterium | reverse complement strand
CGTATTTAAACCCGACATCTGCATCATAAGCAACTACGGGAACTCCGCCAAAGGTCCATCCCGTTTTTACCTCTTCGGTCTTTTTTTCTCTTGTAGTGTTATCATCCTGATCCTGTGCTGAGATCGGGAGGATCAACAGGAGGAAAATCAGCAGGGAAAGTGATCGTCTCATAGAAAATGGTTTTAGTTGATCGTCCAATTTAGAAATAATTTCCACGCTACAGCATTGGAATAATATAAAAATTATACAGCCCGGGTATAAAAAAAACTGTTTTTCAGCCATTTTTAGTGGTTTTAGTACCAGGCTGGTGTATTTTTCATGACATTTATTTACCTTAGGTCTAAATATATGCCAAATGAGATTATTCAAAACCCTGCTCTGGATTATACTTGCATTCATTGGTTTATTCCTGGTTTTCCTGCTGTATGCCACCATCGACAATTACAATCCTGATCCTGTTGAGACGGTATACACCGCTGACGAGGACCAGCTGCTGACAGATTCTGTTTTCAGTATGGTCACATGGAACCTAGGGTATGCAGGTCTGGACAGTACCATGGACTTCTTTTATGACGGCGGTGAAAACGTGCGTCCTGAAGAAAAGGCAGTCAACCGAAACCTGGAAAAGATCCTGGAACAGCTGGAAAAATATGGCAACCATGACTTCCTTTTATTGCAGGAAGTCGACAGGCGATCCAAAAGAAGTTACCGGAACAATATGGTGGAGAGGATCGACAATGCCTTGACGGACCATCATTCCGCATTTGGAAAAAATTACGATGTTGCCTTTGTTCCCCTGCCCCCGACCGATCCCATGGGAAAAGTGATTTCAGGCCTGCAGACGCTCTCTTCCTACCCGCCTTCAGTAGTGACACGCCATAGTTTTCCAGGAAACTACAGCTGGCCGATGAGCGTATTCATGCTGGACAGGTGTTTTTTGGTGAACAGGTATCCGTTGCCCGGTGACAAGGAGCTGGTTATTATTAACACCCACAACTCAGCCTATGATGACGGCACACTCAGGCAACAGCAGATGGATTTCATGAAAGCATTCCTTTTGGAGGAATATGCGGCGGGGAATTATGTGGTGGCAGGTGGTGACTGGAACCAGAGTCCCGCGGGATTTGATCCCAAATTCATGCATGACCTGTTCGATACTGAGAACCTGTCGTATATCGAGGCTGGGTACCCGGATGCGGGCTGGACCTGGGTCTACGATCCCGGCATCCCAACCAACAGGAGGGTTGTTCGTCCATACACCAGGGGAACATCCCCGACCACCGTGATTGACTTCTTCCTGCTGTCACCCAATGTTGAATTGACCGGGATTACAGGTGAAGACCTCGAATTTGCCTGGTCCGACCACCAACCCGTACTGATGAATTTTAAACTCCTTCAATTAGATTAACGAAATCCATGAAAGTTTTTCGACGTATCCTTCTATCGGTTATCGCATTATTGATACTTCTACTGGTCGCAGGCTGGCTGTTGATTATCCACGTTAAGAACAGAGCCGTACCCGATTACGCTGCTTCGGTGAACCTGGAAAACCTTACGGATGAGGTGACGGTGATCCGCGACTCTCTTGCCATTCCGCATGTGTATGCGAAAAACGCCGAAGACCTGTACCGTGTTGTCGGATATCTGACCGCGCAGGACCGGCTCTGGCAGATGGACCTGATGCGGCGGATCACCACTGGTCAGTTGTCGGAGATCTTTGGTGAAGACATGCTACGGACCGACCAGCTGTTCAGGGCATTTGACTTTTCAAAGAAATCTGCAAACGTGCTTGAATCCACTGATCCGGAGATCAGGAAATGCCTGGAAGCATATTCAGATGGCGTGAATCAGTTCATACAACACAACCAGAAAAAGTTCTCGTTTGAGTTTGCCCTGCTTGGGTACAAGCCTGAAGAATGGACACCGGTCCATACGACGAACCTGATTGGTTATATGGCGTGGGACCTCACTTCCGGCTGGGCATCCGATATGGCCATATACAAGATCGCACAGACAGTGGACGACACCCTGCTGCAGGAACTGTTTCCATGGGAGGATGATTTCAATACCAGGTTCGTGTTTCCCGAATATCTGGAGGAACACCCGGAGCTGGCGATGAACACAACCATTGAAGAGGCGCAGAAAGTGATCGATCAGCTGGGTATACAGGTATTCGAGGCGTCCAACAACTGGGCCGTTTCGGGGGAACGGAGCGAAACAGGGATGCCGCTGCTCGCCAATGATATGCACCTGGGGTTCATGTCACCCGGCATCTGGTACCAGATGCACCAGGTGATTGAAGGTGAGCTGGATGTAACCGGTGTGGTGCTTCCCGGACAACCCTATGTGATCTGCGGTCACAACCAGGACATCGCATGGGGGATGACCAACCTCAGCGTTGACAATCTCGATTTTTACCTGGAGACCATCAATCCACAGGACAGCAAGCAGTATAAACTGAACGGCAAATGGGAGGAGTTGCGCATAGTAGAAGAAAAGATCAACGTGAAGGGGCTGAAGAAACCGGTGACCAGGATCAATAAATTCACACACCGGGGTCCGGTGGTAAGCACCTTCAAGGGAGTGGAGAATAAAACCATCTCCGCCCGCTGGATCGGAACCGACTACAGTAATGAACTCAGATCCGTGCACCTGTTCAACCGTGCATCCAACTGGGAAGAATTCAGGGATGCGGCAACCACCTTCATTGCGGTAAGTCAGAACATCGTGTATGCCGACAAGCAGGGCAATATCGGGTTGCAGGCGGCAGGCGGCATTCCCATCAGGAAAGCTGACCACATGATGGTCTATCCGGGAGATACGACAAAATACGACTGGGGTGAAAATGATATTGTACCCTTTGAAAAATTACCTTATAGCTATAATCCATTGAGTGGTATGGTCTCCGCGGCCAACAATAAAACTGTCTC
>CAYOSB010000403.1:0-2938 GCA_964406495.1 uncultured Bacteroidaceae bacterium | reverse complement strand
ACCTGGTGTGAGAACGGCGACCTGCTTGTTTCCTGGTTCTCCGGGGAGAGTGAGATTGGTCCCGAACTGACACTGCTGGCATCCCGGGGTGTGCGCCAGGCGGACGGATCCATTCGCTGGACCGAATCCGCAGAATTTCTCAAGGCGGCAGACCGCAATATGCACAGCTCCAATCTCCTGAACAATGCATTGCGGTTCTCCGATGGCACAGACACTGAATTTACCCTGCACCAGATGGCCAGCATCGGTGTGTCCGGCAGGTGGGACAAACTTGCATTGGGATACAGGACCAGTACCGATAACGGGGCTACCTGGTCACCGGTGGAAATGGTCCTTGAACTGGATCATGCGCTGAATGACGGTGCTTCCATGCAGGGAAACATGTTCCAGACTTCCGCGGGGGAACTGGTGTTTGTGACGGATGACGATGGGGATTCCATATTCAATACAGGAAGCCTGGTGGTGAGTGCCGATGGTGGTGCAACCTGGACCCGCCGGGGACACTCATCCAATACGCCTGATGAACAACGAATCGCAGGTCTGCACGCCGCTGTGATCGAAATTGCCGACAGGAACGGGGATGACAGGCCGGAGCTCCTGGCCATTGCCAGGGACAAGGGATTGCATTTCGACGGCAAAGCCCCGCAGAGTATCTCCTACGACGGCGGGCATACCTGGGAGCGCTCAGCATCTGTTTTTCCGGGAATCAGCAGTGGAAAACGATTTTCCCTGATCAGGTTACGATATTCACCGGAAGTGGAAGAATATCCTGGTGTGGCCCCGATCCTGTTCACGGGATTTGGCGACGGGGAGTTTCTTGCCCGCAACGGTGAGGGGAATATTGAAGCTATCGAGGGACTGTTTGTTGCAGTATCATTTGACGAAGGCCTTACCTGGGAAACCGGGCACCGCCGGGTGGTCAGTGACCTGGAAGGTGATGAGTCCATGGTATTGCATTCGGCACCCTGGCAACGGGACGATCTCATTACCAGGAACAAGGGACTGGAGGGAGGCTATATGATCGCCACCCAGACTCCGGATGGAATGATTCACCTGACTGATGGAAATATCATTTATTCTTTTAACCTTGCATGGGTTATTGAATAGGGACCAATCTCTATTATGCATTTTAGTCGAATTCAGATATTCATATTTTAATGCCACGATCATAAGATGGAAAAATATACGATAGGAGTAGATTACGGGACCGATTCGGTTCGTGCACTGCTGGTCAATGCAAATACAGGCGAAGAGATTTCATCTTCAGTATTTGCTTATCCAAACTGGAAAAAAGGAAAATATTGTGACCCTTCCCGAAATCAGTTCAGGCAGCACCCGCAGGATTACCTGGATGGACTTGAACAATCCATCAAAGGAGCGCTGGCAGAAGTGCATGCAGATGTAAAGGAAAATATTGTGGCAATCTCCGTGGATACAACAGGATCTACGCCGGTGGCTGTTGACAAGAGTGGAATGCCACTCTCACTGCACGACCGTTTTGCTGAGAATCCAAACGCAATGTTTGTGCTGTGGAAGGATCATACTGCACTGGAAGAAGCCGGGGAGATTAATGCATTGGCAAGAAGCTGGGGAGGAGAAGATTATACAAAGTACGAAGGAGGCATCTATTCTTCAGAGTGGTTTTGGGCCAAGATACTGCACGTGCTGAGAAATGATCCATCGATAAGGGATGCAGCCCACTCCTGGGTCGAGCATTGTGACTGGATTCCCGCCGTGCTGACAGGAGATACGGATCCGCTTCAACTCAAGAGAAGCAGGTGCGCTGCAGGACATAAGGCAATGTGGCACGAAGACTTCGGAGGGCTTCCCTCGGAAGAATTCCTTGTCAGGCTTGACCCGCTCCTGGAAGGATTACGGGACCGTCTGTATGTGAAGACCTACACCAGTGAAGAAAAAGCGGGTAATCTGTGCAGGGAGTGGGCAGAAAAACTCGGGCTTTCTGAAAATGTGGCAATAGGGGTAGGTTCCTTTGATGCACATATGGGCGCAGTGGGAGGTGAGATCAAGCCCTATTATCTCAGCAAGGTGATGGGTACATCTACCTGCGATATGCTGGTGGCTGAAGAAAAACAATTCGGCGATAAACTGGTATCCGGAATATGCGGACAGGTGGATGGTTCGGTTTTACCGGGCATGGTTGGTCTCGAAGCAGGGCAATCTGCTTTCGGTGATATTTATGCCTGGTTTTCAAATCTGCTGATGTGGCCCGTCAGAGAGATCATAGCCGGTTTTGACTGGCTCGATGATGCGACAACCGAACGCATGCTGAACGAGACCTCGGACCGGATCATTGCAAAACTGAGTGAGGAGGCCGCGAAGATCGATCCTGGAGAATCATCCATGGTCGCCCTGGACTGGCTCAATGGCAGACGAACGCCCGATGCCAATCAAAAACTCAAGGGGGCGCTTACGGGTATTACGCTGGGTACGGATGCACCACGGATATTCCGGGCCCTGGTGGAAGCCACTGCTTTTGGATCCAGGATGATCAATGAGCGGTTTATTGCCGAAGGAGTGCGGATCGATGGCATTATTGCCATGGGTGGTGTGGCAAAAAAATCGCCCTTTGTGATGCAGATTGTGGCTGATGTCCTGAATATGCCGATCAAGGTAGCTAAAACAGAACAAGCTTCAGCCCTCGGATCAGCAATGGCTGCAGCAGCGGTTGCGGGGTTGTATCCGGATGTTCCGTCAGCCCAGGAGAAAATGGGTGGCGGATTTGAGAAGGAGTACCTTCCAGATCCCGGACGTGCGGCCATCTACAATACACTTTTTGCGAAGTATCATCAGCTCGGCAAATTTATTGAGGAGCATGATGGTACTTCTCAAACCAACCAGGATTAACGACTATTATCGACATCAGGTAGCGTTTCGTCTTTTCGCTGGTAATAATATATCCCGCGAATAACAGTTCAAC
>CAYOSB010000402.1:0-2940 GCA_964406495.1 uncultured Bacteroidaceae bacterium | reverse complement strand
AAGACAGTTTCGATTTTCGCGGAAAAACGGCACTCATGACTGCATGGTTTCCATTGCAAGGTTTTACCTGGACTTCACAGTGGAGGAATCCTGCGGGAAATGTGCTCCTTGCCGCATTGGAAACAAGAGATTGCACGAGATGCTTGCGAGGATCTGTGAAGGAAAAGGAATAGAAGCAGATATCGAGAGATTGCGCAACCTGGGCGAGGTCATTAAGGATACCTCCCTTTGCGGACTGGGTCAGAGTTCCCCCAACCCTGTGCTTTCCACCCTGGATAATTTTATGGATGAATATCAATCGCACGTGATTGATAAAAAATGTGTAGCAGGTGTTTGCAAGGACCTTCTTGAGTACTTCATCCTGGAGGAACAATGTGTTGGTTGCACAGCCTGCGCCCGTGCCTGCCCGGTGGGAGCTATTTCAGGCGAGCGGAAGGAATTGCATGTGGTGAACCCTGCAATTTGCATAAAATGTGGTGCCTGTATGGAGAAATGTAAATTTGATGCAGTGGTCTTAAAATAAAGCAGAACCTTTAACAGAAATTGAAACATGGATCAAGTAAAATTAACGATAGACAGTAAAATGGTTGAGGTTCCGGCAGGGACCACCGTATATAAAGCTGCAAAGGAGCTTGGAATAGATATACCGGTCCTGTGTTACATGGACCTTAACGACCTGAATATTGAAAACAAACCAGGCGGATGTCGCATCTGCTCCGTGGAAATCGAAGGCAGGCGTAATCTCGCACCTTCCTGTTCCACCAATGTAGCAGAGGGCATGGTAGTAAAAACAAATAGCATGCGGGTGATCAACGCCCGCAGAACGGTAATGGAACTAATACTTAGCGATCATCCCAAGGATTGCCTTACCTGCGCAAAATCAGGAAATTGTGATCTGCAGGATATGGCAATCAAGCTGGGTATCCGTGATATTCCCGGACAGGAATATGCGGAGATGTCCAGTTACAGGTTGGACACCTCCCCTTCAATTATCCGGGAAATGGACAAATGTATCATGTGTCGCAGGTGTGAGACCATGTGTAATGATTTCCAGACGGTAGGTGCGTTGAATGCAGTCAATCGCGGATTTCACGCAGTGGTTGCACCAGCCTTTGAAATGAACCTGGAGCATTCACCCTGTACATACTGTGGACAATGTGTCGCTGTTTGTCCAACCGGGGCACTTACCGAGGTGGATCACACAGCCAAGGTGATTCAGGCACTGAGCGATCCGACGAAAACAGTGGTGGTGCAAACAGCTCCTGCTGTGCGCGCTGCTTTGGGTGAAGAGTTCGGGATGGAACCCGGGACCCGGGTCACAGGCCAAATGGTCACTGCATTAAAAAACCTTGGTTTCGATTATGTATTCGATACTGATTTTGCAGCAGACCTGACCATTATGGAAGAAGGAACTGAATTACTCGATCGTCTCACCAGGCATTTGAATGGGGACAAGGATGTACAGCTGCCGATTCTGACCAGCTGCTGCCCGGGTTGGGTAAATTTCTTTGAATACCATTTCCCGGAGATGAAGGACATTCCATCAACAGCCCGCTCGCCTCAGCAAATGTTCGGTTCAATCGCGAAATCCTATTTTGCAGATAAGATCGGGGTAGACCGGAAAGAGATGGTGGTGGTTTCCATCATGCCCTGTCTTGCTAAGAAATATGAATGCCAGCGGGATGAATTCAAGGTAGACGGTAATCCTGATGTGGATTATTCTATTTCCACCAGGGAGCTGGCGCACCTGATCAAACAGGCGAACCTCGACCTGGTGAATATGGAGAAAAGTGAATTTGATGCGCCATTGGGAGAGTCCAGTGGTGCCGGGGTCATCTTTGGAGCCACGGGGGGTGTGATTGAAGCTGCAACCAGGACAGCATACGAAGTGCATACCGGTAAGACACTGGAAACTGTAGATTTCAAACAGTTAAGGGGCCTGGATGGAATCAGGTCAGCAACTGTAGATTTCGATGGACTGGAGATCAGGATCGGGATTGCACATGGACTGGGGAATGCCAGGAAATTATTGGAAGAGATCAAGGCAGGAAAATCACAGTACCACGCCATCGAGATTATGGCCTGTCCGGGCGGATGCATTGGAGGAGGCGGACAACCATTGCACCATGGAGATTCGTCCATTTTGAAAGCGCGCACAAAGGCGATTTACGAAGAAGATGAGGGTAAAACATTACGCAAATCCCACGAGAATCCTTACATCATTAAACTATATGAAGAATTCCTGGATCAGCCGATGAGTGAGAAAGCACATCAATTGTTGCATACACATTATTTTGAGCGCAAGAAAAAAGTATTTGAAGTATAGAAAACATTAAAAGCTGAATCATGTCAAGCGTAAAAGTCGAATTAAGAAAAGATCAGGTAGAAAAGATCCATAGTTTTTGTGATGAATTCAACAATGAACATGGAGAACTGATCAATGTATTACATAAAACCCAGAGTGAATTCGGATATTTGCCTGCTGAGGTGCAGGAGGTAATCGCCAACAAGATGAATATTCCTGTAGCTAAAGTGTTTGGTGTAGTAACCTTCTACTCATTCTTTACAATGATCCCCAAAGGTGAATTTCCGATATCCATATGCACAGGTACTGCATGCTATGTAAGAGGAGCAGAAAATGTGCTGGCGGAATTTAAAAAGCAGTTGGATATTGAGGTAGGGGAGACCTCTGCCGATGGGAAATTCTCCCTGAGTTGTCTTCGCTGTGTTGGAGCCTGTGGACTGGCACCGGTGGTACTTGTGGGTGATAAGACATACGGAAGGATCGCTCCTGATGATGTAAAAGAGATTATCTCTGAATATGTTTCACAAGTATAAATTTTGGTTATAGTATTAATTTACAATATGTTATAAAACTTCGTTTATACTCAAGGTGACTAGTTGCCTCGCAGAATATTATAGATAATAAGGTGCTCGGCG
>CAYOSB010000401.1:0-2943 GCA_964406495.1 uncultured Bacteroidaceae bacterium | reverse complement strand
ATATTGTTTGCGTATTCCTGAACTTGTTTAAATAAAGCATTGAAAACTAATTATAGTCATGTTCATTAAATTTGATAGGCTGTGAGGAATATGATTTCCAACTGACCAAATTTGTGAGGAAGAATTTTAATAGCCAAATGGTACAATCCAACCGTGGATGTTGAACCATTTTACCATTCATTTGTTATCTAAATTGAGTAAAAATAATTAATTCAAACCTCACAGTTATGCCAGAGAATCACCCCACTGTTTTGATGCTGGAGGATGATCCGCAACTTGGCAGCGTCATCAAAGAATCCCTTGAACTGAAGAAGTACAAGGTCGACTGGGTCAAGAAGTCTGAGCAGGCCTTGTTGCTTTACAAGTCTGGAGGATATGACATCTGCCTGGTGGATATCGGATTGCCCGGAATGTCGGGTACCGATTTCGTGAAAGAAGTACGCAAAACAGATTATACCATACCCATCCTGTTCATGTCAGGAAACAATGACGACAAGGACAAGATCCATGCATTTTGTGCCGGGGGTGATGATTTCATTGCCAAGCCATTTTCAACTACCGAACTGGCATTGCGGATCTATGCGCTGATGCGCCGGTCGAACCCGAACAAGGTGGATCAGAAACATCCTGAACTGATTACCTTCGGTCATTTCACATTCGATTACCCCAACCGGCTCCTGTGTGCTCCTTCAGGTGAGATCAACCTCACCAAGAAAGAGGCCGAGGTGCTGCGCATGCTCGCCCAGAATATGAACCACGTGGTAAAACGTGAAAAGGTGCTGACGAATGTGTGGGGTGAAAATGATTATTTCATGGGACGCAGTATGGATGTCTATATCGCCAGGCTGCGAAAGAAACTCCAGGAGGACCAATCGGTTGCTATTGTCAATGTGCACCGCATGGGATTCAAGCTGGAGGTCAAACAAGGTGCAAGCGCCTAGTGCCGGTCCGTGATGGCCGTTAGCTGGCCCCGGCGATGATGATCCTCCTGCAGTACAATATGGACGCTGTCCTCCGGCGATAATGATCCTCATGCAGTACAATATGGACGCTGTCCTCCGGCGATAATGATCCTCCTATAGTACAATATGGAAGCTGTCTTTTGGCGATGATGATCCGCCTTCAGTACAAAATGGACGCTGTCCTCCGGCGATGATGATCCTGCTACAATACAAGATGGACAAAGCGCACCAGCTCATTCCGGCTGGATTTGCCTAGGGTTTCCCGCTTGTTTTTGCTAATTTTGCAATGCAAAAACACAGATCCCAATGGAAAAGACACTTTATCCACTCAAATTTAACCCTGTATATAAAGATTATCTCTGGGGCGGACAACGCCTGAAAACCGAGCTCGGAAAACAAAACGGACCGGATGTCCTGGCTGAAAGCTGGGAGATCTCAGGTGTGGAAGGTAATGTGAGTGTTGTGTCTGAAGGTTTCCTCAAGGGAAATCCGCTGGATGAGCTGATCGAAGTGTACATGGGTGACCTGGTCGGTGATGCGGTCTTCGACAAATTCGGTACCGAATTCCCGGTGCTGATCAAGTTCATTGATGCCAGGGAGAAACTGAGTGTACAGGTGCATCCGGATGATAACTATGCAGCAGAGCACCATGGCTCCAGGGGGAAGACCGAGATGTGGTACGTGATCGATGCCGAAGAGGGTGCGGAACTGATCTCCGGTTTCAAAAAGGATGTGGATGAAAAGGTCTTCAGGGAACACCTGGAGAACAAGCAACTGACAGAAATATTGAATTTTGAACCGGTCAATACCGGGGATGTCTTTTTCCTTCCTGCAGGCCGCCTGCATGCCATCGGAAATGGGATCATGCTGGCCGAGATCCAGGAAACTTCGAATGTTACTTACAGGGTCTATGACTGGGACCGGGTGGATAAGGACGGGAAGGGCAGGGAACTGCATCTCGACCAGGCACTCCGGGTGATGGATTTTAAAAAACGCGATGACATTCGTACCAACTATGACCGGATCCCCAACAGCACGGTCAACCTGGCCGACTGTCCCCATTTCACCACCAGCCTGGTGGAGATGGACAAGCCGGTGGACAAGGATTTCAACCTGATTGATTCGTTCGTGATCTATATTTGCACCGAAGGAAAACTGGTGGTGAATTACAAGGGCGGGGAGGCCGTACACCTCCAAAAGGGGGAGTCCATGCTCGTTCCTGCCGAACTCAAGGAGATCTCGCTGCTCCCGGAGGAAAAATCCACGCTCCTTGAGGTATACATGAAGATCTAAAGTACTACTGCATTGCAGTTACCCTGCACCGGTAAACTTATCAGTCATTACCCGTTTGCGATTCAGATCCAGCTAATCCGAGGTTCACCATAAATACTCCGGGAGACGGTACTAAATGTTCTGTAATTCCTCAGGTATTGTTATCATGCTCGAACGCGCCGGTCCGAAACCGGAGATCAGTACTAAATGTTCTGTAGTTCCCTAGGTATTGTTGTACCGGTTCATCGTGCGTTCCATGCCCAGTACCCCGAAAGCCAGGATGGCCTCGGTGGCTTTATCGATCCGTTCGGGCAATAGCTTCTCCTCTTCCGGTTCCCACTTCCCCAGTACATGGTCCACCTGCTGACCGCGACCGAAGGTGTCTCCGATCCCGAAGCGCAGCCGGGGATACTTATTGCTGCCGAGGATCTGGTTGATATGTGCGAGCCCGTTATGACCGGCATCACCGCCCTTTGCACGCAGACGGATCTTGCCGAAGGGAAGTGCAATATCATCCGCCACCACCAGCAGCCGGTCCTCGGGGAGTTTCAGTTTCTGCAGGTAATAGCGCACTGCATTCCCGCTGAGATTCACATAGGTGGAAGGCTTCAGCAGGCAGTAGGTCCTGCCCCGGTGTTTCAGTTCAGCATAGAAACCGTACCGCTGGTCCTTAAAAGAAATATTGGATGCCCCGGCAAGAGCATCCAAT
>CAYOSB010000400.1:0-2981 GCA_964406495.1 uncultured Bacteroidaceae bacterium | reverse complement strand
GCATACTGGCAGGCGAGCGCATAGGGAAAAAAGATCTTGCCTTTCTGGGCCACGGGGGGTTGTGCCGGGATTGTTCCGAGTGCCGCTATCCCCGTTGCCATTTCGGCAAAGGCGTGTAGGGGCGGTATCTTGAAGTCCCTTCAGCCACGGCTCCCCGCGCAGGAAACAGGCCCGGGAGAAAGCAAACCATCGAATATGAAAATCAACACCCGGGATGCCATCGATTTTACAACGCCTGCAGAGTGCGACGGCTCCGCAATCATACTGGAACATTCGGGGGTCAATATCAACAGATGCCTCCACTGCCGAACCTGCTCCGGAGGATGCCCCTTTACCGCGGCCATGGATTATCTGCCCAACCAGGTGATACGGCTTCTACAGTTCAACCTGATGGAAGACGCATTGCGCTGTTCCACCATCTGGACCTGCGTTGCGTGCAATACCTGTTCAGCCCATTGTCCCATGGCCATTGACATCCCTGTCATGATGGATGTGATGAAGCAAACTGCCTTGGAGAAAGAAGTGGCGATTAAAGAATCTGATGTGCTCGCTTTTCATCGTGAGGTACTTCGGACCATAGCAAAATACGGCCGCACTCATAAACTGGAAATCATGATGCGCTTTAAAGTGAAGACACGACGCCTATTCAGCGATTTCCGCTCCGGCATACGAATGCTTTCCAAGAACAAGCTTGATCTCAGCCCATCACGCATCCAGGACATTGACGCGCTGAAGAGACTTATCAACAACGATCGCTAAAGAAAAGAACATGAAAGAACTTCAATCAACCAGCTTATCATATTTTCCGGGTTGCTCCCTGGCTACATCGGCAAGAGAAAACAATGCCTCCCTGATCCGCTTTTTCGAAATATTGGGCATAGAATTGATCGAGTTGGAGGACTGGAACTGTTGCGGCAGTTCATCAATGCACGCAATCAAGAGGAATCTTGCGGTCATGCTCCCTGCGCGCAACCTTTCCATGGCACCTGAAGGCCGTCCGCTGCTGGTGGCCTGTCCCAGTTGCCTGCTTCGTCTAAAAATAGCTTTCCTCACCATATCCAAAGACCCCTTATTGCAGGCGCTTTATGAAAAATCATTCGGCCGGCCCTTTGACCTTGGATTGAAGATAATGCATGTATTTGATCTCCTTGCTCAACTGGAATTCAGCAGGATATCGACGCGGCTCTCTGAGAGGCTTGATGGCCTCTGCTTTGCTCCTTATTACGGATGCATGCTATCCCTGCCCCCGGCATTTAAAAATGAAGCGGGGCATCATGGATTGATGGAGAAAATCCTCAAGGGAACCGGTGCTCGACCGGTTTCTTGGGGCTATGCGTCCCAGTGCTGCGGCACCTTCCTGTCGGCCGTGCGGCCTGAACTCGTTACAAACATGGTCAACGATATTATGGCGGATGCGAAGTCCTTTGGCGCGGATTGTATAGTAACGGCCTGCGCCATGTGCCATCTGAATCTGGAATTGCGCTGTAAGCTACCCGAGCCTGTCCCTGTATTTCATTTTTCCGAGGTACTGGGTCTGGCTGCGGGAGAGCAAAAGGGTGATGAATGGTTTGCCAGGCACATGATCGATCCACGCCCTTTACTGGAAAAGACAGGGATAAGTTATTCATTTACTGATTAAATAAGCTCTAAACGGGAATAGAATTATGGTAACAGTCCACCATTTGCTGATGGACAAAGGGCCGGAGGTGTATTCCACCACACCCGATGCAACCGTATATGCAGCGCTGAAACTAATGGCTGATAAAGGGATCGGAGCGCTGGTGGTGATGGAGGATGATAAACCGGTTGGAATGATCTCAGAGAGGGACTATGCCCGCAAGATAATTCTAAAAGGTAAGTTCTCTAAAGACACCCTTGTGCAGGAAATCATGACTTCGAAGATTGTTTTCGTGAGCCCTGATCATACCGCAGAGCAATGCATGACCTTGATGACTGACAAATCGATACGCCATATGCCGGTAATGGAGAATGACAGACTTGTGGGCCTCATTTCCATAGGGGATGTGGTGAAGTGGACCATCTCAAGCCAGGAACTGAGCCGGGCCGCCATCAATGCCCTCCTGCGACATTCACTGGAAGATATGAGCCTTGATGCCCTGCTCGAGCGGGCCCTCGACCTTATTTTTTCCATCCCATGGCTCGGGTTCGAAAAACAGGGCTGCATATTTGTGGTTGAAAACGCCTCAGATACACTCGTAATGAAGGCGGAAAGCGGGCTTTGCGAACCTATCAGGAACGCCTGTTCCGTGCTGCCCTTTGGAAAATGTCTCTGCGGCAGGGCTGCGGTTACACAAAAAGTGGAATTTACAGATTGCATGGATGAGCGGCATGACGTTTCCTATGATGGATTAGTCCCTCACGGTCATTATTGCATTCCTATTATTTACGAAGGAAAGACCCTCGGGGTCATTAACCTGTATGTAAGAGAAGGCCACCAGCACTCCCAAAGAGAAGAGGATTTTCTGGCGGCTGTAGCCAATACGCTTGCCGGAATCATGATGCGCAAACGCTTGGAACAGGAACTCGTCCAATCCGAAAGGTTGGCGGCGGTGGGACAGACGGTAGCAGGCCTGGCCCACTGCATTAAAAGCATTCTTTTCGGCATGGAAGGGGGCATTTACATAGTAAACAAAGGATTCAAGACAAGTGACTTGGAAAAACTGGAAACAGGCTGGAACATGGTACACAAGAATATTGACAAAGTCTCGAGTCTTGTAGTCGATCTTCTGGATTACTCCAAAGAACGTACGCCACAGCTTGAATTCTGTTCACCCAATATGATTGCAGAAGATGTGTGCGAACTAATGGAATACAAGGCCCGTGATTCCTCTTCCGCGGACATAGAGTTCATAAAGGATTTTGCCCCCGGCCTGGGTGAACTCCTGCTGGATCCCAAAGGGATCCATCGCTGCCTGCTCAACCTTGTTGACAATGCGGTTGATGCCTGTTTATCCAATGAA
>CAYOSB010000399.1:0-2993 GCA_964406495.1 uncultured Bacteroidaceae bacterium | reverse complement strand
TATATATCCTGCCATTGAGATCGTCGATACAATGGATCAGTCCCTGGTATCCCGATTCTTCAGAAAAACTGCGCAGTGGACCATCGAAATCCAACCTGGCCACACCGAGTCCCAGTGCGGTCCAAACGTATGAAAAAGGATAATTATCCTGCGACTGATATGCATTGAAGATTGTCTGGCTCTGCAAGCCCTGGTCTTTCGAAATCAATTCGACGAGTTCGCCCTGCCTGGAAAGAATGATGATTCCACCGGCTGCTGTTGAAGCAGCAAACGAACCATTCGTCAGTTTCAGCAGATTGGTCAGGTAATTTTCACTGAGATATTCAAGTGCAGCAGGCGAACCGAACGAAGAGTCGATTTCTCCTGTTTCAGTGTGATAGAGGCTGAGTTCTGAACGCGCTTCATCCTGGTAATTGACCCCGATCAGCAACTGTTCATCATCATAAGATGTAAGCCCGAAAATATTCTTTAACCTGTAAAAGTCACCATTCTTTGCCCATGCATAGGTTGAATCACCCTGGAGCTCCAGCAGTCCCATTGAAAAATCGCCCGTGTAGAAATGTTCATTTTCATAAAACCCGAAAAGCACGTTTTCCTCGTTTTTAATGTACCTGAGACTATCGGTCTCCGGGTAATAGATATAGAGGTTGACTTCTGATTGGAAATAGACTTTGCCATCGGCGCAATATGTCTTCCATACATGAAAGAACCGGCGTCCTGCACTGTCGAGATGGTGAATGAGGGAGCGGTATTGCATATCACCATTTTCATCCGGGGCGAGAAACCCGATTTCAGATACGGCACCCACATATACAGTGCCGTCATCAGAACAGGCAAGTGACCTGACTATGCTTTCATTGGGAATGGGGATGTTCCTCCATTCGCTTCCATCATACTCAAGGACACCTTCATCGTCATTTCCCACATAAAGCACGCCCCTGTTATCCTGCGTGATGGTCCAGTTCTGTTCACTTCCATTGGTGATTTGAGCAGGGTAGTTCACAACCTCTGCCTGACCATAGCGGTTAACCTGTCCATGCACATGGCAGTTTAGGGAGAGAAATATCAAAAATAACCCCTTTATTCTATTCATTATACATGGAAACTTTGAGCATTCTAAAATATTGAAAATATGGTGAACTCACGAATATTTTAAAATTAATTTTGAAGAGAGGCAACCATCTCTCCTGTTGGGGGTTTTAAATATATGTCAGATGTTATGCTATATTTGGGTAATTTTGCGCCTGTGAGGAAATTATGAGTACGATGAACAGATTGATATCGTTGCTTATCGGGGGCTGGCTGATCATCACAGTTGGACTGCTGAATGCCCAATCGAAGGTTGCACTGCCTGGGCAGCAGACAACTTTTGACCTGTCAATCTCAAAGGGCAGCATCTCGGGACAGGTCGGGATCTCTCATTTTAATGTGGATTCTGTTATGGGAAGAGAAAATATTTTCCTGCGCCTGTCGTTGCCCGGTGCTTTTGTTGCAGGAGAAACAGGAATGCCCGGGCTGCCGGTTTTCTCACGCCTGGTGGAGGCAGATACAGCGAACGGGTATCGGCTGATCATCACTTCCCTGGATTCTACAGTTATCGATCTTCAAAAAGTATTCTCCACCGGGTGGATCTTGCCGGTTCAGCCTTCTCAGAGGAAGGATCAGCCTGTTCAACAGGATACCGCAGTGCACATTTCACCTGGTTATCTTGCTTCCGGACGGGTAGCTTCACCCGTGGTCAGGATCGTTAGCGAGGGACGTATGAGAGGAGTGTCGATTGCAAGGGTGGAGCTGGCTCCATTCAGGTATGATCCACTGCAAAAGCAATTAACAGTATATCATACCATTGCATTCTCATTGGTCCCGGAGCGTTTTCCCGGTACAGGAAGCCGGTTGAGGTCCCCTCATTTCAGAAGAACCATGTCGCGGGTGATTATGGATGACGATCACGGTGAACTAAAACGGATCGTACAGGATGAACCGGTAACCATGGTGATCCTGTCAGATACGATTTTCAGGGAAGCATTGCAGCCGCTTATAGAATGGAAACGACTCAAGGGATTCAGGATCATTGAAGCCTATACAGCAGATGCAAATGTTGGCAACTCTGCCGCATCCATCAGGGAACACATGTCTGAACTCTACCACAACCCGCCCGCGGGAATGGCCCCGCCTTCCTATTTGCTGATCGCGGGAGACGTTGAGCATGTACCTGTATCCCAGACGAGTGGTCAGGTTACGGACCTGTATTATACTACCTTCGATGGTCCGGGCGATTACCTTCCTGAAATGTTCCACGGACGTATATCTGTGAAAAATGATACCCAGCTGACCCATGTGATCGACAAGATACTGATGTATGAAAAATATGCATTTCCCGATCCATCTTTCCTGAACAGGACCATTCTGATTGCAGGGTATGATGTCTCGTGGGCCTCGGTCCACGGAAATGGACAGATCAATTATGCCGCCAGGTATTATTTTAATGAAAGTAACGGCATCGACGCAAAGGTGTATCTCCATCCCGAGGCAGCCTCGCTTGATGCAGAGGTCCGGCAGGAGATCTCGATGGGTGCGGCCCTCGTAAATTATACCGGTCATGGAGAATATTATGGATGGAAGGATCCAAGTTTCAGAATGGAAAACATCGGGGAGATGGAAAACCAGTACCGTTTCGGATTGATGATCGGCAATGGTTGCAGTACCAACCAGTTCAATCTGAACTCACGGGACTGTTTTGCAGAGGCGATCCTTAAGCTGGAAAATCGGGGTGCCATAGGCTATATCGGTTGCACCAACGATTCATACTGGGATGAGGATTATTACTGGGCAGTAGGCGTCGGTCCGTTTTCATCCGATCCTTTGTATGAAACCACGTCGTATGGCTATTATGACAAATTGTTCCACCATGGAAATGAACCACTGGAGGATTGGTCTCCCAGCCTGGGTGAAATGATCTTCGCAGGGAACATGACGGTGCAGCAAAGCACCTC
>CAYOSB010000398.1:0-3019 GCA_964406495.1 uncultured Bacteroidaceae bacterium | reverse complement strand
GTTTCAAAGTCCCCGTATCCTGTAAATTCACGGGCATCAACAGAAACTCCGTGGTTCTGTACAAGCCTGTTATTGAGGATTATATCCGGTTGATGTTTTCTGATCATTGCGATCAATTCGCTGGCCCCCCATTTCTCACCGGAATAATCATCAAAGGAATAGTCTAACCACAGTATATCGATCTTCCCATATTTTGTCATCAATTCTTCAATCTGCTTATGCATGTAATCAAGGTATGCATCCCAGTTATATTCTTCCTTGGTAAATCCTTCTCTTTCCTTCAGGGGATGATTTCCTACATAGGGATAATCCTCGTGATGCCAGTCGATCAGTGAATAGTACAACCCTACTTTTAAACCTTGAGAACGGAATGCTTCAATATAGTCCCTGATGTAATCCGCATTTTCCACATTATTGGAAATTTTATAGTCGGTATACTCACTGTCAAACATACAGAACCCATCATGGTGCTTTGCAGTCATGACTGCATATTGCATTCCGGCTTCCTTTGCCAACTTTGCCCATTCAACGGGATTATAATTTCGGGGAAGGAAAGCATCAACATACTTTTGGTACTCCTCCGTGGTGAGGTGCTGACGGCTTTTGAACCACTCACCATCCGCTGCAACGGAATAGACTCCCCAATGGATAAACATCCCGAAGCGGTCATTCCTGTGCCACCCGGTTCTTTCCATGGTGTTGTTATACTTTTCGATGTAGGATTGATCCTGGGCATGGATATTACATACCATCATAACCAGTATAGCGAAAATGAGCGTTTCTTTTTTCATGATTAATAAAGGTTAAGTATGACACCTGTGCATGCACCTTTATGTGAAATTATTAAGTTGATTTAAAATTCCCGGAATATATTAAAGATACGGATAAATTCAAATTAAAAATGAAGGAATACACATATTACACACTTAACCTAACACACTAAATTATTATTAGTAGTTTTCTGTGATTTTACTGAAACCACAGATGAATAGATGAAAGTAAAAAATAACCTTGGCTGGATCATTTTACAGTAAAGAAGTTGCATCACTCTGCCTGGAAAGTATAATTCGAACTTCATTACGTTGCCGACATGAATCCTATCCTCGGTTCCGCCATCTTTTGCAAAAAAAACAAAGACCCAAACGATCTTTGCTTACTGTAAGCCCAACCGGACTTTTTCCGAATGAGTATTCATCGCTATCGCTCTTCACTCTCAATTTGTTTTTGAACCCGGAGCCGGACTTTTTTCCGAACCATTTTTTGGGTGATCTGGAATTGATTTGGAGGATAGAATGGTGCCAAAGTTCGGAGTAAGAGATCGCCAAAGTTCGGAACAGAGTTACAAAGGGAATTGATCATTTTAAAACTGTTCTCTGCAAAAAGGCATCAAATTTCGGAACTGTAAATGTTGCTAATCCAAATCCAGGACTGTATATCATTCCTTTCTTTATTAATTCATCCCGGATTGGTGCTGCTTTCTTAACTGACATATTCAATATTTTGGCAATTTCACCTGATTTTGCAGGTAGTGTAAGTATCTTTGCCATGGCAAGGACATATTGTTGTTGCCTGATGGTGAGTCTATCATATCGAACTTTGTAAAAACCATTATCCAAATCAATATATGCTTGTATTGTGGCTTTTTTAATGTCCTTTAATGTAATTGAAGGTCCTATAGCCAGGTCCCAGGCATTTGATCCCCAGACTTGAAGAAAAAATGGGTAGCCTTCTGTTTGATTAATAATCTCAGTTAATGCTTCTGTTTCATATGAAACTTTAAATTTCTTCACTGGATCAATAATCGCTTTTTTTGCTTGTTTCGGTTCTAGTTTTCCAATGGTTCTAAAGTCAAAAAGTCGCTCTGCATAAGATTTTGCTTCACCTGCTAATTTTGCAATCTGAGGTAAGCCTGCACCAAAAAAAAGGAAAGGGAGTCTTTTTTGGGATATTTTGTGTAAGGCAATTATAAGAGCTTCCAGTTCTTTCTTTTGTAAATACTGGATTTCGTCGATAAAAAGAATTGCGACGGTTTTCCTGTTTTGTGCTGCAGTACCTATGGATAGAAAAAGTTCTGTTAAATCAGTATCCATTTTTCCGGTTGCTGATACTTTTGTAATACCAATCTCCAAATCTCCATATTTAACATGAAACATGCTGGCAAAACCACGCAGGATATTGAAAGCATTTGTAAGATCCTCTCCGGCTTTTTTTTTGCGGTTAAGTTTAAGGAGAATACTATGTAAACGAGGAATGATGAGTTCAGGAAATGTAATTTCGGGACTTGCTTCAACGAATGCAGTCTGACATCCTGCGTCTTCAGCTTCATTATTTATTCGATTGAGTAAAACAGTCTTTCCAACTCCTCTTAACCCTAATAGCAATTGACATTTTGCGAAGTTTCCCTTAAGAGTTCTATTATAGGCTATATTTGCTGAATGTAAAATATCATCTCTACCTGCCATAACAGCAGGAGGAACACCAGCCCCAGGAGTATATGGATTGTCAATGGCATTCATTTCTAAAAAGTTTAGCTAGGTTTGGCTTGTTAGACCAAAACTATAATAAAATTATTAGAATTGAAAGAATTGAATACGATAATAAATGTGGATCGCACCACAACTAGCAACAAAGTCCATGAATGTATATTTCAGAATATCAACGAGTAACAAAACAAAAAACCGAAAGATCAAGATGAAAATTCTCTTACTTCCGGTTCTGTACCCCCAGCCGGACTTTTTTCCGAACCTTTTCTGAGGGATTTGGAATTGATTTGGCATGTTAGGCTCAGCTCATCTATGTAATTTTAATAATTTAATTTATGTAATTAAGTAAATTATAATTATGTATATCCATGATTTAGCTTATGTAAAACTTGTAAAAGTTATAATATTAGGCTATCTTTAATACACATAACAAGAAAATTATGTGGATAGATAGAACATTGAGAGATAAGCTTATTGAAACTTTTAACAACGTTCTAAACTGATACCACCCACCGGTGAAAAACGGTACCACCCCC
>CAYOSB010000397.1:0-3021 GCA_964406495.1 uncultured Bacteroidaceae bacterium | reverse complement strand
TGCTGACCCACTGATCTGATCAAGGGTAGCAGTCTGCATCACTCAGCAGCAGGTGTTCATGCCTGGCTGCTTTGATCCCCACGGTCACTGCCAGTTTTTTCCCATGGGTAAACTTCCTGTCGGGCTGAATGCTCGTGTATCTCAGGTGCGGGTGATCCACCTTCAGGTTCATCAGCACCTCCTCAGTGTGGTCGGTGGAGCAATCGTTGACCACCACTATTTCGTAGTCGGGATAGTCCTGCGCCAGAAATGCCGGCAGGTGCTTTTCAAGGTTTTCCGCTTCATTTCTTGCACAGATGATCACGCTTACAGGTACTTCAGGCTGTTTGCTCACAGAGATCCCGGACTGTTCGCTTGCCGGAACCACCAGGTAATCCTTTTCTTTGCCGGTCCTGTAGGATGGTATTTTGCTGAACACCGCCAGGTAATAGATGAGTTGTATAAGGAATGCAGCCATCATTATCCCGGCAATAATCCAGGTGGTTAGTTCGGTTGATTCGCAAAGTTCTTTGAAAAGCATGTGGTGGTTTTCTACGTCGCAATGTTAGGAAAGATTATTTTATCTGGCAACCCGGCAGATTGAGGGAGCAGATCTTTTTATTAACATATTGCGTATCTTTGCCGACTGAAACGCGGATATGCAATTCGAAATTTTACATACAGACCCTGGGAGCAACGCCCGGGCAGGAAAGATTACCACGGATCATTCTGTGATCCAAACTCCCATATTTATGCCGGTGGGTACCCAGGGGACGGTCAAGTCGGTGCATCAGCATGATTTGAAAAATGATATTGATGCCCCCGTGATCCTTGGAAATACCTACCACCTGTACCTGCGTCCCGGTGTGGAAGTATTGTCAGCAGCAGGAGGGTTACATAAGTTCATGAACTGGGACCGTTCAATTCTCACAGACAGTGGCGGATACCAGGTTTTTTCTTTGTCGGAGAACAGGAAACTCACACAGGAAGGAGCACATTTCAGGTCGCATATCGACGGGTCCAGTCATGTGTTCACTCCTGAAAACGTATTGGACATCCAGCGCGCGATCGGTTCTGATATCATGATGGCCTTCGATGAGTGCACCCCGTGGCCGTGTGATCATCAATATGCAGCGGACTCCCTGGAGCTGACACATCACTGGCTGGATCGCGGATGGAAGCATTTTAATGAAAGCCAACCCCTGTACGGGCATTCACAAGCATTTTTTCCTATTGTCCAGGGAAGTGTGTTCAGGGACCTGCGGGAGCGGTCCGCGGAAAAGATTGCCACACTCGGTGCAGCAGGAAATGCCATCGGTGGACTTTCAGTGGGAGAACCGTCGGAGGATATGTACGAAATGATCGAGGTAGTGAACAGGATCCTCCCGGCAGACCGGCCCCGTTACCTGATGGGAGTCGGCACTCCAGTGAATATCCTGGAGGCGATCGAACGCGGTGTGGATATGTTTGACTGCGTGATGCCGACCAGGAACGGACGAAACGGAATGCTGTTCACCGCAGATGGGATTATCAACATCCGGAACAGGAAATGGATGGATGATTTTTCTCCGGTGGATGCGCGGGGACATTCGATTGTCGATATGCAATATTCAAAGGCATATTTACGTCATTTAATCATAGCCGGCGAGCTGCTTGGCGCACAGATTGCCACGATGCACAACCTGTCATTTTACATGTGGCTCGTCAGGGAGGCTTTCGATCAAATCAGCAATGGAACATTCAGCACATGGAAAGCAACAATGGTGAAGGTGTTAGGAACAAGATTATAAAGCTGCTCAGGCTTAAGATCATTGATGTATACATCATCAGGAAATTCCTGGGGACCTTTTTCCTTGCGATTACCCTGATCCTTGCCATTGCCGTGGTGTTTGATATCTCTGAAAAGATCGATGATTTCATTGAGAACGGTGCAACACTCAGGAAGATCGTCTTCGACTATTACCTCAATTTCATACCTTATTTTGCCGTCCTGTTTAGTTCGTTGTTCACTTTTATTGCCGTGATCTATTTTACTTCACGGATGGCCTTTAATACGGAAATCATTGCCATCCTGAACAGCGGGATGAGCTTCAGGCGCTTGATGCGTCCTTACCTGATCTCTGCGATTTTGATCGCAGCCATCTCGTTTTTTCTGAATGACCAGGTAATCCCTAAAGCCAATAAGGTGAAACTGGCCTTCGAGGAAGAATATGTACACCAGCGTCCTGTGCGCTTCAATACTAAAAATTTTCACCGGCAAATCGAGCCGGGTATTTACGTTTACCTTGAAAACTACAGCAACATCTCGAAAGTGGGCTATAACTTTGCACTGGAGAAATTTGAAGGCAGCAAGCTTGTCTCGAAACTCATCGCAGATCAGATTCGCTGGGATACTGCCATCGATAAATGGTCACTGCGAAGATATTATCAACGGGATATAAATGGACTTGAGGAGACGATCACCTCCGGCCAGAAAAAAGACACGACCATCAACATCAGGCCGGAGGATTTTAACCGGAGAATTACCGTTGTCGAAACGATGAACCTCAAAGAGCTGGACAATTTTATCGATCAGCAGAAGATGCAGGGAGAGACCAATGTAAAGGCTTTTCAGATCGAGCGTCATAAGCGGATATCATTTCCCATTTCCACATTCATCCTTACGTTTATAGGGGTGGCAGTATCGTCACGAAAAGTACGGGGCGGTATTGGATTGCAGATCGCAATAGGGGTGATCATCAGTTTTACGTATATCCTGTTTCTCCAATTCTCTTCCCAATTCGCTATCGGGGGATTGCTCCCGGTGCAGCTGGCAGTATGGTTACCCAATATCCTTTTCATTTTTGTTGCATTATTTCTATTTAGAATGGCACCAAAATAAAGGTATGTCCTGAAATATGTTTTCCTTATGGTTCAGAATATCAATGTATTAGTATAATTGATCTATGCTTGTTGAATTTTATCTTTCCATGACATGCAAAGATTTAGTATTCTTGTAATTCTTTTTTTAAGGGAAAGCCGTGAAAGAAATAGCATATACAT
>CAYOSB010000396.1:699-3023 GCA_964406495.1 uncultured Bacteroidaceae bacterium | reverse complement strand
ATAAGTATATGAGCCCGGACCATCGCCATCTTGCGGCAGCGTACCGGTAATGGGATCAGATTGCATCCCGAAGCAGATCGTGTCTTTACCGGAAACGGAGATCAAATTGTTCGTGATCTCAGGCAGTACGGTGATTTGCACTGCGTTGCTCGTATCTATACAGACCCCTGAATAGGCAATCCTGCTGTAGAGCTTGCTGACCGTATCTCCACTGGGTGTATATGTATCGTTAGCAGAACCGGGCGCATCCTGCCATTCCCCGGAACTCAGCGGGCGGCTGATCCATTTGAATGTGGTATCATTTATATCATCGCCCGTATTAGCGCCCCTGAGGACAGAATCCGGATGTTGCTCCAGGGTCTCCGCAGTAAGACCATAACAGATCTCATCCGGCGCAACAATGGTATTCCCTTCAATCTCTGGCAGTATATTGTAAGTGACAGAAACATCAAATCCCTCTGAGATCCCATTGATCGTGTCAATAACGATCCTTCTGATCTGCAATGTATCTTCCAGGGGCGCATCAAATACATAATATCCTTCAGAAACGGTATCGCCAATCACCCAGCTTGAATCCTCACCTGGGAACCTCGTGTCCCACCTGTACACATACACGCCACTTCCACCTTTGGGCATGGAGGCATACAGTGTATCAGGTATTATATTGGTACATACCGTACGGTTTCCGGGAAGTGTGTTAAACAAAAAGCCATTCAAAGGTGCCACTAGGCCTGTGATAACTTCTGAAAAAGATCCTGTTCCTCCAAAATCATATACTGCAGGATCGCTATCATTTAGCCAGCGTCCTCCTGCTCCGCGACTGTTTGAAATATTATAATTCAGCTGATCACTCTCTCGCACCCAAAATACGCCGCCGGCACCACCACCACCCGGTCCAGTGTAAACGGTGTTGGAGGTATTTCCACCATCACCTCCGTCAGCATAAAGACTCAGTTCAGTTGAATAGTGATTCACATCCAGTACTATACATCCCCCGGCACCACCCCCACCTGCACCTGCCTGGGCGACGCCAGTTACACTCTCACCATTTGCTTTGATCGCGTACCGGCTTGTCGCATCCTTCTGTTCAGCTACTATGGTATCGGCAATGATCACCACGATACCTCCACCGTTTCCTCCTCTGGATGCCGGTATATCCGGAACCAATGATTGCGTACCTGTTCCACCTCCTCCTCCAAAAAAAATCCGGTTGGCATTCTGGGTAAATACTGTACCCTCGTCATTATAATAAATAGACTCACCCAGGCCAAGCCCTCCCCTTCCTTTTGTTTCTGAGGGTGTTGTTGCGCACTCTGAAGATTGTGTTCCCCCGGAACCTCCTGCATTGTAATTTCCACCACCGCCACCACCTGCGAAACGTGCATTTCCTCCTCCACCTCCGGTCACAAGCGGATACTTACCCCGCAGGGAATCATTGATGCCTGCATTTACAGGTCCTTCGCCTTTCAATCCTGCCAGGTCATCTTCCGTTGTCAGATAAAAACCTCTTCCATACAATGATGGATTGGTTTCGTAGCAGTCGCCTTCGTAATTGTCCAGTGAAGGATCAGCTCCCTGAAAACCCTGTCCGGAAACATCGATGTCGGCACCAAGCGTCAATTTCCCCTCCACGAAAAGTGCCACTACACCTCCTTCTCCGGTCTCTTTTGACCAGGGTTGCGCACGCACCACGTCTGAAACAATTACGTCTTTGAAAAATGGAATCCTGATCAGCTGGATAGCTGCTCCTTCTGCATACTTCTCCTTCGAAAATGGCGTGGGAGCGACGAAAACGATAATACTGTCAGGAAGAAGGATACTGTCAATCTTGTTGATGGAATATGCCCCGGTATTGGGTCGGAATTTTTCAAGTTCCTCCCATTCGCCTGTTGTCTTATCAACAAGATACCCCTTGGGCTGGTATAGCATGATCACATCTCCGACCGCAAAAGAATCCGGCTCCGTGACCTTAACTGCATTTACCGGGCTGTTCTCCCTGCGCTCATATATTTCCAGTACTCGTGCATACCTGTTCACCACACCGGAAATTTGATCTGTTTGTCCGAACACTTCCGCACTCCCCATGCAAATAAGAAGTGACAGGGACAATCTGATCCCTTTTAAGAAGGATTGCGAATTCCTGGTGAAGCTCATTTCGAAAACTAAGATATGAAAAAAAAATGGACATATCCATATTTTGATCATGACCCCTGTTAATAATTCATGTGTTGTACCAGGAAATTGATTAATGGCTGTTTTCCAAGCATCAGCACCAGCAAAAGGTGTTGCTATATGCGTTTTAACATTAAGATAAACCTTCAGAC
>CAYOSB010000396.1:0-689 GCA_964406495.1 uncultured Bacteroidaceae bacterium | reverse complement strand
GCTTTAACTAAAAGAAAACCTTCAGACTACCGGGACCTTTACAAAGAAAGTGGTGCCTTCACCTGCGCGGGTCTGGTACCAGATATTACCACCCATGGACTTCACAATATTTGCCGAGATTGCCAATCCCATGCCCATTCCCCCTGACTTGGTAGTAAAATTGGGCCTGAACAGGTTGTCCTGGATCTCCCTGGGGATTCCCCTTCCATTATCAGTAACTGAAACTATCACGGTATCTTCCGGGACCCGGCCGATGGTCTGCTCGTCGAGTTCGACACCGGTCTGGTCGCGAATCTCCAGGGTTATTTCCAGCCATCCCAGCGAGTCGATTCCGAGCTCCAGTTGAGGCGAAGTGTCGGGCGTAAGAGGGTACTGACCAAAGCGGCGGATGAGGATATTCCAGGTCTCCCCTGCCGCGGCACTGCCCAGTAGATCCCGGTCCGATTCCTTCATCTCGTGGATCCCAATCGGGTGTCCCCGGGCCGGACCGCGATCCTCGCCCTGGGAGAGCCGTTCGTACTGCTCGGCCAGCACCGATCGCCGCAGTTTCCCCAGCCGCGTCCGGGACAGTCCCTCCCAGGAGACAACAAAGTCTACGATGTGTTTGTACGATGGGAAGCCGCCTCTCTGTTCGTCTATTGCCCACCGAACCGCCTCAATGGCAGACATGCCGCTGGCATTGACCCGCT
>CAYOSB010000395.1:0-3028 GCA_964406495.1 uncultured Bacteroidaceae bacterium | reverse complement strand
TAGTGAAATATACTTCAATAATAGAGGCATATAAGCTTTATTCAATGCCTTGTTTAACTTTTTAAGCATACTATTTGTTTTGAAAATCCTGTATAACATAATCTCATTTTCTTAAGATTTTGTAAGATAGTAATTATATGACTCCCATACCCAAAGCAATGGAGATAAGAATCAACATTATTGCAACCAATATCTGAATGGAATGAATGGTTACTTTTTTTAACAGTTTATTCCCCAGATAAGCCCCTGCGATTGCAGACAGAACGGCAAGTCCAACCAATAGCAGATTATCTGTTAAACCTGACTTGGTAAATCGGGTAGCATAAACACTTAAGCGGGTAAAATCAACAAATGCTGATATTACTACTGCTGTACCAATAAAGGATTCTTTTGTAAGTCCTGCCTTAATAAGAAATGCACTACGAAAAGCCCCCTGGTTTCCGGAAAGTCCACCAAAAAAACCACTCAAAACCCCACTAAGGGGCAGCTTATTTTTTCCAAACTCCATTTTTTGTAAAAATGGAAACAAATCCATAGTAGCAAAAATAATAAGCAAAACAGATATTAAGAATTTAACGGGGAAGACTTCAAATTTGTTGCCGAACATTTCGTAGGCAAAAAGCGGCTGGCTGTCGGGTATGTGTAAAAGTAAGTATGCACCCGCAAAAGAAGCAATAACTGCAGGTATACCAAATCGAATCAGCACACCTTTATTGGCCTTCTTCCCGACAAGAAATATTTTAAAAATGTTGTTGAAGAAATGCACGATACCTGTTAAGGCAATGGCCAAATCAACAGGAAAAAATATCATAAATACAGGAGTGAGGATGGTTCCCAGGCCAAATCCTGAAAAGAAAGTTAAAATGGCTGTAAAGAATGCAGCCAAACAAATAATTACAATTTCCATGTAACACAATAATTGAAATTATTCTGCTAAATTATAAAGTATGGCTTTTATTTGCATGGTAAGAAATAATATAAAAATGGTACTATTGAAAATACCTGTTCCTGAATTGTATCGGCGTAATTTTCTCGTATCGTTTAAAAAACTTCACGAAATTTGAAGCATCGGTAAACGAGAGTATTTCTGCTATTTCGTTAATATTGTTGTCAGAATGTAGGATATATCTTTTAGCTTCCAGCAATAATTGTGCGGTGATGATTTCTCCAGCACTTTTCTTCGCTTGTTTTTTATGTCTATGTAATTATTTCCCATTACCATTTAAATATAACAATTCCAGTTGCATCTTATAATCATTTTCTTTTTTTTTGTTACAAAAAATATATGGCATCGGTTTATGGAAAAACATGGTGGGGTCAGCAATGGCTCAATTCCCTGAATAATATCGACTATAGCAACCGTTTGCCTCGCGGAGCTTCGTATGCACGCAAGGGGGCGGTGAAGAAAATAAACATCAGTGGAAACCGGATCAAAGCAAAGGTGGCCGGTAGCAGGGCGACGCCATATAATGTTGATATTATCATTCCGCCTTTTTTCGATCCCGAACTGGGCAATTTTCTTCGGGATATTCAAAAGCGGCCTGTGATTATTTCAAAATTGCTGAACCGCGAACTCGACCCTTCGGTACTGGAACTGGCAGAAAAATCAGGACTCAAGGTTTTTCCGCATCAGTGGAGCGATCTGAAAATGCAATGTTCTTGTCCCGATTGGGCGGTTCCCTGTAAACACCTGGCCTCGGTTATTTACAAAGTAAGCGCAGAAATTGACAATAATCCATTCCTGGTGTTTGAGTTGCACAGGGTTGATTTGCACGGAGAAATGGCCAAAGCCGGAGTAGTCATCAACAGCATGTCTATAGAAGTCCCGCGCATAAATAACCTGTTGTTTGAAAAGGCGACAACGAAAAAAGCGTATGACAACGAAACGGCTTATGAGAAGCTGAATTTTTCAGGTCTGGAGCCATTGCATGAGTCATTAACTGCACTGCTTTCGCCGATGCCCGCTTTTTACACGGCTTCGTCAACCGATTTCCGCGACAGATACCTGGCAACGCTTAAACGAGTCGTAAAGAATACCCAACGGGCTGCTTCAGGCAAAGTACCCTTACCGGAATATTTTAAAAGCGCTTATACCGACAGCACCAACATTGGCCACCGTTCCAGTAATTCGGTAACACTCGACGAAGCTTTGCAGGCCAGGGTAATTACAGATGACAAAGAATTTACGGTAAGTGAATTTCTTCAGCAGCTCTCACATATTCCGGGAACACGTACCCTGGATTTTCAGCCTTCCACAGCTGCCCTGCACACTGCCCTCCACCTATCGCTGCAGCTTACTGCCAATGGTGCGATCATACCACAGATCATACAATTACCCAATAAGGAGTATTCCATACGCTGGCTTCCTGCCTTATTGAGTAAGAAGGTTGTGAAGCTGTGTCAGGAACTGGAACACATTCTCCCACCTGATGTATTTACCGGAATAAGCCGTAACGCAATAAAGCCTGTAAATAAAGACCGGGCTGTAAACCTGCTGTCGCTGCTGATCACTGAAATGGTAGATCTTGCCAGTTTTGAACTCAACAATGATCCATTTCTGGAACTGTTCTTTAAAAATGTCAGTCACTCTTTTTCCGGTCCTGGAGAGGAATCCCTTGCCGGGGGTATCATGGCATGGCTTCAAAAGTTTTACCTGTCACAGGGCGACGCTAAACCGGCACTTGTAGTGGAAGAATCAGGGAATGACCGGTTCAGGATTAACATTGATGTACGCCTTCCCGGAGGAACACTAAAGAATTCAGTCTCGCTGAAAAATGTGCTGACGCAGAAGGAATTCGAACACCGCAGGTATGAAATTTTGCAAACCCTGGCGCTTCTGAGCAGTTTCATTGAAGGACTCGACGATTATATCAACTCCTTCGGGGAGAAGGAAATCATCATGGACAGTGCCGTTTTTGCCGAATTTCTGATGAAAATAGTGCCGGCCATTCAACTGCTTGACATACCTGTGCTGCTTCCAAAATCGTTGCAGGGTATTCTCAAACCAAAGCCAAGCGTTAAATTAAAA
>CAYOSB010000394.1:0-3032 GCA_964406495.1 uncultured Bacteroidaceae bacterium | reverse complement strand
ATGTTTAATTTTAGACCGAATTGATTCGAAGCGTGAAGTTATACAGTAAAATCACATATGTTATTTTATTCCTTCTTCTGGCCGCAGGGACTAAGCCGGTCAGCGGACAGTTCTACAACGGGATGCAGATGACCTTCGGAAAAAACCGGGTACAATACAGTAGCAATTACTGGAAATTCTACAGGTTTGACCGATTTGATGTCTATTCCTATGAGGAAGGTACGGATCTGTCGCTTTACGTGGCTGATTTCGTGGAGAGAGAGCTGCCCCTGATCGAACGGTTTTTCGATTATGATATAGAGCAGCGGCTGATTTTCCTCTGTTACAACAAAATGTCCGACTTCCGACAAAGCAACATCGGGCTTAGTTCTGCAGACGAGGAATACAATATCGGGGGTACCACGCAGATCATTCAGAACAAGGTGGCACTGTATTTTCAGGGTGATCACGTGGAATTTGAACGCCAGATACGTGCAGCCATAGCCGAAGTATTGATCTACGAATTCATGTATGGAAAAGGGCTGCTTACCAATGTGGCAAATACCACCACAATCAACCTGCCCGACTGGTATATCAAGGGACTGGTCTCGTTTGTTTCCAACCCATGGGACTACAGAATTGAAAACAGGGTCAAGGATGGGATTAATTCAGGCCAGTACGATAAGCTGATCCGGCTCAATGATGAAGATGCCGTTTACGCAGGTCATTCCCTCTGGAAATACATCGCCGATCTCTATGGGGCATCCATTATTCCGAATATACTCTACATGACAAAGATCAACAAAAGTGTAGAAGACGGGTTCATGTTTGTATTGGGGCAGAAGCTGAAGGATATCTCTGAGGACTGGTCGGCATATTACCTGGGGATGTATTTGTCCGCTGATGAAAAGGGAGAATTCCCGGAAGAACAGTACCGGGTGATCAAACCAAAAAAAGACACCTACATTCAGCGTCCAAAGATCAGTCCTGATGGTAAATACCTTTCCTATGTCACCAACCAGGAAGGTAAATATAAGATCTGGATCCACGACAATACAACCGGGAAAAGAAAAAAAATATATAAGCATGGGCAAAAGCTGGACCAGGCCACAGATTATTCCATACCCGTTACGGCCTGGCATCCTTCAGGTGAGATCCTCAGCTTCATTACCGAGGAAAAAGGGATCCTGCTGATCAATTATTACAATATCGTCACGAAAGAACTGACAACAAGAACACTCTTCTTTTTTGAGAAAGTCCTGGATATGGATTTCTCTCCGGACCGGAGAAAGATCGTTTTTTCAGCAGTATTCAACGGGCAGACCGACATCTACGTATATGACCTGGCTTCTTCGACGAGCGAGCGTGTCACCAACGACCTGGCTGATGATTTTCATCCCCGGTTTATCAATGGCATGGATGAGATCTCGTTTACCTCCAACAGGCGGTACGATACCCTGTATATTGAAAGGAAGGAACCTCCCAACAATACTACCACGGCATTTTCAATTTACATATACGACTATCGGAACAAGACGCAATTGCTTAAGAAAATCTCAGAGGGTGACTACATCAATCATCTGAAACCAGAATATGCAGGGAACGATATATTTTTGTACTTAAGTGATAAAAGCGGGATCATCAACCAGTACTATGCTGAATATGACAGCACCATTGCCTACATCGATACGTCCATTCATTACAGGTACTTTGCAAACAGCTATCCGATCTCGAACTACAACAGGAATGTGCTGGATATGGATTTTAACCCGGTGAACAGGGAAATCAGTGAGGTGATCTACCATGACGGCAGGTACAACCTCTACAAGTCGCCGGCAGACCTTACGAAGCAATATGGAGATCAACTTGAAAAGACAGAATACCGCAACCGGCATGTGGAACGCCTGAAGCAGGAAGATTCACTGCACCACATAGAGCAAAAGGTAATCTCCATGGAGGACCTGGTCGACAATCAACTCATTGTGGAAGATGATACCATACGCCTGCAGCCATTTATGATCAACATCAATAATTATGTCTTTGAAAGGGAAAAAGTAAAATATTACAATGAGATGCTCCTGGACCGTGGTATCTCGCTGGTCCTCGATACCGAGCAGGAAAAAGAGGATGTCTACATCGATTACAGGACCACCTTCTATCCGGATAAACTGGTCAACCAGATTGACTACAGTTTCCTGTATGATTCCTACCAACCCTTTACCGGAAATGCGTTCTATTTCAATCCGGGGTTCAACCTGCTTTTCAAAGTGGGCGCCAACGATCTCTTCGAGGATTACAGGCTGGTGGGGGGTGTCCGGTTTGCTACAGATTTCAACAGCAATGAATACCTGCTCAGTTTTGAGAATCTGAAAAACAGGCTTGACCAACAGGTCATTTTACACCGGCAGGTGATTAGCAACCAGTCTGAAAATTCACTGATAAAAACCTACTCACACGAAGCACTCGGATCAGTGAAATATCCATTTAACCAGGTACTTGCACTCAAAGGAACTGCATCATTCAGACATGATAACTCCGTTTTCCTGTCTACCGACATCGCCAACCTGGCAGAAGATAATGTGCTGAAAGTATGGGGAGGATTGAAAGCCGAGCTGATCTTCGACAACATTAAACCGCTGGGCATCAATCTTAATGAAGGCACACGATTCAAAATCTTCGGCGAAGCGTATCGTCAGATCAATGCTTCCGAATCGGATTTGTATGTGTTGGGAGCTGATTTCCGGCATTACATCAAAGTGCACCGTACACTGATCTGGGCCAACAGGTTTGCCACCAGTACCTCCTTTGGCAGAAGTCCGCTGATTTATTACCTGGGTGGTGTGGACAACTGGACCAATTTCTTCCAGAGAAGAACACCCACATTCGATCAGTCGGTTGATATCGATTACTCGAAAAATTATTCTTACCAGGCAGTGGCCACCAACCTCAGGGGATTTTCACAGAACATCAGGAACGGCAGCAATTTCGCAGTATTTAATTCTGAGATCCGCTGGCCGGTATTTCGCTATTTTGCCAATCACCCCCTGAGTTCT
>CAYOSB010000393.1:0-3068 GCA_964406495.1 uncultured Bacteroidaceae bacterium | reverse complement strand
ACGTCCAGCCCTACGAACGCCGACAGAGCCCCGCAACAAAAAGAAAGCCAATCACGAGAAACAGGATAATATTGAGAAGGTGTGATCCTTTCTTGAAATTGAGCAACACCCACAGGTAGGAACCAAGCGTATTCTGTGTAGGTTCGAGGTAAAAAACGGGTTCTATGAGCGGTATGGACAGGGACTGCCAATCCAGTGAAAAGAGGTAGATCTTGACCCCCTGGTCTATTGCAAGCAAAAGCAGCAAGACCAGCCAGTTGATCCCTTTTTTGACCGGAATGTATTTTTGCATGACCGTACCGCTCATGGCAATAAAGGCCAGTACCAGGCCGGGTAGCAGGGAGAATTTCCAGAGATAATCAAAGCCCGGAAATTCATTTCTAATCGTAAAGGATAGCATGTACACGATCATCACTGCTATCCAGATACCCAGGAATATACCGCCGTTGCGGAGGATCAGTTTTATCATATTTATTTAAGTATTTGACAAATTCATGCTTCTGCCTTATGCAGGGTCCGGATAACTTGTTGACCAATATATGAACAGAAAACAATGTTTAAAGATGCGAAAGTAACCTTTTTTTAAGTGCCATTCAACATTCATCGATACTGCCTGTTGCTTCAGGCGATAATGGAGATGATCGGGAGATTCGAAGCGATGTTTGCCCGTTTGCGAATTGAAGAATAAATAGTGACAGATTTTACTAAAAAAGCTTTTTTAATCCATTTTTTTTCTATTTTTACAACTCAAACGTAATGATAATGTTTTACAACACACATAACAACTGGTGGTGGTTCTTCGATACAAAGTAGCCGAAGCGGACCAGTCGTTGTGAATAAAATCAATCAGGGCTTGCCGTTACGGCAGGCCCTGATTTTGTTTATACAGGTCAGAACACGGTCCGAGAACAAGAAAACAGCAACTATGATCAATACAAATTTACGCTCATAATACATCAATAATAACCATGGTAAAAACAGAGATTACAACCGTATCTAAAACCATCCTGGCCGATATCATCACACCGGTAAGTATTTTCCTGAAAATCAGGGATGTGTTTCCCAATTCGCTTCTGCTGGAGAGTTCGGATTACCATAGCAACGAAAACTCCTATTCGTTCATCTGCCTGGATCCGATTGCAGATTTTGAGGTGCGTAACAACATGCTCTCAGTTACGCTGCCCCGACAGCAGAAGGAGGTGTATTCGCTGCAAAAGCGATCAGATGTGATCCCACGGCTGAACGAATTTATCCATTCATTCGAAATCCCGGAGGAAAATAAAGATCCAAAACTGGTTATTGACGGAATCTTTGGCTATTCATCCTATGATGCGGTGCAGTACTTTGAAGATATTACGTTTCGGTCTTCAATTGATCCTTCAGAGGAGATCCCCGAGATGAAATATGGATTTTATAAGTACATTATTGCGATTAATCACCTGAAGAATGAGTTGCAGTTGATCGAGCACATGGTCAATGGAGAACAATCCAATATCGGACACATCGAAGAACTGATCCAGAACAGGAACATTGCTACTTACCACTTCAGACCTTCCGGAAAGGAGCAGACCAATCATACCGATGAGGAATATATGGCGATGGTTGACCGGGGAAAAGCGCATTGCTTCCGAGGTGATGTATTCCAGATCGTGCTTTCGCGACAGTTTTCTCAGGGTTTCCGGGGAGATGATTTCAATGTTTACAGGGCGTTGCGCTCCATCAATCCGTCGCCCTACCTGTTCTATTTTGATTATGGAAGTTTCAGGCTCTTCGGATCTTCACCTGAGACGCAGATTGAGATTGCCGGGGGAAAAGCATTCATCAATCCCATTGCAGGCACCTTCCGGCGCACCGGTAATGATGACGAAGACCGGGAGCTTGCGCGCAAACTGGCGGATGATGATAAGGAGAATGCGGAGCACATTATGCTTGTGGACCTGGCCAGGAATGACCTCAGCCGGACCACTTCAAAGGTAACCGTTGAGAAATACCGGGAAATACAGTTCTATTCCCATGTGATCCACATGGTATCCAAAGTATCAGGGGTGCTGAAGCCGGGTGCCAATACCGTGGAGATCATGGCCGAGTCGTTTCCGGCAGGTACGCTTTCCGGGGCACCTAAGTACAGGGCCATGGAGCTTATCGATAAATATGAAGGAAAACGACGTGGTTTTTATGGGGGTACCATCGGGAACATACGTTTGAACGGGGATATCAACCATGCCATCATGATCCGCTCATTCATGTCGAAGAACAACACCCTTTACTACCAGGCTGGTGCGGGGGTGGTTTCAGAATCGAAACGGGAATCTGAGCTGAAAGAAGTGGGAAATAAACTGGCCGCATTGAAATCTGCCATCGGGATGGCCGCAAAAATGTAAATCCATGAAAATATTAGTGATAGATAATTACGACTCCTTCACTTACAACCTGGTCCAGTACATTGAACGGATTGCCGGAACAGAGGTGACCGTTGCCAGGAATGACAAGATTGCCCTGGATGAAGTGGTGGCATACGATAAGATAGTGATTTCGCCTGGTCCCGGGATTCCTGATGAAGCCGGGATCAGTAAGGCGGTGATCGAAACATACGGTCCGCAAAAAAGCATCCTGGGCGTGTGCCTTGGTCACCAGGCCATAGCTGAAGTGTACGGGGGACGTATCCGGAACCTGGATACAGTGTACCATGGTGTTTCCAGTGAAATTGAGCAAACCGTTGCGAATGAACCTTTATTCAGAGGCATTCCCGGAAAATTTGATGCCGGAAGGTACCATTCATGGATCGTTGAAGCGGAGCCTTTTCCAGAATCGCTGGAAGTCACTGCCGCAAACGGAGACGGTGATATCATGGCATTGCGGCACAAGGAATATGATGTTCGCGGGGTACAGTTCCATCCCGAGTCGGTGCTGACAGAGCATGGTTTTACCGTGCTGCGAAATTTCCTCGCCATCGCGGGTGTCACTGAGCTACCGTCATCCACCGAGCAGCTCCGTGCGGGACTCACGGAAGTGTCGCCATGATTTTGGAAGCGGTCGTGACCACACTCGACGCCCGGGACACGATTAAC
>CAYOSB010000392.1:0-3070 GCA_964406495.1 uncultured Bacteroidaceae bacterium | reverse complement strand
CTCTTTGCGGGGTTCTCCGCTTGATTCGGGCGAATGTTCCGTTCCAGTGCTTCCTGTATGCTCCTGTACAGACTTTTTTGAGACTTCATTCGCGGGTACAGCGGTAGGGTCTGTTGCTGTCTTACCAGGGGGCACCGAAGATGTCGAACCTGTTTCGCTTGCGGTTGACGTACCCGGGCGCTGTCCGGGAGCTGCTGATTCGTCAGTTATTTTTTTTTTTGAACCATTGTAAGGTTCGTCAGCCTGACCAGTGCCAGTTCGATGGTAAGTCGCTGGTTCTTGCTCCCCCGGAACTGGAGGTCGGCTTCGTTGCATATCTCCAGCGCTGCGTAAAGGAATTCCACCGGGGTTGCACCGGCTTGTTTAAGGTATTGTTCCCTGATATTAGCTCCCACATCAAGCAGGATGGCTGTGGCTTCGTCCCTGGAGACCAGCAGGTCGCGAAGGTGAGAAGCCAGTCCGCTCATAAAGTTCCTCGGATCAAATCCCTTTTCAAGGATTTCGTTGAATGTCAGCAATACTGCGGAGACATTGTTTTCCAGGAAATAGGAAGTAAGCTTGAAATAGTATTCTACATCGAGGATGTTCAGGTTCTCGATCACCGATGCATAGGTGATGTTTTTTTCTGAGAAACTCACCACCTGGTCAAAGATGGACAAGGCGTCACGCATGGCACCCTCTGCTTTACTGGCGATGATATGGAGTGCGTCCTCTTCACACGTGATCCCTTCCTCACCGGCAATATATTTGAGATAATCCACCGCATCCCCGGTTTTGATCCTGTTAAAATCATAGATCTGGCATCGTGAAAGGATGGTGGGAATGATCTTATGCTTTTCTGTCGTAGCAAGGATGAAGATAGCATGTGCAGGTGGTTCTTCAAGGGTTTTCAGAAAGGCATTGAAGGCCTGCTGGGACAGCATGTGCACTTCATCAATGATATATACACTGTATTTTCCAACCTGCGGTGGGATCCGGACCTGTTCGGTCAATGACCGGATATCGTCCACTGAATTGTTCGAAGCTGCATCCAGCTCGTGAATATTGTAAGCCCGGTTTTCATTGAATGATGTGCAGGATTCGCATTCATTACAGGCTTCAACTGTATCTGAGAGATGTTTGCAGTTAATCGTTTTGGCAAAGATCCTGGCACAGGTAGTCTTTCCCACACCACGTGGCCCACTGAATAAATAGGCATGTCCCAGGTGATTGTTCTTGATTGCATTTTTGAGCGTGGAGGTGATTGCGCCCTGTCCGACTACGCTACGAAAGTTGTCGGGCCTGTATTTACGGGCAGATACAATAAAATTTTCCATAATCCTTGCTCAAAAAGTGAATGTAAAGATAATGGAAAAGGAAAAAGGAAAAAGGAAATCCCGGAAGAAAAATTCAGTCCCAGGCGAACCCCCGGTTGCTGCTCAAATGCCGACCGGATACCTGCGCATGTGTATCATGCTGCCAGTAAGCCGGATTGTTTTATGCTGAAAAACAGCCAGATAAAACTTAACTTTCTCACCCTTTTTTCCTTTGTTGTTTTCCGAAAAGTCACTACATTTGCGGTCGATTTTAAAAACACATTAAAACAAAAAACGTATGTTGAATCAGTATGAAACCGTTTTCATTGCAACTCCCGTTTTGTCTGAAGTACAGATGAAGGAAACGGTTGACAAATTCAGGGGGCTGATCGAGTCTGCGAAAGGCGAGATCGTCCATGAGGAAAGCTGGGGCCTGAAAAAGCTGGCCTATCCCATCCAGAAAAAATCCACTGGGTTTTACCACCTCCTTGAATTCAAGGTTGAAGGTGAATTTATTGACAAACTTGAAACAGAGTTTCGCCGTGATGAGCGGATCATTCGTTTTCTGACCATGAAAATGGACAAATATGCTATTGCATATGCAGAGAAGAAGCGAGCCCGCAAAGCAGCTGAAACCGAAAAAGCAAAGGAGGAATAACACATGGCACAAGCAAATTCAGAAATCAGGTACCTCACACCTCCAACGGTTGAGATCAAGAAGAAGAAGTATTGCCGTTTCAGGAAGAACCGGATCAAGTACATTGATTATAAAGATCCCGAATTCCTGAAAAAGTTCCTGAACGAACAGGGTAAAATCCTTCCGAGGAGGCTTACAGGTACCTCCCTGAAGTACCAGAGAAAAGTATCTATAGCAGTGAAACGTGCGCGTCACCTTGCGCTGCTGCCTTATGTAACTGATATGATGAAATAATCCGGAGGACAGATCATGGAAATTATATTAAAACAGGATATGCCAAACCTTGGTCACAAGGATGACATTGTAACCGTGAAAGACGGCTATGCGCGAAACTATCTGATTCCAAACGGACTGGCAATCAACGCAACAAGAACTGCCAGGAAAGTTCATGAGGAGAACCTGCGCCAGCGTGCCCACAAAGAGGCACAATTGAAAGAAGCTGCGGAGGAACTTGCAGAAAAGCTGAAAGATGTTTCCATTACCATTGGTGCAAAAACCAGTACGAAAGGGAAGATCTTTGGTTCAGTGAACACTATCCAGATCGCTGAAGAGTTAGCAAAGCAAGGGTTTGAAGTGGACCGTAAGAATGTAACGATCAAAGAAGACCTTATTAAAGAGGTGGGTAAATACACTGCAAACGTGAAACTTCACAAAGATGTCCAGGTAGAGGTACCTTTTGAGATCATTTCAGAATAGGCATATAATTCAATTTGCAAATATGGGGGGGGTGCCGGAAACGGTACCCCCTTTTTTGGTGCGCCCGTGTCACGTCCTGAAATAGTGTTACAAAAAAAGTAATGCTATGAAAGAAAAATTAGATCCATCTTCGAAAAGGCATGAACTGGTTTACTTCACTGCAATGGCCTCAATCTCCACCATCACACCCAGTGGGAGTTCCCTGACAGCAAATGCAGCACGTGCAGGTTGTTCCTGCTTAAAATATTTCGCATACACTGCGTTCATTTCCTGGAAGTTGGCCATATCAGAAAGCAGGCATGTACATTTGACTACATCCTTGTATGTATACCCTGCTTCATCCAGGATCGCCCCGATATTTTCAAGAGAACGTGCCGTCTGT
>CAYOSB010000391.1:0-3077 GCA_964406495.1 uncultured Bacteroidaceae bacterium | reverse complement strand
GTCGACTGTATAATGGTTATAAAGCCTGGAGCGAAAATTAGGCAGGCAAGCAAAGGTAAAATGATGTAAGCCCCCAGACTGTAAACCATCCAGTACGTTTCCCATTGCCATCCTTTTATTTTTCCAAAGGGAACGGCAAAACTACCGGCCGAAAAAGCGCCGGTGGCGATCAGTAAGATCCCGAAAAGAATATGCACATTCATAAGATTAAAATTATCTGTATACCTGATTTCCTTTAATAAACAGTCATCTTCCGCAATATACCTGTCAAAAAACAATTGGAGGGATCGCTTTGTGACAAAAATGCAAACTAATCAACCAAGTCTGTTGCACAATTCAGATTACTGTTTATACATTTCCGACAGTAGTCTTAACAAAAAAGCTACATTCTTCTCATCAGACTTTCAACCTTTCTGTCACTTCCGGAGCATAGATGTTCACAGGGCGATCGGGCATTTCAATGAAATTGCCCATCTGACACATGCAGAATACAGAGCAGCTATAAAGCTCCAGGAGTTTGAAGGGTCTGCCCGAAAAAAGGGGTCATCCGCGCTTGGCTTCAAGATAATATGAGATTCTTTCAGAAATTTGATGGATGGGAGGAATCTGTGAAATGAACTCTACATTGCCATCGATCACAATAGTGGGTATATTCATTACATTCAGGGTCGCCATCATTTGCACACCCTCTTCCTCCTTGATCCGGTACTCCTTGCAAATGACTTCTTCGCCGAAAGGTTTGCACGCACGAAGTACTGCATCAACCATGTACTGGCAGGGAGCGCATGAGGAAGAATCGAGTGTGATCACATCCACCACTACCTTGTCGGTCTTCCAGTGGTCGGTAAGATCCAGTTTTTGCACTTCCTGCACACTGGCCGCAGAAGCCCGGAGCTCTCCCTGCAGGATTTCATCCCGCACCAGTTGTGTGACTGCCTTCAGATTACCGGTGGGGGTTGCCATGGCCAGGTCACAACCCGGGGCCAGGATAAAGCCTTTCTTCCCGCCGACATCCATGCATTCGAGGGCATCCCGCATGGAATCCTCTTCAGTTCCCATAAGCAATACCGTGGTAAGCTTAATGTTCCCTCCAAAACTGATATTGTGCTGCAGAGCAATATCCCGCACGTAATCCAGCGGGATGTTTTCATCGATCGATATATTGTCGGGACCACACTGACACATGACCTCAATGTTCTGCTTCGCGTTTCCGCAAACAAAGAAAGAACTTAACGCCTGTTTATTGCGTATTGCATCAAATACCCTGCGGACATAAGGTGTCACAAAAATATCGAATGAAAAAGGGTCGATCTGACTGGTCATCGGATCCACCAGTGCGATGACATCACACCCTGCATCTGCGTATGCCCCGGCCATGAATATGGATACTTCACAGCAAAACTCCATGAGCTGATGAATATGGTCCGGATCCTCCAGCATACGCATGAACACATCCGTTCCCATCAGGTGCAGCGCCAGGGTGAACGGACCGGTGATCAGTCCGTACAGTGCAATGTCAGGAAATTTTTCCCGCAATGCGGATGCCGCTGACAACATCACCGGAATGCGCCCGGAATTCCGTTCAGGCATTTTCAGGTCTCCAATCACAAGACCTTCAAGCAGTGGATGTGAAATCACTGCAGGAGGATTGTCGCTGGTCCAGTTCAATTTGCAGCCCAGTACCTCTGCTTCGACCTGCAAATCGAACGAGACAGGGATTCCGTCGGGTTGATACATTTCACAAGCTTTACTCACACCATCGATAATGTGCTGCGCAGATCGTAAATATTCAGTTGCTGAAATACCCATAAGTGCTCCTGCATGTACGCCCACAAAAGGGACCCACGGGATCCGGTTTACCTCCCTGAGTCGTATGGCATTCATGACAAGTGTCCTGCCTGTTTCCATTCCATTATTCATATTACCGGTTTTCAGGATACTGTTGTATTGAGATACTCGACCAGCCCCTGGGGATCGGGACTGTAAAAATCGGCTTGAATCCGGTCGCAAAATTCATCGGTTACCGGCGCACCACCGATACATATACGTGAATCCGGAACCTTTTCCTTTAACTCCTTCACAATCTTTTCCATGTTTGTCATGGTCGTTGTCAACAGTGCCGATAAACCCACAAAGCTGCCCGGATATTGCTCTGAGGCCGTGACGAATTGTTCAGCACTTACATCTGTGCCAAGATCAATCACCTCGAAACCATTCCCTTCCACCATCATGGATACCAGGTTCTTTCCAATGTCATGCAGGTCTCCCTGGACTGTTCCTATAATGAAAGTACCCTTCCGTTTCGCCTCCCCGCTGAGGAAATAGGGTTTCAGATGCAACATTGCTGCACCCATTGCTTTGGCACTCATCAGCACCTGCGGAACAAAAATCTTGTTTTCGCGGAATTTAACACCAACCTTTTCCATTCCTTTCATCAGCCCGTGTTCCAGGATCTCCCCCGGACCAAATCCATTTTCCAGGGCCAGGAGCGTCAATTCATCTGCTCCATCTTTCCCTTTCATATCAGGCGGATAGTTCGAAGCCTTGTTGATCTTTCCAAATTCAATACAATGTGCAATTTCAGATAACAGATTTTCCATATTAGTTCGTGTTTATGTTTATTGTTCAGGTTTTCCTCACTATGATCTCAGGCGAAATCACAATTTGCCTGTTCTTTTCAACTGCTGTCCCTGTAATGTGTGCAGCAATACTTTCAGTCATCTGCCCATAGTTACAATCGATGACCGTGATGGCCGGCTGAAAAAATTCAGTTAATTCGGTATTTCCATAAGATACAAGCGATATCTCCCCCGGGATCTCAAATCCCCAATGCCGGAGTCTCCCCAGTATCTTCACAGCTTCAATATCCTGCAGTGACAGAATGCAACCTATCCGGTTGCTCCTGATGAATTCGGCCGCTATCTGCTGTACATCATTCCTGACAAAAAGCTTCCGTGCCGGAACTCTATCCTGGATCAACAGTCTAAGCGTACTCTCCATAAGTTCAAAAACCAGGTGCTGACCCTTCCATGTTTCGGTTCCTAATAAAAGAAAATTTCCATTTCCTTTTGATACCA
>CAYOSB010000390.1:278-3079 GCA_964406495.1 uncultured Bacteroidaceae bacterium | reverse complement strand
CTTGATTTTTAGCAGGAATTGACCCTTTTCCACGTTATCCCCTTCTTTTACCGCCAACTCAACGATCTCCCCCGAGACATCCGGTGAAATTTTTACCTCGGTCTCGGGTTGGATCTTCCCATTGGCAGTAATGAGCTCGGTGATGTCACGTTGTGCTCCTTCTTCAACAGCAACTTTGATATAGGCTTCTTCGCCGATCCATCCCATTTTTTTGCCGACTCCAAGGAAGATGAGCAGCACAACGACGATAACCGAAAGTATGATTAGAATCTTTTTTGATTTCATGACTGGTATAAGGTTGTTGGGTGATTACAAAGTTATGGGTTCTCCTTTATAGAAATTGAGTATCTCGGTTTTAAATATAAAGTCATATTTTGCCTGTAGCAGGTCAGACTGGGTCATGGTCAATTGATTTTTGGAGGTGTTGTAATCCACGGTATTGACCAGCCCTACTTCAAATTTCTTCTCTGTGTAGGTGAATGACTCCTCCATGGAAATGAGGGCTTTTTCGGTGGATTCGAATTTCTTCAATGCTGCCAGGGCATCGGCATAGGCCTGCTGGATATCCCGGTAGAGGTTGTTTTTCGTGTTCTGCACCTCCAGCCGCGCATTTTCAATCCCGATCCTGGCATTTGACACGGCAGCATTGACCTGTCCGCCATTGAAAATCGGGATGTTGAGTCCAAGACTGATTCCTACGCTCAGGTTGTCGTTGATCTGTTCAAAGAATGGGTATTTGCCATAGATGGGCAAATTTGTGACCGGATCCGTATCGATGACTTTTTCCCTGATGTCAGAAAACCCTGTACTGTAATTTCCTGAAAGGTTGAGGCTGGGATAGCGCATCCCCTTTGCTATATCCAGGTCCAGCTTTGAAGACTCCAGATTGTATTCTGAGGCTTTGATCTGTGGCATGACCTCCTGGGCAGTCCCGTAAACATCCATCACATCCAGGAGGAGCATACTGTCGCCGGGTACTGGCAGGTCAGGAATGTTGATTTGGAAATCAGGATCATATTGCAGATCGAGCATCTGTTGCAGGTTGAGGTATGCCAGTTGCAGCTGGTTTTCAGCATTTACTACGTTCAATTCCTCGGAGGCATATTGCGCCTGGATCTCCAGGGCACTTCCCCTGGCCAGTTTCCCTGCGTCTACCATTTTCTGGGTGCGGTCTACTTGCTGACTGGTGATTTCAAGCTGGTTCCGGGCCACAAGCAAGAGTTCCTGGCTGAAGAGGATCTGCAGGTATGCAGCAGCAATGTTCAGGGAAATGTCATTTTTTATCTTTTGAACATCTTCGTAACTGGCCATGAGGTTGATCCTGTTCTGCTCGATGCTGTTCTTTTTCTGAAACCCGTTGAACAGGGTAACACCAGAACTGACATTTGCACTGATGGAGTTGATCTCCTGGTCGGTGAATTCGTAAGTAGTCTGGTCAAGTGCCCTTCCGAACGAATAGCTGTAATTGGAACTGGCATTCAGACTGGGGAGCCTGGACATTTTTGACTGATCCAGGACATTCTGGTTGTATTGCGTGTTGAGTTCTGTTTGTTTGATCGTGATATTATTCTCCATTGCATAGGTGATACAATCCTCCAGGCTCCAGGGATTTTCCTGCGCTGGTATTGTAGAAGACCATGTAAGGAGGAAAATGAAGATCGCAACTATATTTTTATGCATGATGTATTACTTTTGGAGATGCAAATTCAAAGATAATGATATAGGGGGGATTATTGTGAAATGAAAAACGAAAAAACGATCATTTATAACGAAATAGGAGAAATTCTGTATCGTAGGAACAGCAGGGCAAAGAATATCTCCATCAGGATCAATGCTGAAGGAACGGTGCGGGTGACCGTGCCTGGTCGTTGCAGTTTTCATCGCGCGGAACGTTTTGTACTGGAAAAGCGCGGTTGGATTCGTCAAAAGACCCTGCAGATCAAACGGCAGAAAGAAGAAAATCTTGTATGGAAGGTTGGAGATGTGATCCGGATGCGGGAAAGAAGTATTTCAGTTTTGCAGGGTAAGCAGAATGAGTTTGTTGTAAATGAGTCTTTACTGGGTCATGATCTGCTGTTGCCTGCAGGCTATGACATACGGAGTGCAGACCATCAGACAGCATTAAGGGAACAGGTGGCCCGACTGGGATTACAGGAGGCGAAGTTGCAATTGCCGGGAATTCTCGCAGCACTGTCGATGGAACATTCCCTTCGATATGCTCGTCTTACGGTTCGAAGAATGCGCACCCGATGGGGCAGTTGTTCAGCAAAGAACAATATCAGTTTGAACAGTGGGTTGATCTTTTTGCCGGATCCGCTGATCGAATATGTTTGTCTGCATGAATTGATGCACACTGTCCATAAGAACCACGGCAAGCGTTTCTGGGATGCACTTGAGGCACGACTACCAGAAGCAAAGGCCCGCAGGAAGGAATTACGTGCTGCCACAATCATAGCTTGAACCTTTCCAGCCTGCTACCAATTTATACAGGAACTTTTTTCCGTGACTTGTCATTTTCGAAATCCAGGACTTTTCCCTCCACAATTAACTGCACATGGAAATCATAATCTGAGATGATCTCATTTGAATTCAACGGTTCCTTAGTCTTACCTTTGAAGTGTTTCATTATTTCAGGGTATTGCTGCGATCGAAAATTATGGAAACAGCAATAAGCAGACCTTAAATCGACATTAAAAAATTATGAAATAAGATATAGATGAAGATCATGAAGAAAAAAATATTGGAAATCTGCACCGAATTTATTCAGAAAAAAGAAAAAGTTTTAACTTTGCATCCCGATT
>CAYOSB010000390.1:0-268 GCA_964406495.1 uncultured Bacteroidaceae bacterium | reverse complement strand
ACTGCAGGAGTAACTGCAGGTCAGGCAAATCGGAAAAAGGGTACTGACCCGTGGTGTAATTGGCAACACGTCTGATTTTGGTTCAGAAGAGTCCAGGTTCGAGCCCTGGCGGGTCAACAAATATAATAATTAAACGCCTTTAAACATAATGTTTTTAGGCGTTTTTGTTTTTTATTACTGAAACATTACTGAAACAATTTGTTGTTATTCTTATCCTCTTCTCTACTTTCAATAGTTCAAATCTATACTCCAGGAAATTCATTTAAGA
>CAYOSB010000389.1:0-3079 GCA_964406495.1 uncultured Bacteroidaceae bacterium | reverse complement strand
TAGCGGGTCCGGGTTTAAAATAGTTGTTGACCAGGTTATATTTTCCTTCTTCACCACCATAGATACTGTTATACCCCCAATTATATATCAGGTTGTTACGGAAGTCCAATTGCTCCTTCCCGAGTCCGCCTTCATAGCGCGCACCATTCAACCTGGGATTCCTGCTGGAATGATCGGAGATCAGGTTGTGATGGAACGAAGCGTTGTATCCGCCCCAGATGCCTCCGAAGCCATGTGCTCCTTTGTGATGACTGGAAAGATAGAGGCTTTCACTGATGATGCACCACTGCATGGTAAAATTCTCATTGTCATAAAATGAGGCTACCTCATCATTGGCCCAACTGAAGCTGCAATGGTCAATGATCAGGTTTTTGTTTCGTATTCCTGAGATCGCATCATTTTCTTCATCCTCCTGCGCTCCGGGACGCACCCGGATGTACCGTATGATCACATTATCGGCATCGACCCGTACCCCGTAATTTTTCAGGCAGATCCCATCACCGTGCGCAGTCTGTCCTGCAATTGTGAGATCGCCGTTTTTAATGTGAATTGTTTTTTCCAGTGCAATGGTTCCTGAAACATTGAATACAATGATTCTCGGACCTTCTGCTTCGATGGCCTCCCTGAAGCTTCCATCCCCTTTATTGTTCAGATTGTCGACAAAAAGGACTTTGCCTCCTCTTCCTCCCGTGGTGTATTTTCCTCCACCTTCTGCACCGGGGAATGCCGGAACCTGGGCATACATGAAAGCACTGACAAAGAATAAAATGATCGTAAGATATATTCTCATTTACTTACTTTTTGAATGAATGTTCCGGGACCAGATCGTCCCGGAACAAAAACTTAACACTATTACATGAGACTACTCCTAACTACAAACCTACGCGCCACCGGGGATCACCTGCATCTCCCTTGCCTGCAAAACCAGGATCTTTTATTTCAAAGACAGCATTATATGGATCTGTCCACAGGTCGGTAACAAGACCCGGATAGGTGGCGGATGGAAATCCTGCTATTGCATCTTTTCCACCCTCCACATCAAATCCAAATTCGCTGGTGGCATAATTATTTGAGAGGATAAATGTGGTATTTCCCAGGCCATCGTATGCGTCTATCAGGTAAATCTCTTCCTCTGTAACATCCCAGGCGTGCCCCCAGATGGTATTTTCAATAGTAATTCCGTTCACCACATTGTCCTGGCCTGCTTCCCGGTAGCGGAACATTCTTCTGCCGGTCTGTGGTGATTCATTGACCGTACATCCGTCAATTTTTAATGAATTGGAGTTATTCCTGCTTTGAATAAATGCCTGCGTTTTACTTATTGTTGAATTTTCAATAAGAATATCATTGCATTGCCATACGTTTATATCCACGGTAAGCAATCCATAATCCCTGATGCTGTCTATTCGACAATCACTTATCGTATAGGCCTCCAGGGTTCCGGCGCCATCCTTCATTCTGCAGATCCCCCGCAGCGTTCTGATCACACAGGATTCAAATTTAAGTTCACCCAATGTCCCGGATTTGTCGATGTTAAGCACATACCGTGCATTGAATCCATCTTCGGAAGCTGTGAGGTGAATATCTTTGAATGTCACATACCCTACATTGCTTCCATCTTTAAGGTTGAAGTTCGATGAGCAATCGATCACCGGTAGTGCAGGCACAAAACTATATCCGCTGATGAATGAAATCGATTTATCAAAATCATACCCTGCTGCCATATAAGTTTTACCTCCCTCCAGCACAATGATACTCCCGTCATCTACCTGGGCCAGCCTTTGCCGAAGCACGATCACTGAAGAATCAATTCCGGTGAGATTCACCACATTGGGTCCTGAAACCAGTGCTTCCCTGGTGGTATAAAATTCCCAGCCCCTGAGTACGTCGCCACTGTATATGGCGATCTGGTAGGTTGTACTGGGTTGTAATCCCGGGATGATCACCAAGTTTGTGTCAATCTGAGCCTGTGTGAGTTCCAGTGTAAGCAAGGGTGTGGAAAGCCGGAGATCATTCTCTGAAAATATTTTCACATGTGTAATCGGGTCTCCGACAGGATCCCACTCCACTTTTGCCCGTGTATCCAGCACATCAAAAGTGGTCGGCGCATGCATATTGGAAGGGTACTTCTGTGTTCTGACACTCCCCAGGAACGAGGGCAAACTGTTATATTCCGGATCGTCTGCATAGGCCGTCACCTGCACCTGGTAAATGGTAAACCACAGCAATTCCTCTCCCAGGGTTTCCTCATCCAATATGACAAAATTCGTATCTATTTCCAGTGAATAATCTACCGTTAAAAAGCTGTCGCGACTTACCTCGACCAGGTAGCCGGTGGACTGTTTCAATTTTCCAAGGTTCACCACGATCGTATTCTCTACAGAATAAAGCGCTTCATTCAACACCGGTTGAAACAACCTGGTTCTTGGATAATTCTCCTCGGGCTCACAGGACAGGAAAACGGACATGACCGTAAAAGAGATGAGCACCCATATTTTGCTATATGTTTTTATTCCTTTCATAATTGTCATTTTTACTTTGTTCCTGTAAGTTTTAAAATCCAAAATTATATCCATCATTCGTCAGGAGTCCTTTGCTGTTATCGATTCCAATTGTTGGTATAGGGAAGATATAGCGAACGACACCATCCGGGACACCGATATTGGAAGGATTCACATAATTCGCATAATCCCTTGTAATCCATTCAGCATATCCGTCGGCCCGCTCTTCGCTATACATGGCAATAAGCCAGGTTTGCCGTTCCCATGTATCATCGGGCGGGGCAACAACCTTCTCATGCGTATTCAGAATCATCAGATCCCCGTTCTCGTCCAACTTGGTGTAGACATAATCAGGGAGCACTCCTGTACCGGCAAAAGCACTGTCAGCCATTGCCTTGCATCCTTCTACCGTTTCTTTTACCTTTTCATAATAGAGGTTCCAGCGTATGAGTTCATATTTTCTGATCATTTCGCCTCCAAATTCCCAGGCACGTTCATCCACGATGGCGTTAAAGAAATCCTGCTTGCTACCGGAAATGTTGCCGATATAGGCATCTACTTTAGTCCCCCAATCCGCT
>CAYOSB010000388.1:0-3082 GCA_964406495.1 uncultured Bacteroidaceae bacterium | reverse complement strand
CATTTATTGATCAATACAACCACTCCTTTCTTGCTGCGTTGGATCAGGTGAAAAATATTGACATCCTGGCTTTCGATGCCAATGGTAGCATCGATCAGCAGCATGCACACATCGGCATGCTCTATGGCCCTCACTGAACGCATTACTGAATAGAATTCAAGGTCTTCCTTTACCTTTGCCTTTTTCCTTATCCCGGCTGTGTCTACCAGGATGAAGTCATGGTTGAACTTTGAATAACGCGTATTTATTGAATCGCGTGTGGTTCCCGAAATTTCCGTGACAATATTTCGTTCTACCCCGATCAGGGAATTAATCAGCGAGGATTTACCCACATTCGGTCGGCCCACAACGGCAATCCGGGGTAATTCAGACGATGTATCCTCTGTATCTTCTTTCTCAAAATGAAGGACGAGCTCATCCAGCATATCCCCTGTACCTGCTCCATTGATGGACGATACGGGATAGATCTCTCCCAGTCCCAATTTGTAAAATTCAGGTGTGTCCATCAACCTGGTATTGTTATCCGCCTTATTGGCGACCAGCATCACGGGCTTTTTTACTTTCCTGAGCATCTGTGCGATGGATTCATCAAGGTCGGTGATTCCGCTGACCACATCCACCATGAAGACAATCACATCAGATTCTTCGATGGCCAGGATGACCTGCTTCCTGATCTCTTCTTCAAAAACATCCTCGGAATTCGTAATATATCCACCCGTGTCGATAACGGTAAACGTTCTGCCGTTCCAGATCACACTGCCATAATGCCTGTCGCGGGTCACGCCGCTGGTCTCGTCCACGATGGCCTGCCGTGATTCCGTCAGGCGGTTGAAGAATGTAGACTTGCCCACATTTGGCCGGCCCACAATTGCTACTATATTTCCCATGTTTATTGGCGTTTTACCGGTAACCGAATTTTTTTAATTTGTTTTCGTTGTTTCTCCAGTCTTTGTTCACCTTCACATAGAGTTCGAGAAATACTTTTTTGTTGAAGAAGGTCTCCATTTCCTCTCGTGCTTCCATTCCCACCCGCTTGAGGGCAGCACCTTTGTGTCCGATCAGGATCCCTTTCTGACTGTCTTTTTCAACGTAAATGACACCACGAATCCTGATGATTTTTTCTTCCTCTTTGAACGATTCAACTTCGATTTCGACAGCATACGGGATCTCCTGCTTGTAATGCATCAGGATCTTTTCCCTGATGAACTCACTTACCAAAAAACGTTCAGATTTATCGGTGAGCATATCTTTTGGAAAAAACGGCGGTGATTCCGGCAGCAGTTCAAGGATTCGCCGAAACAGGTTATCCACGTTGAATGCTTTCAATGCGCTTGTGGGGAAGATCTCTGCATCCGGAAGCAGCTCCTGCCATTGCTGCACCATCTCTTCCAGCGCTGACTGGTCAGACCGGTCAATCTTATTGATGACCACAAGCACAGGCACTTCCGTTTTTTTAAGTTGTTCTATAAAGAATGATTCTTTTCCGGGCGGTTCACCAGCTTCCGTGATATACAGGAAAATGTCCGCATCTGACAGCGCCCCGCGTGCACTCTTCAGCATGAATTCCTGCAATTTGTAGTTGGGATCGAGGATTCCGGGGGTGTCCGAAAAAACAACCTGGTGATCATCGCCGTTGACGATGCCATGAATGCGGTGTCGCGTGGTTTGCGCTTTGGAGGTAATAATGGATAGTTTTTCTCCCACCATGGCATTCATCAGGGTAGATTTACCCACATTCGGTCTTCCCAGGATATTCACGAAGCCGGACTTATGTTGTTTTGTACTATTCAAAAGCATTCATTTTAAGCGATTTGATCTCTTTATCGGTCAGGAACCTCCACCTACCCCTTGGCAGGTTTTTCTTGGTCAGCCCGGCAAAATACACCCTGTCAAGTTTGGTCACTTTGTACCCTAAATGTTCAAAGATGCGTCTTACCACCCTGTTTTTACCTGAATGGATCTCCAGGCCTATCTCCCGTTTGTTGTCCATACTTGCATAGGATATGGCATCCGGCTGGATGAAACCATCCTCCAGTTCGATGCCCTCGGCGATCTTGTTCAGGTCGCTGTGCGGAAGGTTTTTATCCAGGAAGACATGATACACCTTTTTCTTATTGAAAGAGGGATGTGTCAACCTCCTTGTCAGATCACCATCGTTGGTAAACAAAAGCACCCCTGTGGTGTTCCTGTCCAGCCTTCCCACCGGGTAGATTCTTTCCTTGCAGGCACGTTCCACAAGTTCCATCACGGTTTTTTTTGCATGCGGATCGTCCATGGTGGTGACAAAATCTTTCGGTTTGTTGAGCAACAGGTATACCTTTCTTTCATTTCCAAGGCGTTCGCCGTTGTACCTGACATCAGCATCCGGATCAATTTTTGTACCGACCTCTGTCACGACCGATCCATTCACTGAGATCAGTCCTGCTGCAATAAGTTTGTCGGCCTCCCTCCGGGAACAGATTCCTGCATGTGCAATGTATTTGTTCAGCCTGATCTGTTCGGATTTCTTTGCTCCGGCTGCACTTTTGTCTCTCCCTGCTACATCTTTGCCTCTCCCTGCTTCACTTTTACTTTTTGCTCTCCCTGCTGTATTTATGCCTTTTGCACCTTTCCCTGCTGCACCTTTCCCTGCTGCACTTTTCCCTGCTGCACCTTTCCCTGCTGCACCTTTCCCTGCTGTATTTTTACCTTTTGCACTTTTCCCTGCTGCACTTTTCCCTGCTGCACCTTTCCCTGCCGGATTTTTTGCTCTCCCTGCTGCACTTTTTCCCGATTCACTTTTGAACCGATCAGATGACTTTTCTGCAATACCTTTTTCCGGGTGGGGAGCAGCTCCTTTCCTGTGTTCTTTTTTGTTCCTTTTTGAATGTTCCATATTGGTCATCTAATTCACTGCATATTAATACGTTTCAATAAAGCGGTTGCAAAGTTAAGATTTTAAATGTTAACAGGATTATATTTTTATATCTTTGATAACCTTTAAAAAACAGGGGGTTGATGCATTATTAGCGAATTATCATCGTTATTTTTAACAAACGTTAACCCTTTGCACCGAAAAGAAGCCAATTCTTTGTTTATTTTT
>CAYOSB010000387.1:0-3091 GCA_964406495.1 uncultured Bacteroidaceae bacterium | reverse complement strand
ATGGGAATATACATTATATGGATTGTTGCTTGCCGCCGGAAATATGACCGGGGCCTATGTGGGGGTGAATGTGGCAGTGAAGTGGGGCGCAAAGTTTCTGAGGTACATGTTGCTCGCGGCCATCCTGATTGCCGCTGTGAAACTGCTGGTACCACAACTAAAGGCCCTGTTTGGATAGTCATACGGTTAGTGATGTGTCTCTTCGCTATTTCAGGATGCAACTGTACAAAGGATTAAGGCTCAATTGTATATTTAATCCAACCGGTTTGTCTGAAAGTAGCATTCTGATCGCTGGTGAACTTGGTCCTTCGGGCGGCTTCTAATACATTATCCCAGATGCATTTGTCACTGAAATCAGCAGACTGCACACTTGCACCTACCACATTTCCATCCCGGTCGACCTGTATTTCAACAGTAACCACTATTCGGCTGGTAACTGTACATTCATCTACATTTGGTTTGGGAAGTGTTCCGACAGCCTTCCTGTCTCCGAGTCCGTAATTAGAGTTCCCCAGCCCGCTGCCGTCTCCGTAGTTGGAAGCCCCGGTTGTTCCTGTGGTACTCCCCTGGTTGGTTCCTGAACCTGGGTCGACGCCTTGCGAACCTTGTTGATCACCGGTGCCCTGGCGACCTAACGCATTCCTGCCAAGGTTGTCCAGCCTGTTGGCCTGTTCCTGCTGACGGCGGCGTTCTTCTTCGATCCTTCGCTGCTCTGCCAGTTTTTCCTGCCTGATCCGCTCTTCTTCTTCCCTCCGTATTCGCTCCGCTTCCTGCTCTTTCCTGATCCTTTCTGCCTCGGCCCGTTGCCTGGCGATCTCTTCAGCAGTAGGCTGCGGATCCTCCTTCACTACCACTTCTTCCACATCCTGGGTATTGTCAGCAGGGGCAGTTTCCGCAACCTGTGGTTCCGGGGGTGTATAGTCAGGAACTTCTTCCTGGATCTCCTCTGTCACAGCAGGTTCAGGAGTGCCCTGGTTGACTTCATCGCCCCGGGGTTCAACAGCTCCAAATCCTGTATCATCGGTACCGAAGTTCACCAGCACGCCCTCCTCTTCCGGGGGCGGGTCGGGGAATGTCAGCCCTCCAAGGATCAGCAGGGCAAGCACCAACCCGTGGATCGTAATCGTTCCTATTAAACCTCTCCTGTTGATTCGCATGATGGATCTAACTTACTGGTTTCGTTCCAAGGATCACCCTGTACCGGTTTCTCTTGGCGATGTTCAGTACCGCAAAAACCTCTTCCATTACAAGGGACCTGTCGGCGTTGAGTCGGATTGTTGGAGTGTCACCATAGGGCTCCAGCATTCTTCGAAGCACTGGCTCCAGCTCGCTCATGGTATAGGACTGGTCCTCGATATATACAGTTTTGTTATTGGCGATAGACAGCACCAGTACAGGGCTTGCCTGAGTCTGGTTATTGCTTTCCGGCAGCTCGACATGCCTGGATGCAGGTACAATCAGGGTTGTCGTGAGCATAAAGAAGATCAACAGCAGGAACACAATGTCTGTCATTCCGGACATTGCAAAACTGATATTTCTTTTATTCCTCGACTGTATAGCCATCAGAGTAATTTTATTACAACAGTATAGTTCCTTTCTGCGGCGATATTCATCACCTTCACAGCATCCTCAACCGATACCTGGGGCGAGGTCACGACTTTTACGGTCGGCTCTGCCTGTCCTGCAAGTTTAGCATCCAAAACCGTACCAAGATTTTCATACTGGATCGTCACACCATCCACGGTGATTCTTGAATTGCTGTATACCGTGACTGTTGGTACCGACGACTCCACCGTAACAGGGGTACGTCCCGGACTTGGCATGAGCAGTTTTACTGCATTGGGAGCGATCAGGGTAGAGGTGAGCATGAAAAATATCAGCAACAGGAATACAATGTCAGTCATCCCCGACATTGCAAAATTATTCAGCACCCTGTTTTTATTCCTGATTGCCATGAAAATCTTTATTTAGCCGGTTCGTTGAGCAGGTCGATAAATTCAGTAGAGCTTGCCTCCATGTTATTGATCACTTTGTCGACCCTGGCAACAAGGGTATTATAGGCAAAAAAAGCGATGATACCAACGATCAGTCCGGCAACGGTGGTAATCAATGCCGTGTAGATACCGCCCGAGAGTTCACCTACGTTGATGTTGTTCCCAGCAGTGGACATCTGGTGGAATGCCTGTACCATGCCGATCACTGTTCCCAGGAACCCGATCATGGGGGCCCCGCCGGATACACTTGCCAGCGTTGGTAATCCGCGCTCGAGTTTATATACTTCCAGTCGTCCCACATTTTCGATGGCTGCATTGACATCGTTAAGGGGACGCCCGATCCTCGATATACCTTTTTCGATCATGGCTGCAACAGGATTGTCCGTAGATTGACAAAGCGTTTTCGCGGCATCTACTTTTCCATCCATGATATAGTCCTTGATCCTGTTCATGAAATTTTGATCGATGCTTGCGGCCTTCTTGATGGCGAACCAACGTTCAAAAAAGATATAGACAGCAACAAAACTCAGCAGCACGATCGGGATCATCACCCATCCTCCCTTGATCGCAAGATCGATAAACGATTCGCGCGCTGTCCCTTCTGTCAGGGTGGTGTCTGCAGCAACACTTTGCAGGATAATAAATAGCTTCATATCTGATTAATTTTCTGGCGAATATATATAAAAAAACGAGATATCGCGGATTGTAGTATATGTCGTTATCAAGAAATTAATTTTCTTTTCAACAGGGAACCAAGTGAAAACTCCGCGTGCAAGCATTAAAATGCGGGATCCTTTCGCGGCCGGTTCAAAAATCCTTTCATCTCCGGTTTATTAGGGATCTTGTGTAGCTTCAATACCTATCGCGATACCGGTTCGGAATCCTCTTCCCTGATCGCATCCCCGTTCTGCTCAATCGACTCCTCTTCATCCGGGGACTGCTGCCCCTTCTTATTGAAGAGATCCCCGATGTTATTGAATTCGCTTCTGTAGATAAGGCCAACCCCCTGTGTGTAGAGAGAGGGTCTTACGACGCGGTCGTCATAAACGTGTTGCGTTGTCTGCCGCGCCGCTTGCGCAATGCGCTCATGCACATCG